>NZ_MTEG01000031.1:0-68812 GCF_002108615.1 Klebsiella sp. YJ
AGATAGTGGTTCGGGTTCATCAGACCTGCCGGCGTGACGATGCCGTGACGGTCATAATCCGGATCGTTAGCGAACGCCAGATCGAACTTATCGCGCAGCGCCAGCAGGCCTGCCATCGCGCACTCCGAAGAGCAGTCCATGCGAATGGCGCCGTCTTTATCGAGATGCATAAAGCGGAAAGTTTGATCGACGTGATCGTTGACGATAGTCAGATCGAGTTTGTAGTATTCGGCGATGCGTTTCCAGTATTCGATACCGGAACCCCCTAACGGATCGACCCCGAGCCTGAGGCCGGCTTTCTGAATCGCCGCCATGTCGACGATATCCGCCAGCCCTTCGATAAACGGCTGCACCAGATCCTGCTCTTTGACATGACCGGATGCCAGTGCCGCATCGAGGGAGAGGCGCCTGACGCCCTGCAGACCCGAGGCCAGCAGTTCGTTAGCGCGATTCTCGACCACTTTGGTGACGTTGGTATCCGCCGGGCCGCCGTTCGGCGGGTTGTACTTGATACCGCCATCTTCCGGCGGGTTATGCGACGGCGTAATCACGATGCCGTCCGCCAGCGGACCGCCTTTTTTGTTGTGCACCAGGATGGCATTGGAAATGGCCGGCGTCGGGGTGAAACCGTTGTTTTCCTGCACGATAACATCAACGCCGTTGGCTGCCAGCACTTCAAGAACCGAAATAAAGGCCGGTTCGGAGAGCGCGTGGGTATCTTTACCTACGTAGCAGGGACCGGTAATCCCGTTCTTCGCGCGGTCTTCCGCAATCGCCTGAGCGATCGCCAGAATATGCTGCTCATTGAAGTTATGGCGCCCTGCGCTGCCACGATGGCCAGAGGTGCCAAACTTCACCGCATGCTCCGCGTTGCCCGCTTCCGGCTTCAGTACGTAGTACTGCGCGGTCAGCTGAGCGACGTTAATCAAATCACTCTGTTGCGCAGGCTCCCCTGCGCGTTTACTGTCCGTCATTTTTCTCTCCTGTCATATCCGTCAGGCTTATTAATGTGTTCCTGCTGGGTCGCTCACCGATGGTGCCCCCCTTTCCCCCGGCGCTCCCGGGGGCGTGAATGTGGCCTAGAGCTGCGTTTTGTCGATATACCAGATCTTTTGCGCATACTCCCGCACCGTACGGTCCGATGAGAAATAGCCCATGTTGGTAATGTTGTGCATTGTTTTGGCGGTCCACTCTTCCGGGGTTCGGTAGAGCGCATCCACCCTGTCCTGACAGTCAACATAGCTGCGGTAATCGGCCAGAACCTGATAGTGGTCGCCAAAGTTAATCAGCGAATCCAGCAGACCGCGATAGCGGTCCGGCTCCTGTGGGCTGAACACCCCGGTCCCCATCTGGGTCAGCGCCTGGCGCAACTCTTCATCATGGTCGTAGTAATCATGCGGCTGGTAGCCGTTGCTGCGCAGCGCCTCAACCTGTTCGGCGGTATTACCGAAGATAAAGATATTCTCCTCCCCCACGTGCTCCAGCATTTCAACGTTGGCGCCGTCCAGCGTGCCAATGGTCAGCGCGCCGTTGAGGGCGAATTTCATGTTACTGGTCCCGGAGGCTTCGGTCCCTGCCAGCGAAATCTGCTCAGAAAGATCCGCGGCCGGAATGATGGTCTGCGCCAGACTGACGCTGTAGTTGGGAATGAACACCACTTTTAACTTGTCGCCGATCTGCGGATCGCTGTTGATGACTTTGGCTACATCGTTAATCAGATGGATTATCTGTTTTGCCGTGTGGTAAGCGGATGCGGCTTTGCCGGCGAAAATCACCACTCGCGGCACCCAGTCGGCCTGCGGGTCAGCCTTGATACGGTTATAGCGGGTGATCACGTGCAGCACATTCATCAGCTGGCGTTTGTATTCGTGAATGCGCTTAATTTGCACATCAAACAGCGCCTTCGGATTAACCACCACCCCCAGCTGGCGGGCAATATAATCGGCCAGCCGCTGTTTATTCGCCAGTTTGGCTTCGCTGACGGCCTGGTTAACCAGCGGATAATCCTGATATTCCCCCAGTTCACTCAGCTGGCTTAAATCTGTGCGCCAGGTCTGGCCAATATAACGGTCCAGAACCCCGGAAAGGGACGGATTAGCGGCCGCCAGCCAGCGGCGGGGCGTGACACCGTTGGTGACGTTGGTGAAGCGTCGCGGAAAGATTTTGGCGAAATCGGCAAATAGCGACTCCACCATCAGCCGGGAGTGCAGTTCCGACACGCCGTTAACCTTGTGACTGACCACTACCGCCAGCCAGGCCATCCGCACGCGGCGACCGTTGGACTCATCGATAATCGAGGTCCGGCTCAGCAACGCCATATCATCGGGATAGTGCTCCTGCATCGTTTTCAGAAAATAGTCATTAATCTCGAAGATAATCTGCAAATGGCGCGGCAGGATTTTCCCCAGCATATCGACAGGCCAGGTCTCCAGCGCTTCGCTCATCAGGGTATGGTTGGTGTAGGAGAAGACCCGACAGGTCACCTCAAACGCGTCATCCCAACTGAAGCGGTGTTCGTCAATCAGCAGACGCATCAGCTCCGGGATCGACAGCACCGGATGGGTGTCGTTGAGGTGGATAGCAATTTTATCCGCCAGGTTGTCATAGGTTTGATACAGCTGGTAATGACGGGTGAGGATGTCCTGTACCGTCGCCGAAACAAGGAAATACTCCTGACGCAGGCGCAATTCACGCCCGGAATAGGTCGAGTCGTCCGGGTAAAGCACGCGGGAAACGTTCTCAGAGTGGTTCTTATCCTCCACGGCGGCGAAATAGTCCCCCTGGTTAAATTTACCGAGATTAATTTCACTGCTGGCCTGGGCACTCCACAAACGCAGGGTGTTGGTGGCATCGGTGTCATAACCCGGGATAATCTGATCGTAGGCCACGGCAATAATTTCTTCGGTTTCCAGCCAGCGTGAGTTTTTGCCCTCATGTTGAACACGTCCGCCAAAGCGCACGGTATAGCGGGTTTTATGGCGCTCGAATTCCCACGGGTTACCGTACTCCAGCCAGTAGTCCGGTGACTCCATCTGCCGGCCGTCGATGATGTTTTGCTTGAACATACCGTAGTCGTAGCGGATACCATAGCCGCGGCCTGGCAGCCCCAGTGTGGCCAGGGAATCGAGAAAACAGGCCGCCAGACGACCGAGACCGCCGTTGCCCAGCCCCGGATCGTTCTCCTCATCAATCAGCTCTTCCAGATCCAGCCCCATCCCTGCCAGAGCCGTTTTCACATCCTCATAGATGCCCAGCGACAGTAAGGCATTAGAGAGGGTACGGCCGATGAGAAACTCCATCGACAGATAATAAACCTGCCTGGCCTGCTGCGAGATCCGCGCCCGATGCGCCCGCAGCCAACGTTCTACCAGCCGATCGCGCACGGCGAACAGCGTGGCGTTGAGCCATTCATGCTTATTGGCAAGTGAGGGATCTTTACCAAGAATAAACATGAGCTTATAAGCGATAGCATGCTGTAGCGCTTCTTCATTCAGACTGGGTGAAATATAACTTAAGCGTGGTTCCATTTTTCTTATCCGTAGCAATTAAATAATACGCTGATACAACTGGTGGAAAGACTTAGCGGCAATTTGCCAGCTAAAATCCATGCTCATTGCCTGACGTTGCACGTACCGCCACAACGATGGACGGGACCACAGGACAAAGGCCCGGTGGATGGCATGTAATAGTGATTCAGTCTCGCTGTCGGTAAACACAAATCCGCTCGCGATCCCGTCAGCAAGGTTTTCGAGCGAACAGTCGGCGACGGTATCCGCCAGTCCGCCGGTGCGACGAACCAGCGGCAATGTGCCGTAGCGAAGGCCATAGAGCTGGGTCAGACCGCAGGGTTCAAAACGGCTGGGCACCAGGATGACGTCGGCGCCGCCAATCATCTGATGCGACAGCGCCTCGTCGTAACCGATCCGGATACTCACCTGCCCGGAGTATTGCGCCGCAGCGGCAAGAAAACGGGCCTGCAAATCCGGGTCGCCGGATCCCAGTAGCGCCAGCTGCCCTCCCTGCGCAATGATTCCCGGCAGTGCGCCAAGGAGCAGATCCAGCCCCTTCTGGCTGGTGAGCCGGCTCACGACGGTGAACAACAGCGCCCGGCCGTCCTCCTTCAGCCCCAGCGTCGTCTGCAGCTGCTGCTTGTTCTTCGCTTTCTCAGCCAGCGAGTTCCGGTCGTAAGGCGCAGCCAGCAGCGGATCGCGGCGCGGATCCCAGATGCTTTCGTCGACGCCGTTAAGGATCCCCGACAGTCGCCCTTCCCGCTGACGTTGCCGCAGCAACTCTTCCAGACCGAACGCGTACTGCGGTTCGGTAATTTCACGGGCATACGTCGGGCTGACGGTGGTGATATGGTCAGCGAAATAGAGGCCCGCCTTAAGGAAGGAGATCTGTCCTTTAAACTCCACCCCATGCATCTGGAAGAATGACCACGGTAAAGCGATCTCCGCCATATGCCGGGCGAGGAACAAGCCCTGATAGGCAATGTTGTGCACCGTAAACACTGACCTGGCGGGGTTGCCGCGGGCGGCCAGATAAGCCGGCGTGAGGCCCGCATGCCAGTCATGGGCGTGGACGATTTCAGGCCGCCAGAACGGATCCAGACCGCCAGCAAGCTCGGCCGCGACCCAACTCAACAACGCGAAACGCAGGACGTTATCGGGATAATCCTGCATCTGCGGGTCATGATAAGGATTACCCGGTCGGTCATAGAGATGCGGGGCATCAATCAGATAGATGCCCACGCCGTTAAAGTCGCCAAACAACAGCGTCATCGGCCCGGCGAAGGTCTCCCTGCTGGCCACCACCTGCGGTTCCCCGACTCCGTCGCGGATCGCGGGAAACCCCGGCAGCAGCACGCGGGTATCCACGCCCTCGGCTATTTGCGCCGCCGGGAGAGCACCGGTCACATCAGCCAGCCCCCCCGTTTTCAACAGAGGGAACATCTCCGCTCCTACATGTAAAACTCGCATGGATGCTCCTTAATTATTCAGGCATGAAGGCGACGCGATGCCAATGACGGCAATCACAGCTGCGGCAGCTTTTATTTCCGCCAACGGCTTCATAGTTCAAGTCGGTTCAGCATTTCCTGGGTAACGAGGATGATCCCCTCTTCCGAACGATAAAAACGCTGCGCATCCTCAACGGCATTTTCGCCAATCACCATTCCCTCCGGAATAACACATCCCCTGTCGATCACGCAGCGTCTTATCCGGCAGGAGCGACCGACCCAGACGCCCGGTAATAAAACCGACGAATCAATATTACAAAACGAGTTAATGCGAACTTTGGAGAATAAAACCGACTGCACCACCACCGAGCCAGAAATAATACAGCCGCCGGATACCAGAGAATTCATGGTCATGCCATGACTGCCGGAACGGTCCTGAACAAATTTAGCGCTGGGTAGCGACTCGACATAAGTCCGGATAGGCCAGTTACGATCATAAACATCCAGTTCAGGTACCACAGAGGCTAAATCCAGATTCGCTTTCCAGTACGCCTCCAGTGTCCCGACATCGCGCCAGTATGGCTCGGCATTATTATCGGACTGTACGCAGGAGCGCGGGAACGGATGCGCATAAGCTTCACCTGCCGCCGTTATTTTGGGAATAATATCTTTGCCAAAATCATGGCTGGAGCCTTCATCCCGATCGTCTTCTGCCAGCAGCTGGTAGAGATATTCCGCATCAAACACATAAATGCCCATACTGGCAAGCGAGCGGGTTTCATCGCCAGGCATGGTGGGGGGGTTAGCCGGTTTTTCAACAAATTCAATGATTTTGTCATTCTCATCCACGCCCATGACGCCAAAAGCGCTTGCCTCTTCAACCGGGACCGGCATGCAGGCCACGGTGCAGCGCGCCCCTTTTTCAACGTGATCAAGCAGCATCCGCGAATAATCTTGTTTATAGATATGGTCCCCGGCCAGAATAACGACATATTCCGCATCATAGCGGCGGATAATATCCAGGTTCTGGGTCACAGCATCCGCCGTCCCCCGATACCAGTTCTCCCCATGCACCCGCTGCTGTGCCGGTAATAAATCCACGAACTCATTCATTTCTTCGTTAAAGAATGCCCAACCGCGTTGAATATGCTGCACCAGTGAATGCGACTGATATTGTGTAATAACCCCAATACGTCTTATTCCTGAGTTAATACAATTTGATAAGGCAAAATCAATAATTCTGAATTTACCGCCAAAATGCACCGCAGGTTTTGCGCGAATAGTGGTCAGGTCTTTTAATCGGGTTCCGCGCCCGCCGGCGAGGATCAGGGCCACGGATTTAAGCGGTAACTGGCGCGACAGCATTACGTTGTCAGTATATTCAATTTTACTCATAATTATGTCCTGCTATTTAATAAAAGCCATAAAAGAAAATAATGAAGAAAAAGCCTCACTCTTCTGCAAATAAATTCAGAAGTGATCACCTCCGGTAATAAGTAAACTGCAATAGATCGACTGCGTGTTTTATTGACCAGCAGACTCCCGCACCAGCCAGATTGTCGCCAGCGGCGGCAGCGTCACCGACAGCGAATGCTCCCGACCGTGGCTGGCGATCGCCTCGCTTGCCACGCCGCCGCCGTTGCCGGTATTGCTCCCGTGGTAGTGCATCGAGTCGGTGTTCAGCTCTTCACGCCAGCGCCCCGGCTGATTAACCCCGAAGCGATAGCCGTGACGCGGCACCGGCGTGAAGTTGCTGGCAACGATTATCTCGTTCCCGGCTTTATCGCGACGGACAAAGATAAATACCGACCGTTCGTGATCATCGACAACCAGCCACTCAAAGCCGTACGGGTCAAAATCCAGTTCGTGCAGCGCCTTATGATGACGATAGGTATGGTTCAGATCGCGCACCAGACGCTGCACCCCGTGATGCCAGTTGTCGTCCCCTTCCAGCAGATGCCAGTCGAGGCTAGCGTCGTGGTTCCACTCCCGTCCCTGGGCGAATTCATTGCCCATAAACAGCAGTTTTTTCCCCGGGAAGGCGAACATCCAGCCGTAGTAGGCGCGCAGGTTGGCGAACTTCTGCCAGGCATCGCCGGGCATGCGGTCAAGAAGCGATTTTTTACCGTGGACCACTTCATCATGCGACAGCGGCAGGACGAAGTTTTCGGTGTAGTTGTAGAGTATCCCGAAGGTCATCTTGTCGTGATGATGCCGACGATGGACCGGGTCGAGTTGCATATAGTCGAGGGTGTCATGCATCCAGCCAAGGTTCCATTTGAACCAGAAGCCGAGGCCGCCCGTCGACGCAGGGCGCGAAACACCGGCAAAATCGGTGGACTCCTCCGCCATCGTCACTGCCCCCGGCGTCTGCTCGCCCAGCACCCGGTTGGTATTGCGCAGGAACTCGATCGCTTCGAGATTTTCCCGGCCGCCGTACTCGTTGGGCACCCACTCACCCTGCTTGCGGCTGTAGTCGCGGTAGATCATCGACGCCACCGCATCCACCCGCAGCGCATCGATGCCGAAGCGCTCGATCCAGTACAGCGCGTTCCCTACCAGGAAGTTGCTGACTTCACGGCGGCCGTAGTTATAGATCAGCGTGTTCCAGTCCTGGTGATAGCCTTCGCGCGGGTCGCTGTGTTCATACAGCGCGGTGCCGTCAAACAACGCCAGGGCGAAGTCATCGGCCGGGAAGTGGCCCGGCACCCAGTCGAGGATCACGTTCAGGCCCGCGGCGTGCGCGGCATGGAGGAAGTAGCGGAAATCTTCCCGGGTACCAAAGCGGCGGGTCGGCGCGTACAGCCCGGTGGGCTGATAGCCCCAGCTGCCGTCGAACGGATGTTCGTTAATCGGCAGCAGCTCGAGATGGGTGAAGCCCATCCACTTCGCGTAGGGCACCAGCCGATCGGCCAGTTCGCGGTAGCTCAGCCAGAAATGGTTATCGGTATGACGACGCCAGGAGCCGAGGTGGACTTCATAAATCGAAATCGGTGCATCAAACTGGTTGGCCTGCTTACGGGCCAGCGGTTGCTCCACTTTCTCCGGCAGGCCGCAGATCAGCGAGGCGGTTTCCGGGCGCATCTGCGCTTCAAAAGCATAAGGGTCGGATTTCACCCGCAGGTGCCCGTGGGCGTCAATCAGCTCGAACTTATACAGCTGGCCGTTGTGCGCGCCGGGAACAAACAGCTCCCAGATGCCAGACTCTTTGCGCAGGCGCATCGGGTGGCGACGGCCATCCCAGTAGTTGAACTGACCGACCACCGACACCCGACGGGCGTTCGGCGCCCAGACGGAAAAGCGCGTCCCGGTCACCCCGTCCATGGTGTCGGCATGGGCGCCCAGGGTTTCGTAGGGCCGTAGATGGGTTCCTTCGGCGAGCAGCCAGGCATCAAGCTCCTGCAGCAGCGGGCCAAAGCGATAAGGGTCGTCAATCAGGTTTTGCTGGCCGTGCCAGGTGACCGCCAGCTGGTAACGAAAAGCATTTTTTCGCCGCGGCAGAACGCCGCTAAAGAATCCGCGTGAATCGAGGCATTCGAGCTTGCCAGCTTTACGCCCGGTTTTCGGCTCAATCACCCATACCTCGGTGGCATCGGGTAATAATGCGCGCACTTCCAGACCAGCAGCGGTTGAGTGCATGCCAAGCACAGAGAATGGATCGGAACAATGACCTGCGAGCAGTGCTGAAATCGCACTTTTTTCATTATAATCAGACATGTCAGTCACCCTACTATCATCCTGCGGAAAGAATTAAAACGCCTCTTTCTGCTTTATTGATCCGGTAATATTCCGCTGCAATGCTGCGCATCGAAATATCAACACGTTATTCCAGAGCCTTAAGACATGTCGGTCGTCCACAAATATAGAGTGATTAACCTCCTGAAAAGTGAATTAAATGGGCCGTACGCTTTTTGTATTATCTGACTCCAGAATAATTACTCCTGATTTTCTTTCTGTGAGTAAGTACTCATTTCTTTATGAATTGAAAAACTTATTTTTAAGTTATTATCAGAGGGGCAGCACCCTTAATGGCAACACCACTCGAATCTCATACAAAAAAATGAAAACAGGCCGCCTGAGTAGAATAAAAAACCTTTTAACCGCGCACTCAATAGCATTTATAACTGGTTGATGGGGCGTGCGGATACTCTGGAAACGGCAAGAACTCTATGCTAGAATTTTTTCGGATTTTTTTGACGGCCTCTCAGTATACTCAGTACTCAGGCAGTTCGCGGAAAGCCCCTTCCTTTTAAGCACGGGATGCAAAGCGGAGCCTCCGACAGGACGCCAGTGAAGGCGATTTGGCTCTTCAATTTATTATTTGCTCATCACTTCCAACGCAGTAAGGCGGTGGCCAGAGCGCGTCTGATTTCCACACGGGTTTATGCCATTCGGGTCGTGTCATTTGATCTTGCGACGGCTAACCCCCTTTCAAGCTGTTAGCTTGCTGATAGCCGCTTTTGGGGAGGAGTTAATCAGCAGATGCGCGTGATCTCGCTCGCCATCCATTTCAACCAGCTCAACATCAAAATCAGCGCCCACACTGGCAAAGTATTTGCGTAGCTTTTCGATGGCATCCAGATTAAATATATTCCGTCGATATTGGGTAACAAACCGCGCGGTTGGGAATGTAAAGAATCAGGGAGCAGTATGGCGTTTTTTTTGCACTGGGATTATGCGCTTTGTTTTTTTATGCATTTGGCCTGTTGGTTTTATTAATAGCTGAAACCGTCAACCGAAAGAAAGTAAAAAAGGAGCGGACATGAATATAGTCCGCGAATTGATCGCAATTTAAATCTTTATATTGAATGTCGCAGTGGTGATTTTAGTAAAAACGACGACATGTGAGTCAGGACTGCTGTGGTGGTGCAAATTTTGCAGCAATCATTTGAGATGTGGGTTGCATTCCCCCCAGACTCCACTGCTCAGGCTCATGCTCATCAATCCGGATCCATACCGAACGCCGAAACTCCGGATCACCTTTCCCCTCAATTTCAACAATGAGGTCAGTCATACGACGTAACAGCTCATTTTTTTGTTCCGAACTCATAATTCCTTTAATGGTTTGCACATTTACGAAAGGCATATTATTCTCCTTAAATATCTGGGTCTAAAAATCATACTTATGGTAGAAGGCAAAAGAACACATGTCAAAAGATAATTCATTACCCTACTTGTCACCTGAGCTTTGCGGGCTAGCAGCGGCGGCGGAACTACTTGGAGATCAATGGGTGTTGTTGATCCTAAGGGAGGTTTTTTACGGGGTTACTCGCTTTGAAGCGATGCGTTCTCATACAAAAATGACGAAGCAGACATTGGCAAACCGATTAAAAAAAATGACTGAGCTCGATTTACTTTGCAAAATCCCCTATCAAGAAGAAGGCTCACGTGAGCGCTATGAGTATGTACTCACGCCAAAAAGCCGCAGTTTGGCGCCGATCCTTTTTTCCATAATGGAATGGGGGCATAAAAACCTATTGCACGATGAGCCGCATATTTCTTTAGTTGATAAGGAGAAAGGTGAATTAGTATACAGCGCTTTTATCTCAGCAACGGGGGCAGTTGTTGATGCTAAAAATATCCAGATAGTTCCTTTTAGACGTTAATTGCCACTAAGAACCTTTTTTAATGAGTTCTATCGCCAACACGCTAAACCCTCCTGATGTCCGCTCCTGGCACGGAGCGAACTTTCCCCTTTGCAGACGTTAAACGGTATTCAGCAGCTACCTACCCTACTGAGACGCTTCAGCCAGTAATGCGGCCTGTACAGCAGGACGGGCGTTAATTATATCCCGATATGCCGATAGCGCTGGCCAGCGTTCCAGTTGGATTGAGAACAATTTACACCAGCCCAGCACAGTGAAAAGGTAGGCGTCAGCCACGCTAAAGGATGGACCAGTCAGATAGGTTTTTTCATTAAGGGTTGTCTGCAGGAAATCGAACCGTCGGAATAGCTTGTCACGAAAAATCGCTCTGATCTCTTCGGGCAGCGCAGGGTTGAACAACGGTGCCGAGCCGGCGTGTATTTCACTGGTGATAAAGTTAAGCCATTCCTGCAGCCGCAACCGCTCCCAGCTGCCCGCACGCGGCGCCAGGCCATGTTGTGGTTTAAGATCGGCGAGATACTGCACAATCGCCGGCCCCTCAGTGAGTATCTGCCCATCATCCAGCTCAAGTGCAGCAACATAACCTTTAGGGTTAATAGTGCGGAAGTCGCGACCATCAGCGGTGATCTTGCTGCTGTTGTTGACTTTAACCAGTTCAAACTCAAGTTCCAGTTCGCGCAGCACGATGTGCGGCGATAAGGAACAGGTATCCGGGGCGTAATAGAGTTTCATTTTGTCTCCGTTAATGTATAGAGGCGTCGGGCAACGTCCTGACAATCATCAACTCACTGTATTTGACGCGGATAACGCTGTAAAATTAATAGTACAGAAACAAACTATTAGCTGAGCTACTGATAATCATGATGAATCTTTTACACTGGCGCCTGGTGGTGGCCGTGGCCGATGCGGGCAACATCTCGCGCGCCGCAGAGGAGATAGGAATGACCCAGTCCGGTGCCAGCCAGGCCATCGCCCAGCTAGAGGCTTCCCTAGGATTTCCGGTATTTACCCGTGAGCGACGATATATTGGTATGACCGCGCTGGGTGCTCAGGTTGTTGAACATGCGAGAAACATGCTTTCGCAGCTGAGTGCCATCCGCGAACTGGCTGATAAGGGCCGCAATATAAATCGCGGGCACATTCGCCTCGCCAGTTTTCCATCCGTGACGTCTACATTGTTGCCCGGCCTGCTGCGCGACGTTAAGCGCCTGCATCCGGGTATTGAGGTCATCCTCCTGGAAGGTTCGGACGAGGAAGTCGAGGAGTGGCTTGCCGCAGACACCGTTGAACTTGGGGTGGTCATGAATCCCGGCCCCGGGCGTGCAGAGCTTGTAATAGGACAGGATGCATGGGTCGCGGTCATACCCGCCAGTCATCGGCTGGCACAGCATGCCAGGACTGATGGCATAACGCTGGCGGCGCTGGCAGACCAGCCCTTTATTCTGGCGACAGGCGGATGTGTCGTTAATGGAAAAAGCCTGATGGAAAAGACAGGGTTCCCCCTCTCTGATATACGGGTGACAGTACGCGACTGGATTAGCGCCTGTAAGCTGGTCGGGGAAGAGATGGGCGTCGCCCTTGTACCTGAATCTGCCCTGCCGGAAACGTTGCGCAACCTCTGCGTAGTGCCTGTGACACCCGCTATACACCGTGAATTTGGGCTGGTTTGTTCGTCATCCGGAACCTCTTCTGATGCAACGCAGGCGCTACTTAATGCACTACGTAAACGAGGATGAACCATCAAGAGTTAATCATTTCGCCTTGCTAAACGACCGCTCCTGGCACTCAGGTATCTACACAACAGCGACCAGCGAGGCTCAGCCAGTCAGCCTGGTCAGTCATATATTTCCGTGCAGTCGTACCTGCCTGTGGCCTCTATCTCAGTACAAACTGCATCAAATGAACAAAGATATACACTGTCGCAGCCACCTGGATTGTCAGGAAACCCCATCTGAGATAGCGCCATTCATAGCGTTCTCTGGCATCAGCGGCTTCAATAGCGGGGTCAGAACGTTTTCTTTTCCTGCTCCTGAATTCATTGATTACCCATAGAATGAGAATAAAGATAATGATGGTTTTCTGAAGAATGGGATTATCCACAAAGAGAGACTCCGGCCCGCTCGCTGATACAGGCAGAATAGATGAGCCACCTTCACGCTGCCACCACTAAATGTAAGGATAAAATTAATTTTCGTCCTGATGTGACCTGCTCCCCGTTGATTAATACATCGTGATATCAGCAATGTCCGCTCCTGGCACGGAGCCGACCATCAGATTCGGCCCCGTTCAGTTCATCAACTTTATCAGTCAGTCTGCCTGGCTCCCGGGCAGCATGGTCCTTCCTGAGCCGTCATTTTATAACACGCCCAGTTGTTTCATCAGAGTCAGGTTATCTTCAAGATGCCAGTTGGCGATGATTTTATTATTTCTGACCTGATAGATATCCGTTGCGATAAAATCAACCTGCTGGCCCTTACCTTTCAGTTTGCCAAAGGTTCCCGTGAAATGTCCGCGGAAATGCAGATGTGATACGACTCGATCGCCTGCAACAATCATCTGCTCAACCTCGCAACTCAGATCCGGGACAGCGGTACGGAAGGCGCGAGAGGCCAGAAGTGCGCCTTCCGGTCCCTGTTTGCGGCCCTCAGGCGGCGTCTTATCGACAAAATTATCGGCCAACGCCTCACGGGCCAGGGCTTCATCACCCGTATTCCAGAATGTCGCGTAACGTCTCGCGACGGTTTCAAGCGCAGCCTCGCGGGCTGATAACAGGTTGTTTTCCGCAATCAATTCATGGGGTTTCACCAGCTCAAGCGGTGCAGAAAACGCAGCGCTGGCCACGGATAGCAGCATAAGCGCCGCCAGCCGGGAAAGATAAATCGTCAACTTTTTCATAAAAAGTCCTGTGTGTTGCCTCAAAGAAACAGGTGACCCGGGCACATTCAACCGCTTGCGGGTAAAACGTGAGGATTAGTGAATCAGCGCGCCGCCTTCGATATCCAGCAGGGTTCCGGTGACAAAGGGATTGTCCATCACGAACAGATAGCCTTTTGCGATGTCCTCTGCCCGCCCGAAGGCTTTTGCCGGCAAATTTTCAGCGGCAGACGCAAGCAATTTTTCGCGGGCAGCAGGATCCATGCCTGCGTAAGCCTCGGTATCCGTCAGCCCCGGACTCACCGCGTTGACCCGCAGCGGAGAAAGCTCCTTCGCCAGCACCTTAACGGCTGACTCCAGGGCCGCGTTCATGGTGGTCTTGACGATAGCGCCCGCGACAGTGCGGCGGGAAACAAAGCCGCTGGTCAGCGTCAGGGTACCCCGGGCCTTAATATTTTTACTCAGATGCCTCGCGACATGGATACTGCCCCAGAATTTGGTATCGAAAGCCAGTCGGGCCTCGTTAAGATTCAGTGAAGCGAGCGCCCCGCCGGGTGCCTGCGATCCCGCCGTCACAATAATGTTATCTACCTCTCCGAGCGTCTGGCTAAGCTGGATCACCTCCTCCTCTTTGCTGATATCAAGGACGACAGTATCCACAGATGCGCTTTTCTGGCTCAGTAACTGTCTGGCCCGCGCCAGCTTTTCACTGTCCCGTCCGGCAAGGATCAGGCTTTCTCCCTGTTCAGCCAGAGCACTAGCCACAGCAAAGCCAATGCCGGAAGTCCCGCCAATAATTAATGTTTTTTTCACCATCACTTTATGCCTCGTCGGTTTTGTAGCACGGATAATCGGTATAGCCTGCGCTGCTTCCGCCAAAAAGCGTGGCGGGATTGCTTACCGTCGTTAATGGAAGGTTATTCCTGAGCCGGTACGGCAGGTCAGGGTTGGCGATGAACGGGCGGCCAAAGGCAAACAGGTCGGCCAGCCCCGCCTTCAGTAGTTTGTCCACTTTGTCCTGGGTATAATTTCCGGCGACAATGAGAGTGCCGCTAAAGGTGGCGCGTAATGCTTCACGAAAATCAGCAGGAACCTGAGGCGCATCGTCCCAGTCAGCCTCTGCCAGATGGATATAAGCGATACCTTTCTTTTCGCACCATGCAGCCAGCGCGAGGATCGCGTCAATCACCTGCGGGTCGTTCATTCCGCGCTGGGTGATGAACGGGGAAAGGCGTATGCCCGTGCGCGTCGCGCCGATGGCGTCGCTGATGGCTTCCAGCACCTCCTGCGCAAAACGGATCCGGTTAGCCAGGCTGCCGCCATACTCATCGGTACGTTGGTTCGATGTCCGGCGAAGAAACTGATCGATCAGATAACCGTTACCGCCGTGCACCTCAATACCATCAAAACCGGCGCTAATGGCGTTTAACGCGGCCTGCCGGTAATCAGCAATTATCTGCTGAATATCGGCATGCTCAAGTGCCCGCGGCTCCGGACAGTCGACCATATGTCCTTCCCCCTGCTCATCAACAACCCATACCTGAGCATCCGGCGCGAGCGCTGAGGGCGCGACAGGTTTGCCATCTGCATGGAAACCCGCATATGACATGCGCCCAACATGCCAGAGCTGGGAAAAGATAATGCCTCCTGCGTGGTGAACGGCTTCTGTGCTTAGCCGCCATCCTGCAACCTGTTCAGCGGAGTGCAGACCGGGTGTCCAGGAGTACCCCTGCCCCTGAGGTGAAATCTGCGTAGCTTCCGTAATGATCAAACCCGCGCTGGCGCGCTGCTGGTAGTACGCCGCCATAAGTGCTGAAGGCACGTTTCCCGGCTGTAACGCCCGCGCCCGGGTCATTGGCGCCATCACGATCCGGTTTTTCAGGCTGAGAGTCTTCAGCTGGTAGCTATCAAAAAGTGTACGATTTTCCATTTTCTATCCCCCGTAATGAATTGTTGAAAATACTTTACGTGGTGAGAGATATTTTGATAATGGCATTAAAATATGATTGTCTTTTCAGGATTACTGAATAATGGGAAAGCTTGAAGATATGGCTCTGCTGGTTGCAGTGGTGGAGGCAGGCGGGCTTTCAGCCGCTGGTCGCCATATGGGACTCTCGCCGGCCACCATGACCGCCAGGCTGAAGGCGATTGAAGAGCGTTATCAGACCCGTCTATTCCACCGCTCCACTCGCGCCATTACCATGACTCGTGCCGGTGAGGAGTTCTATCACGCTGCACTGCGCGTACTGGATGAAATGAACCATGCTGAGTCGCTACTTACGCAAAAAGAAGGGGTGCTCAGCGGTAATATCCGCATTTCGGCCCCCTCCGATTTTGGCCGACAGTATCTCAGCCCGGCCCTGCTCGATTTTTCCCGGCTGCATCCGGCAGTGAAAAGCTCGGTATACCTGGGCGAAAGCGTCAAAGATCTGGTAGCCAATCGTCTGGACATGAGCATTCGTTTCGGAAACCTGCCCGACAGCAGCCTGGTCGTCAGAAATATCCGCCCGAATCATAGGGTTCTGGTCGCCTCAGCCCACTATCTCCGGGCGGCAGGCACACCAGGTTCCATTGAGGATTTACACAACCACCGATGCCTGGCGCTGGAACTGCGCGGAAGGGTCATGAACGAATGGCGTTTTGAGCACGACGGTAAACAGAGCACATTGCGCTTTACCCCAGCCATGGTATGCGACGATGGCGCGCTACTCCGCCAGTGGGTGCTGGCGGATGCGGGTATTGCCAGTAAGTCATGGTGGGATGTAAAGCGTGATGTGGAGCAAGGCAGACTGCAACTGTTGTTTGCTGAAAGTTTTATTGGGTTTAGCCGCCTTGATAAAAAAAATGTCGGGCTGCAATTTGTCTACCCGCAGCGACGGCTGCAGCCGCTGCCGGTTACCGCCTTCACCCAGTTCTTTATCGACTGGCTGGAAAATGAGTAGAAATCGACGGCCTGCTCCCCGTATTTTAATTCACCGTTACGTTACCTGGCTCGAAGCGCAGAGAAAGCAAGGCCATAAGATCCGCTATGAGCGAGGAGCGGAAGCTGAAGTTCACGTGCTAACTGAAGGACAACTTCCGAAGTCGCGGCTGTTCATTTAGGATTTTACGAACAGACTCATTATCCCCACTCCCAGGGCGCTATAGAAAAGCAACTGATACAGATTAGTCGGCACTTCTATCCATTTTCGAACGATGCCCAGCGCAACCACGACCAGCGCAGCAGGATAAATGGCGCACAGCACGGGAACCGCCATTTCGGTGAGAGAGTTCAGTCCCAGCACGGCAAGTGCTGCTGACACCATCAGGGATAGCGTCACCAGCAGCCCATAAGACGCGCCGGTCGTCTGGTTGAAATAGCGCGCCGTTCCGGTCGTCAGACCAATAGCCGTGACCAGACAGGCCAGGGTAATGATCGCCGCCAACAGCACCTGACCATAAACGCCAAAAACAGTTTCGACATAGGCGCTCATCACCTGCATACCGTTCATTGCGCCCTGCACCGGACTATGGGACCCCATCGACAGATAGCAGATATAAATCACAGCCAGACCTGCGGCAGCGATAAAGGCTGCGGCGGTGGAATGAGTGAAGATACCCCGCGGATGGTTGACCCCCCGCTCCTTGAGCGTATGAGTGATAATGGCACCGAAGCATAGCGCACTGATCACATCCAGGGTTTGATAACCGTTGACGAATCCTGTACCGAACGCGCGAGTTTCATACGCGGCTGTTGCTGTTGTGAGTTCGCCAATAGGGTGTAACCAGGCACACACGCCGATAAAAATCAGGGCACTTATTTTAATCGGCGAAAGGAAGAAACCGACAATTTCCAGTAGTTTTCCCGGTTTTGCCAGCGTCGCGCCAGCAAGGCCAAAGAAAGCGGCGGAAAATATCATCTTCTGCATCAGGGAGCTACCCGTGCCGTCGGTGATGACTTCGTAGCTAATCGTCGCGGTGCGCGGCGTGCCAAAGAACACCCCCAGTGTTAAAAAGCAAATGCCAATAAAAATCAAGCCCGGCCATTTGCCTAAGGGTTTCGTTAATTCCGCAATATCACCGCCATTAATGGCAAGGGAAATAATCGCCAGCGCCGGGAATAAAACCGCTGTGATAATAAAGCCAAAGCCTGCATTAAAGGCGTTTGCGCCCGCCTGCATGCCGACCAGCGGCGGGAAAATAATATTGCCTGCGCCCAAAAAAAGCGCAAGTGTCATCCCGCCAAGAGCCATTGTCTCTGGCAATGAAAGTCTGGTGTTTGCTGTCATTATTAACTCTTATTATATAAATATCATACTCTGGAAGGCGTGGTCATTATCTGCCCGGTCACCGTTCCGGTCATACATCGTCATTACAACTGGAATATCCCTTCGATGGTCATGCGTGCGAAACCGTGCAGTTCCACGCGCCCGTCATCGCGAACCACACAGCGCAACGCCCCTTTACGCTTCCCGCCTTGTTGAGCGGTCAGAACATTTTTCCCCGTACGCGCCGCCCAGAACGGAGCGAGGAAGGTGTGTGCCGATCCCGTGACCGGATCTTCGTTCACGCCGACCTGCGGGCCGAACCAACGGGACACAAAATCAAACTGGTTATCAGCGGCGGTCACGATCACGCCGCGGGTGTCGAATACAGCCAGCTTGTTGAAGTCAGGATTAAGCCCGTCGATGATGGTTTTGTCATCGACCAGTACAATCAGATCGTCCGATTTCCACACCCCTGTAACGCCGCCGGTAATGCCAAGGGCTTCCAGAAGTCCGTCAGGCGTATCAATCTTCGTGACCGATTTAGCCGGGAAGTCCATGCACAGCTCATCCCCGTTCTTACTCACCGTCAACAGGCCGCTACGGGTGTGGAAGCCGATAGTCTCTTGTTGGTAGCCAAGCTTGTTGAACAGCACCCAGGATGCTGCGAGAGTGGCATGACCGCACAAATCCACTTCAACCGCAGGCGTACACCAGCGCAGTTGATACCCCTCCTCGACCGGCACAAAAAAAGCGGTTTCAGAAAGATTATTCTCCGTGGCGATGGCTTGCAGAACATCATCAGGCAGCCACTCAGTTAACGGGCAAACGCCCGCCGGGTTGCCGCCAAAAGGTTGAGTGGTGAAAGCATCAACCTGATAAAAAGGAATTACTGCGGTGTCAGGCTTTGTCATTTAATTTATCCAGATAGTTGTAAACGGTGTACCGGGTGACACCCAGCGCTTTAGCGACGTGATTAACGCTGCCTTTAATCTTGAAAAAGCCCTGAGCATGTATTTCAGAAATAACCCGCTTTCTGAAATCGATTTTACTTTCTGAACCCGTAGGTCTGAATTTCGAAATAACCTCATCCAGGGATTTATCCTGAATATCACCCAGCGGATTTTCTGGTGTTTCAGCCGCGGCGGCCGGATGGAGTAAATAGTCCAGATCGCGTTTGAGTTTTAACACCACGTCCATATCGACGTTAATGCAGAAAGCGACTAACGGCACGCCGTCATCGCTGTAATAAATCGTCGATGCGCTATTCAACGTGGTGCCAGAGAGTGTGGTGGTGGTATATCCACTGAATACCTGACTGGGAACACGCTTCGAGGCATCCAGTAAGCCTAAGAATCCCGTGTCATTTTCCGGGCCGGACAACAGCGCATCACCGGCTTTCCTGCCGCTGACGTGTCCATTAATGATGTTTATCACGGACGCTTCGGGACGGGTAAGGTCATGCAGCACCGCTTCTGTGTTTAAGGGAAGCGTGGTTCTCAATGCTTCAAGCGAAGCCGTCAGAATAGTGATTAAACGTTCACGTTCGTCTTTCATTTTGCTCTCCCCATCAGACTACGGCCTGGACTTCTATTTCGACGTCTAAATCAAAAGCAAGGCGGCTGGTGACAACGCTCCTTGCGGGGAAACCTTCCGGGAAGAACGCGCTGTAAGCGGCATTGAATTCGCTAAAGTGCTCCATGCTGCTTAGCCAAACCTGGACTTTCACAATGTTGTTCAGCGTGGTATGCGCTCGCGCCAGAGTTTCCCGGATGGCATGCATGATATGCCGGGTCTGCTGGGCGACAGAGCCATACAACGGCTCACCTTCGGGGCTCATGGCGACGTGCCCGGAAAGAAAAACAAACCCGTTCACCCTCACGGCGTCTGAAAAGGGAAACGGTTTGGTCGTGGGGTAGCGTACGATAGACATGTGTCAGATTTGCCCTAAAGAAAGTTGAGTAGCACGGTAGCATGACTTCATTTGCAATTAAACAAAATTATCATTTTAAACATTTGTTGATTTTATCACGGTCATTTATCTCTCCTCGCTGAGCATCGACAGATATTTTGTTGACGGGACTGGACATGCCCTGAACCCTGTTTGAGTACTCTAAGTCCGGGCATGCCCGCCTCTGGCACGAAGCGGACGAGTTAACTGAGTGGAAGGTGCGCTCTGAGCGAGGGGCAGATCAGACGTTGCCGCAACGGGAGATTTCGCTCCCGGATGTTAAGTCGCTGGAGTGGGACTGCAGCTTTTGCCGTCAAAATCCTTTATGCTGTGCCAAACTCCTGTACAGGGTATGACCATGATAATAGTAGAGAAAGCAGACCCGTTAGATGCAGAATCTCATCGGTTAATCGAAATGCTGTCATCAGAACTTGCCGCTATTACCGGTGATAATGGCAAAAGCCATTTTGCCATTGACGCAATAAATGGCGACAATTCATTATGGGTCCTGGCAAGGAATACTCGTGGCAATGCGATAGGATGTGGCGCTATCAGGCCAGTAACACAACATATAGCTGAGCTTAAGAGGATGTTTTCAGACCGAAGCGAGCCTGGTGTTGGCCATGCTTTACTCCGTTTTCTGGAAACATCGGCAAGGGAGATGGGATACAGCGAACTCTGGCTAGAAACCCGGCTCATCAATCATAAGGCTGTCCGTTTTTACGAAAAAAATGGATATGTCCGTATTGAAAATTATGGTCCCTACATAGGCAGGAAAGAGGCCGTTTGTTTCTCAAAGGCATTGCATTAATGGCGTCCTATGTCCGCTTATGGTTGAAGGAGACAGATTGCCTTCATGGGTGCAAATATTCCTCGTGAATTTTTATGATGGTACTGTGGTTATGTTTTCTGTTCCCTTCCCTGTTATTACTTTGTTTGCACTATTGTTTTTAATAGTCGTTGCGCTATTTCCTGAAAAAAATCGCCACAGCGGTACCCTGCGTTTTCTTATCGCCTGCACAGTCCTTCTTTCTGTAAGCACGCTGCGCTGGGAATACGAGTCAGCCATGCTCAGGAATATTCAATCAGTCCTGGCAATACTTCTGCCCCCTCTCGCATGGCATAGTTTCATCTCAATGACTGAAGCCAGTAAGCAACGTCGCTGGCTAGTGCTGCTTTTACCCCCGACCATTGCATTTTTGATCAGGATAGTTTGGCCGGTTGCGACTGATTTCATCCTGTTTATCCTGTTTATGGGATACGGATATGGTCTCTTTCGTATTGCATGGCAGGGGGAGCATCACTTCACGCTGAACCGACTGGCGGAGTCAGCACATACGGTAAAGATGGCTTTTTTCGCCGGCAGCTTTCTGTGTCTATCTGCGCTGACAGATCTTGCGATTATATTTGACTTCAACATCACCGGTGGAAAACAGGCCCCGGGTATGATTGTCATTTTCCAGATGGCGCTGCTTCCTCTCATCGCCGCGGCGATTGTCAGCGCGGGAAGGACAACGGTATCAGGAAATGATAACCGGGAAGAAACGCCCCCCGAAAGTGTTGTGAGATCCTCAGGAGAGTTTGAGGCGATTTATCGCAGACTCGAGAAACAAGTCCGTGAAACACAGATTTATCTTAATCCCGACCTGACGCTGAGTATTCTGGCCAGAAAAACAGGCATACCCGCGCGACATCTTTCAAGCGCAGTTAATTCTGTGAGTCAGTGCAATATATCGCAGTGGATCAATGGCTTCAGGATTGAACGGGCAAAGGA
The DNA here is from genome assembly GCF_002108615.1 of Klebsiella sp. YJ. NCBI lineage: Bacteria > Pseudomonadati > Pseudomonadota > Gammaproteobacteria > Enterobacterales > Enterobacteriaceae > Klebsiella > Klebsiella sp. YJ. The sequence continues at coordinate 21,407 of NZ_MTEG01000031.1, forward strand.
GCTGCTGTTAAACCCCCTGCTGCCCGTGACGGATATAATGTTGGAGTCGGGATTCACCACTAAATCAAATTTTAATCGTGAATTTCTGCGCGTTTGTGGTGTGTCACCTACTTTGTTCCGGCAGAAGATGCAGTGTAATCAAGCGAAGAATTCAGGAACTCACTGATCTTACGAACCAGATTTTGATGAATACTCGATCTCTTTGCATGGGGGCCATCCTGGCAAACAACTTCATCGCCAGGTGATTCTTCGTTCAGGAGATTTTCAGCACCGGGTTTACAAAGCTGCATGAAACTGAAATGTGTTGCGCCTTCAACGATCTCATATTGCCTCCAGCCTGGGTTCATTTTGGCAGCCAGATACCCAGACTCCTGTCCTGCAGGTAATTCTGCCAATCTGTCCGCCTGTGCGGCTAAAATCAGGACTGGAATGTTAATAGCATTCAGACTCTGAGGGGTAAACCCCGGCGCTAATCCTGAGTCAAGAGAGACGACAGCCCGGATCCTTGCATCCCTGTTATTTGCGGATATTTTTTCCACGGAAAGCGCGTCATTAATGCCCAGCTTTTCTGTTAACCGGCAGTCGCCGCGTTTGGGATGGTTTTGACAATCGTTGATAAACAAGGAAGGGTTAAATCGCGCACCCGCTAGCGACATGACTGTCCATCCGCCCAGAGAATGCCCTAAAGCCGCAATACGCTCCTTGTCCGTTGCCCCGAAAAGTGCCGGGGAGTCGATGACGAAATCAATAACCCGGGAAATATCGTGCGGACGTCGCCACAGCTTTTTAGCCTCTGGAGGATTCTGATCAAATGTAGTCGTGCCTGGATGATCCGGGGCGGCAACAATATATCCCTCTGCGGCCATCGCCGCAGCAATCCAGGACAGATTCCGCCAGTTGCCATTGTATCCGTGCGAAATAACCAGGAGAGGATGTGCTCCAGGTAATGGTGGCGCATCGGGGTTCACCATAACGCCAACAAAAGCGGGATTACTTCCTGTATTCACTGCTCTTCCCTCAGAAGAGGCTGGATACCACACCGTCACATTTAGAGTTTCCGACTTTGGGTCTGATAACTTTATCTGACGAAAGCCTGGAGATGCCTGTACTTGTATGCCGTAAAAGTAAAAGAAGACAGACAATAAACAAAAAACGCGTATGCACATCATAATATTCCTGTGGAGATGAATTTGTGCAACTTGTATATATCAGGTTCGGTATCCGGGCGTCCTGGAACACGATTGAGGTCGTGAATTTGGTTTTTTTCAGCATTTTACATGTACATCTCTTACATCAGAGTGTCTGAGTGTCACTCCCAATGCATTAAGCGTTGTTGCTATGTAGTCGCTAAATTGAGATATCCGTCTTGGGGATGCGGACGTTTTCCTGGACGGGTTATGTTGTCAGCAACAGGTGCTAACGTCTGGTGGGGCGAATCATGACCACTATTCTGTGATCTTTTCCCGGTTTCCCTTTTTCATAGCGCCATTCATTTTTCATGATACTGATGACTTTATGTTCAAACTCCGGAGTAGTTGTCGATTCAAGGATTTGTGTATTCTGAACTCTTCCGTTTGCATCAACATCAAACTGTACCCGCAGGGCACCCGGCAGTAGCTTTCCGTTCTTATCGTGAGTGGTGATAGCTGTAGTTGCAGAGGAAGTGCTGCCAGAGGGTGTGCTGTCGCTGGCCTGTGTACCAAAGCAGACAGCCAGAAGAAATGGCAGCATGAGAGTGAGGAGTCTGATAGATTTCATAAAGCGTCCATGTCTTAAAATTAACCATATGATAGATATCCTTAATGGTTAAGTACACAGCCAAACAACCCAATGAAGATGGCACAAAGAGGCAGCGAGATAGTCAGCGCCTGCATAGCTGTATCGACGCAATTCGCCTTGCTTTTAAGGGCGGCCTGCAGGATTTGCTGCTGACTCATCAGTCATAGTGTTCTTCACCCCATACCGCTATCCGTTTCGCTGCTAACATCAGGCTTAAAAAAATTGCGAAGAACTCTTTGCATGACTGATACCGCAGCAAATGAGATAGCGCCACACTTACCCTTACTCTTTGAAAATGAAGCCAATGGGATTCTTCAGGATCCGATCGGTGCGGGGATCGTGCTGTATGTTTGTCACATGGGTCTGGCTCTCACCGGCACTGGCTTTTACTCCTTTGCTGGCGCGCTTATCTTCTTTGGTCCAGGCTGGAACTTCCTGTACCTGCCCTTGTTACAACAACATTCAGTTCTGCTGAAAAAGGTCTGGCTCAGGCTGCGAAACCGATCTGCCAGCGATATCGGCTCTGGCAGATCGGTTTGGTCTGCTTCCAGGTCAAGCTGAATGCGAAAGCGGTGATGGTGGGTTCAATCAGCGGTAAATCACCCACTGTAACGAGTATGACCGGGAGCAACACAACGCGCGTCAGTCCGCCTTCTCGCTCAGCTTCTCACGCATAAACTCAATAAAAACCTGCGTTTTCGCAGGGAGCAGTCGCGTTTCAGTCAGAGCATAAACCGTGACCGCTTCAGCCTTCCAGTCAGGCAATACCCGGGTCAGTTTATTATCCGCAACGTCTTCCCCGACAATTTTGTCAGGCTAAATCGCAATACCTGCTCCCATTGAGGCAAAACGACGCATCATACCAATGCTGTTCATCTGAAAGCGCCCGGAAGTTCTGATGCTAATCCGGCTTTCTTCGCGATATAAGTGCCAGTGACCGGGCTTATCCTGCCGCATACCAATACATTCATGATCCGTCAGCTCATCAGGGTTACCGGGATTGCCATTCTGAACTAAATAGTCGGGGGATGCGTAAAGGCTGCGTGAAAGCGACCCGAGCTTGCGTGCAATGAGGCCGGAATCGGGCAGACTCCCCATGCGAACTGCCAGATCATAGGGCTCCGACACCAAATCAACATTTCTCGGCGTTAAATCAAAATCGAAGCTGATACCCGGATAGCAGTCCGAGAACGCTTTAATCAGCGGCGCGAGAATCACCACCGCAAAATCGGCCGGCAAAGAGACTCGCAGCATACCCTGCGGCTGAGCCAGGAGAGAACCCAGCTGCTCATGCGCCAGACGTGCTTCATCAATGATGCGCCGGCTTCGTTCGTAATAAATCTGACCGGCTTCGGTCAGTTCAATCTTGCGCGTCGTCCGGTGTAACAGCCTGAGGCCGATAAACTTTTCAAGCTCATTTATTTTACGCGACAGCGTGGAATTTGGCATGCCCAGAGCCTGAGCTGCGCCACGAAAACTGCGCGCTTTGACAACTTCGACAAAGTAGGACATGTGGTTAAGAAGTTCCATGTTTATTGTGCCATGAATGGAATATTCAATTCTGATTTTAGCTATTTATCCCAAAAATTAACAGGATATACTTTAAATATTCGCAGGGAAAAACCTGCATAACCCCTGACAAATACTATATACGTCAGTCAGTTAACCAAAACCCACAGGATTAATTTTATGAGCTTTGAAAAATTCACCTCTGACAATGCCGCCATGCTGTTGATTGACCATCAGGTCGGCACCATGGGCTGGGCTAAATCCATGGCGTTTGACGAACTTAAACGCAATGCGCTGATGCTGGCTAAATCTGCCGCCATTCTGGATATGCCGGTGGTTCTTACCTCAAGCATGGAAGAATATGCGCAGGGGCCGCTGCTTGCAGAACTGAAAACTATTCTGCCAGAAGAATTTGAAGCACGAATCAAACGCATGGGCATTGTTAATGCCATGGACGATGAGAACTTTGCCGCCGCGGTTAACGCTACCGGCAGAAAGAAACTGATTATTGCAGGCGTAACTAACGATGTCTGTACGGTCTACCCGGCGCTGTCGCTGGTTGCTGCCGGGTTTGACGTACAGGTTGTTGCGGACGCCGGTGCCTCACCAACCAAAATGGCTGATGACATTGCGCTACGCCGTATGGACAAAAATGGCATTACCCTGACGACAACTAACCAGCTAATTGCTGAGCTGGCAGGAAGCTGGGCAACACCTCAGGGGGAGAAATTAGTCCAGGTATTAATGGAATCCTTTCAGTAATGAATAAGCCAGCAGCCTCGTGCGGCAGCGCTTTACGCCTTCCGTGCGGGTCTGCCTTCCCGGATAAAAGAATCACAACAATGCTTAAAATTGAAAACAGCAGAAAACAATCGCATGGCTCTGGCGGATTCGGTATCGATATCCTCTGGCCGGGAATGGTACAGAATTCAGATGACAGTGGTATTGGGGCAATTGGCCGTATTGACCAGGCAAACGTAAAAGCGGGAACGGTCATTCCCATGCATCCGCATAAAGATGATGAAATTCTCACTTACATGCGTAAAGGCAGAATGCTGCATCTGGACACGGTCGGTAATGAGGAAGAGATTACTGATACCCGACTGATGCTCATGAACGCCGGACATACCTTCCAGCATGAGGAACGCATTCTGGGTGAAAAAGGTGAATCAATGCAGTGTCTGCAGATTTTCATTCGCCCCTCAGAAACCAACCTGACACCTCAGGTTCAGTTTCATGATTTCGGCACGCCTTACAGTGACAATAACTGGCGGCTGATTGCCGGCCCTGAAAACGCACCGTTAACTTTTCGTTCTCAGACGTGGGTACAGGACGCGCGGCTTGCTGAAGGTAGCGAGCTGACGCTGCCGGCGGTTCCGGTCAGTAGCGCGGTGCGCCTGTTATATGTCTTTGAGGGCGCAGCCCGGGTTGGTGAAATCGCCCTAAATACTGGTGAGAGCATGATTATCGAAGACGGCGACGTTCACACCGTCATCGCGTTGGATACCACTGATCTGGTGCTCTTCACCACTGATCCCGCGGCAAAAGTATTCCGTGGCGGTATGTTCAGTGGCAATATGCGCCCGCACCGGTAAAGGTATTTATAAAATTTCACAGCAGCTCAGTCATTCTTTTCAATTGACAAGCAGAATACAGCACTTTGAATTTTTCACTCACCGACGTTGAGTGATGTTTATCACCCGGAATCCGGATATTACTTTTTAATTTTAATTCAATATTAAAAACATCATGTATTACTGAAATTTTTATGTATCCAGTCAGCATACTGAACACCTGCATTAATTTTTTGTTCTTTATTAATACCGCGCTGTTTTACCGACCTGACTTTTTATCAGGCTACAGGAAAAGAAAAATGGATAAAATATTTACCCCGTTCAAACTCGGGCAGTTAACGCTGAATAACCGTCTGGTGATGGCCCCCATGACCCGTAGCCGTGCTGAATATGACGGTACGCCGGCTGACATTGCGGTTGAATACTACGCACAGCGCGCCGGGGTGGGCCTTATCGTTGCAGAAGGGACGCAGCCCAGCGATGACGGACAGGGTTACTTAATGACGCCCGGTATTTACACCGACGCACACGTGGCGGGCTGGAAACAAATCACGTCAGCCGTTCACAATAAGGGCGGTCATCTGTTCATCCAGCTTATGCATACCGGCCTCATGAACCATCCTGACAATACGCCGCACCATCGTCAGGGCGTGGCGCCTTCCGCTATTGCCCCTGGCGTACAGATGTTTACTGCAACCGGCATGCAGGATATTCCGGTGCCACGCGAACTGACAACGGAAGAAATCCGCAGCACGGTTGCTGATTTCCGTTATGCGGCACGGCGTGCTGTTGAGGCTGGTGCCGACGGCGTGGAAATCCACGGCGCTAATGCCTATCTGATACACCAGTTTTTAGCACCAAGCGCCAACCAGCGCATCGATGAATATGGCGGCTCCATTGAGAACCGTGCCCGTTTTGCGCTGGAGGTGGCGGCAGCCATTGCAGAAGAGATTGGCGCAGACAAAACCGCGATCCGTCTTTCCCCGGGCAGCCAGATTTGGGGTATTAATGAAGGTGAGGAAGGCCCGGCGCTTTATCGTTACCTGGTTGCTGAATTGAATAAGCTCGGACTGAGCTACCTGCACATTATGCACATGGGCAATGAGGAACTGCTGGGTGAACTGCGGGCGTTATGGACGCAACCGCTGATCCTGAATCGCCCCGGGAAAAGCAGAGAAAACATCGGTGATGATATCCAGTCCGGTCTTGCCGAACTGGAATCTTACGGCCAGATGATTCTGGCTAACCCGGACTTTCCAGAGCGGGTGAAAACAGAGGCGCCGTTGAACAGCGCAGATCCGACGACCTACTATGGCGGTGGTGTCAAAGGATATACTGATTATGCCAAAATGTAGTCAATTTATTATGCCCTGAAAGGGCGTAGCAAGCCCCTTAAAAAGAAGTCTCTGCCAGTCGTGGGAGATTGAAAGCCAAACACAATAAGACAGAACCAAAACCAGATGATGACCACGCCCACAGGGCGTGGTTTTCAGTTGGCAATAAAAAAGGATATGTCTTTAGGCATATTTTTTACTATCACCGTCCAACGATATCGCGCTTGTCGTGCGGGGTGATGGTATTACTGACTCTTCATTAGCCCCACTACGTAAACTGTTTCCAGTTACCCACACTTATACTCACTCAATGAGTCACTCGAATATTGACGAGTCCGGCCGTTGAACTCACGGCACAAAGCGGACAGCTGTAGGACTTACTGTCTGCTTTGTGCGAGGGGCCGACCTTAATGTTGCACATCCATGGCTAGTTTGTAATCATTTGAATTACTTTAACAGAAGCCGTATTCCCAGAAAGGCCATGACTCCCCCGCTTAATTTATCGATGAACTTACGGTATTTAATGTAAGTCTGACGCGGCCCGTCCGTTGATAATACGCATGCTACGACTGCATACCAGAGTACATCAATAGCGAAAGCCATTAAGGGCAGGATAATATACATGGCAGGCTGAATGTTTTTACTAAGCGCGGCGGAAAAAATACTGGCAAATACCAGAGCGGTATGCGGATTACTAATTTGCGTGAATACGCCAGTGAGAAAAGCTTTTGAGGCGCTGACTTCCTCTGTCACGGCAGAATCGATAAACTTGTTTGCAGGACGCCGAAAGATTTTTAACGCAAGCCATAACAGATATAAACCACCGGCAATCTTCAGGCCTGTGTAAAGCGATGGAACCAGTGTCAGCAGGGTGTGAAGGCCCGCCAACGCGATGGCGGCAAAAATAAGCGCACCAAAACCCATTCCGGCCGCCACAGATAATGCCGTCCGTCTTGAACTGGACATGGCCGTGCGGGCAACAAGAAGAAAGCTGACTCCCGGGCTCATAGCGCCAAAAAGGATAGCAACGCCAATCGCAGAAAGCGCAATCAAATCATTTGTCATTCATCTTCTCCCTCATACTAAACGTCAGCCAGTGTCGAACCACACATCTCATGAATCGCTCCCAATTGTCACCATAGCACAACGTCAGCAACTTCCGCCTCTGGCAAAGAGCGGACTGGACATGGCGTTTAGTTCTGGCGTGTAGTCAATGTGGGTTTTCGTTTCATGGCAACGTCCCCTCTTCTTGAACAATAGCGTGGCATCGAGCCGTTGAGCTCACAGCGAAATACAGGCGCTGGAAATTCATTTTACCAACGGGACCCACTGTCGCGACTCAATGCCGCCTTATGTTGCTAAGGAGATATTGCTCAATTTCTGATGCATGAAGTCAATGAGCGCTCTTGTTTTAGCGGGCAAGTAACGCCGATCGGAATAAAGGGCGAACAATTGCAATGGGGCTGGCGATTGTTCAAACTCAATCTCGATTAACCGTCCATCGCTAATGTAGGGTTGGCAGGCTTGTTTCGATAGGATTGCAAAACCCACGCCTGCTACCGCAGCGCGTCCTGCCATCTCTCCGCTGTTTACCCGATAATGCCCTTTAACCTTAATTGTCTCGAATCCCCCCTTCATATTGACAAACTGCCAGGGGGCACCTTTCAGCGCACTTACCGTTGTAATGCAGGGTAATTCTTCAAATTGCCGAATATGAGAAGGGGTGCCATAGCGCTGAATGACGGAAGGGGCTGCAACAATGGTGCAAGGGATAGTCACCAGATGCCGGGCTATGTAGTCACTGTCATCCATCTGACCACGAGTAATAATGATAGCTAAATCCAGATCATCTCTCAGGGATTCGAGGCCTGACAAATTTGTAACACAGCTGATCTCCAGGTCCGGGTACTGACAGGCGAAATCGGCAATAACAGAACCCAGCAATGCGGGACCTATTTCATTGGGAATACAGATGCGTAGTGGCCCCTTGAGCTGCATTTGCCGCAACGTTAGCTCGGTCTCAGTTTGCTCAAGCGCCTCCAGTAATGGCTTCGCGCGGATATAGAGCAGGTGCCCCGCCTGGGTGAGTTTCATATGTCGGGTGCTACGCTCAATAAGCTGAAGATTCAGTTTTTCTTCTAACTGAGAAATACAGCGACTCACGTTTGATGTCGGCATTGCAAGGACTCTTGCGGCCCCAACGAAACTTTCTCTTTCAACCACCGCGATAAACACTTTCAGTGTATTAAAATCAAGCGCTGAACGCATCAACTATCCCATATTTGATAATAATAAGTGCCATTTTTACCATCTAATGAACATCATTGATAGTGGTTAAACTCGGATATCTTTCAGCCACAGGTTGCTTACTATGCCACTGGTCACACAGACGTTTAATCATAAAACCCTCATGCGGATAGCCATTGTAATGGCTTTTGTCCAGTTCACTAATGCATTGGAATATATGGCGTTAACGCCCGTTTTTGCTTTTATGGCCGAGGGGTTTTCGGTTCCTGTATCATTTTCTGGCTATGTCTCTGGTATGTATACGCTGGGTGCGGTGCTTTCTGGGATCGTTGCTTTTTATTGCATCGATCTGTTTAATAAAAAACAATTCTTGTTCACGAATATGGTGCTATTGGGAGCACTGACATTTTTGTCCACCCTCACTACTCATTTTGACATTCTTCTGGCACTGCGATTTTGCGCAGGAGCGGTTGGTGGTACGACAATGGGTGTGGGTATGAGTATTTTAATAAATTATGCCCCGGCAAACTTACGTGGAAAAATGCTGGCAACGGTAATTGCGTCATTTTCGCTGGTCAGTATCGTCGGCATGCCAGCGATATTATTTTTATGCACGCACTATGGTTGGCATACTGCGCCAGGGTTAATCAGTTCGCTTTGTCTGTTATCTTTACCGTTGATAATATTTATTATCCCCAGGGATACGGCCCCATCAGGCGTGAAGAGGAATCTATCTATTGATGCTCAAACCTTACTTTTTGCCTCTTGTACTGCCCTTGTACAATTCAGTCCAATGCTGATCATTCCCATTTTGGCGCCCTTAATGACGCAGTATATGGGCGCACAACAAAACCTATTACCTTTATTGTTCTTAAGTGGCGGGATAGCCGGTTATCTGTCTACAAAAATAACAGGCATGCTGACATCACGTTTATCTGCTCTGATGCTGGCAACAATTTCAACTCTGTTCCTGGTAGCAAGTTTGCTGATTCCGGCGATGGGTTATCATAATGTATTTCTATTTATAACCTTATTTCTTGGCGCTTCATACAGTCGGCTGGTTTGCGCGTCGTCGGTTGCTGTCCAGTATCCTGAGGATGAACAACGAGCCAGCTTTACTTCACTACAGACAGCCATGATGTACCTGATAACAACTCTCGCATTCTTTCTGTCTTCCTTATTACTACCGGACCAGGGAATAACAACGCAAAATCTGAACAGACTGCTGGTTGTCAGTGCATTAGCCGCCTCTGTATTTCCCGTAATGGTCATAATACTTCAAAAGAAACTGGCTAAACGCACTATCCCGGCTGACCACTTCATCATTGATTAGCATAACGTCCGCTCCTGCCGCGGAGCGGACCGTCAGACTCTGCTCCGTTCGGTTTCAGGCTGTCTGCCCCCCTTCCCCATAGACGACATCCCGGCTTCCCCTGCCTTTTATGACACGAGTCATTAACTAACACGCTAATAAATAATAAAAATACGACAGAATGAAGGGACCAGGCACAATGCGATTGTTTATTGGCATAACGTATGGCGCTCCGGCAATCAACCCCCTTAGCGCCCGCTCAATTCGCTTCCGTCACGCTCTTACCCACCCCGGCCCCTGCACCACCGTTTTGCGCTAAGCCGTGTCACCCCATATTGGTCTATCGCCTGTGTACCTTAACGCCTGCGCCATGAATCTGCTGAGAGATCGTTTTTTAAGTAACTTGCATTTTGATAGTTACTATGTCAATTTGCTCCCGAAAGCCACCTATCTATCCGGGCCAGTCCATGAAAAATGAACCGCTTTGCCACGCTCCCTGCCCCATCGCCCGTAGCCTTGGCCGCATCGGTGACAGCTGGAGCATAATGATCCTGCGCGACGCCTTCGCCGGCTTTACCCGCTTTGACGAGTTCCAGAAAAGCAGCAACGTCGCGCCGAATATTCTTTCACGCCGCCTGAAGGCGCTGGTAGACGACGGCCTGCTGGAGAAGGTTTGCTACAGCAGCACTCCGCCGCGCTACGAATACCACCTCACGCAAAGCGGCCGCGACTTTCGCATGGTACTGCTGGCGCTGGCGGAATGGGGTAACCGCCACTTCTCACCCGAAGGCCGTCAGATGCAATTGGTGGAAAGTGAAACCCAGCGGCGCGTGGAACCGATCCTGGTCGATAAAGCGACCGGCGAAGAGATTATTCCGGGTAAATACACCATGGTGCCGGGACCCGCCGCTTCGCCGATGATGAAATACCGTCACGACTATCTGTTGCGCAAACGCGAAGGCGATAGCGGGCAAAAATTCCAACCCGAACCCTACCGGGATGCCAGCAATGAACCCGGCCAGTAAGAAAAGCGCCTTCGTCCTGGCGGCACTCGCCGTCGCCGCACTGGCGGCAGCGAGTTACGGCGCTTACTGGTGGCATACCGGGCGCTTTATCCAGACCACCGATGATGCCTATGTTGGCGGTGACATTAGCGCCATCTCCAGCAAAATCTCTGGCTATATCCAGCAGCTGGCGGTGCAGGACAATATGGCGGTGAAAAAAGGCGATCTGCTGATTCGCATCGACGACCGCGATTACCGCGCCGCACGGGCAAAAGCCGTCGGAGAAGTGGCGGCGCAGCAGGCCGCGCTGGCCGATATCATTGCCACCCGCCAGCTACAGCAGGCGACGATTGCCGGTTCTGCGGCCTCGTTACAGGCCGCCGCCGCGGCGGCCGAAAAATTGGCTAACGACAACCGGCGCTATAACGCCCTGGCCGCGTCGAGCGCGATTTCCGCACAAATCCGCGATAACGCCTCCGCCGATTACCGCCGGGCGCGCGCCGAGCAGGATAAAGCAAAAGCGGATAAAACCGCCGCCGAACGCCAGCTGGCGGTGCTGGATGCCCGCCAGCAACAAACCCTGGCCGCCCTGACCCAGGCCCAGGCTAACCTCGAGATGGCCACGCTGAACCTCAGCTATACCGAAATTCGCGCGCCGTTCGATGGCGTGATTGGCAACCGCCGCGCGTGGTCCGGTTCGTTCGTCAGCAGCGGCACGCAGCTGCTGTCGCTGGTTCCCGCGCACGGCCTGTGGATTGACGCCAACTTCAAGGAAAACCAGTTGGCGCATATGCGTGCCGGCCAACCGGTAACCATCGTGGCCGATGTGCTGCCGAACCGCACCTTTAAGGGCCATGTCACCAGCCTGGCACCGGCGACCGGCTCACGCTTCAGCATTCTTCCTGCGGAGAACGCGACGGGGAATTTTACTAAAATCGTTCAGCGCGTACCGGTTCGCATTGCGCTGGAAGGAGAAGGGGCAAAACTTGACGTACTGCGCCCAGGGCTATCGGTAGTCGTCACCGTGAACGAAAAGAGCCGCCGATGAGCACCGCTCAGGCGCTGTCCGTCCCGCAGGGTCTGTCGATGCCGATGACGCAGAAGATCTTCGCTTTCGCCAGCATGTGCGTGGGCATGTTTATCGCGCTGATCGATATCCAGATCGTGTCCGCCTCGCTGCGGGATATCGGCGGCGGCCTCTCGGCGGGCGACGATGAAACCGTCTGGGTACAAACCAGCTACCTGATCGCCGAGATCATTATTATCCCGCTTTCCGGCTGGCTGGCGCGGGTCATGTCGACGCGCTGGCTGTTTGCCGCTTCCGCGGCGGGCTTCACGCTGATGAGTCTGCTGTGCGGCTGGGCGTGGAACATTCAGAGTATGATCGCCTTCCGCGCTCTGCAGGGGCTGGCGGGCGGATCGATGATCCCGCTGGTTTTCACCACCGCCTTCGCCTTTTTCCAGGGTAAACAGCGGGTCATCGCCGCCGCGACGATCGGCGGCCTGGCCTCCCTGGCCCCCACGCTTGGCCCGACGGTGGGCGGCTGGATCACCGAAAACTTCAACTGGCACTGGCTGTTCTTTATCAACGTTATTCCGGGGATTTACATCGCGGTTGCCGTACCGCTGCTGGTGAAAGTCGATAGCGCTGACCCCTCGCTGCTGCGCGGTGCCGACTACCTCAGTATTCTGCTGCTGGCGTTATCGCTCGGCTGCCTGGAATATACCCTCGAAGAAGGCCCGCGCTGGGGCTGGTTTGACGACGCCACCCTGACGACGACCGCCTGGGTCGCCCTGCTGTGCGGCGTGGCGTTTATTATCCGCACCCTGCGCCATCCGCAGCCGGTCATGGATCTCCGGGCCCTGCAGGACCGAACCTTCAGCCTCGGCTGTTATTTCTCGTTTATGGCCGGCGTCGGCATCTTCGCCACCATCTATTTAACCCCCCTGTACCTCGGTAGCGTGCGCGGTTTCAGCGCCCTGGAAATTGGCCTGGCGGTATTTTCCACCGGCCTGTTCCAGGTGATGTCGATCCCGTTTTATTCGTGGCTCGCCAACCGCGTCGACCTGCGCTGGCTGCTGATGGCCGGGCTGATCGGCTTTGCGGTGTCGATGTACAGCTTTGTGCCGATAACCCACGACTGGGGTGCCGACCAGCTGCTGCTGCCACAGGCTTTTCGCGGACTGGCGCAGCAGTTTGCCGTCGCGCCTACCGTAACCCTGACGCTGGGCAGCTTGCCTCCCGCGCGCCTTAAGCTGGCCTCCGGGCTGTTTAATTTAATGCGCAATCTCGGCGGCGCCATCGGCATCGCCCTGTGCGGAACGGTGCTTAACGACATGACCAATTTGCATTACAGCCGCCTGGCGGATCATCTGAATAACGCCAACCTGGCAATGAGCGATTTTGTTCAGCGCAGCGCGGCAAACCTTGTCGCTCAGGGGATCTCCCCGGATGCCGCTCATACGGCGGCGCTGAAAAATCTTTCCGCACTGACGCTGCGGGAGGCACGAACACAGGCATTTTCCGATGCTTTTTACCTCATCATGATCGGTTTTTTGATTGCCGCGCTGCTGGTTCCCTTAATGAAAAAGCCGCCGGCACACTGATATTACAGGAGAGTTGATTATGGGCGTTTCAGCTAAACGCATTGTCGTGACCGGGATGGGGATTGTCAGCCCTCTGGGCTGCGGCGTACAGCACGTCTGGCAGTCGCTGCTGGCAGGTAAGTCAGGTATTACCAGGCTTAGCGAGCAGATGGTCGAAGACATTCCCTGCAAAGTGGCCGGGCAGGTTCCGTCCATCGAACGCGATCCGCTGCACGGCTTCGATCCGCAGGCGACCATCCCGGCCAAGGAACGCAAAAAGATGGATCGCTTTATCGAATTTGCGCTGGTTGCCGCGCGTGAGGCGCTGACGCAGGCCGGGTGGTCGCCGGCATCAGCGGCAGAACAAGATCGCACCGCAACGGTAATCGCCACCGGGATCGGCGGGTTCAGCGAGATCGCCCATGCGGTACATACAACGGACCAACGCGGGCCGCGTCGCCTGTCTCCGTTCACCATCCCCTCTTTTCTTGCCAACCTGGCCGCCGGACATGTGTCTATCGCCCACGGTTTCCGTGGCCCCATCGGCGCGCCGGTCACCGCCTGCGCGGCAGGCGCGCAGGCCATTGGCGATGCTGCACGGATGATCCGCAGCGGCGAGGCGGATATCGCCCTCTGCGGCGGCGCAGAAGCGGCAATTCATCGCGTTAGCCTTGCCGGGTTTGCCGCAGCAAGAGCGCTCTCCAGCGCAGCCAATGATCAGCCGGAAGCGGCTTCCCGCCCCTTTGACCGCGACCGCGATGGTTTTGTGATGGGAGAAGGCGCCGGGCTTATCGTGATTGAATCGCTGGAACACGCGCTGGCGCGCGGCGCCACCCCGCTGGCAGAGCTGGTCGGCTACGGCACCAGCGCCGATGCTTATCACCTGACCGCTGGCCCGGAAGACGGTAACGGCGCGCGTCGGGCCATGGAAATGGCCATTCGTCAGGCGGGGGTGGCAGCAGAAGAGATTGACCATATCAACGCCCACGCCACCTCGACTCAGGTCGGAGACAAAGGCGAACTGGCGGCGATAAAAAGCCTGTTCGCCACGCATCCCGTCGCCATTACGTCAACGAAATCAGCAACCGGCCATCTGTTAGGCGCGGCCGGCGGGATTGAGGCCATCTTCACCATTCAGGCGCTGCGTGACCAGGTGGTACCGCCGACGCTGAACCTGCATCACCCCGATGAAGACGCGGAAGGCCTGAACCTGGTGGCGCGGGTGGCCCGCCCGCAGAAGATGCGTTATGCGCTGTCGAACGGTTTTGGCTTTGGCGGCGTCAACGCCAGCCTGCTGCTGAAACGCTGGGAATAATGGTTCCGCTCCCCTTCTGGCAATGGCCGGCGGGGGAGTTCTATCAAGGCAAAACGCGCATTGATACTCACGGTCTATTTCGGCTTGTTGATGCTTAAGTTTTCCCCGCGTCTTTCTCGAGGGCGTTACCGCCGCGTAGCATCGGCATCGACTGGCGGCGGGCCGTCGCCGGTTTTGGCGGGTAGCGGCGGGCGCCACCACACTTCATGCCCTGCTGCAGATGATGACCGTCGCCCCCGGATCCCCAGATGGGCCAGCGCGGTTTTAACCTTTAGTGTGAATCTCAACGCAGGGAACACAGTCCGTTTGCGCAGCCTGTTGGTAAATAATATCGTGGGTGCCGACGCAACCAATCGTTCATCTGCCTTGCTGCCGATTAAAGCATCCATCACTCAGTTGAGGAGCCAGACCATGCCTGATAATCATCCGGACTCACAGCATATACGCTGGCAACAGGAAATGGCGTCACGACGTGGTGAGATCAGGGAGAAAATCAGAGCCTATACCGGACGGCGTGAACAGATTCTTTGCCCCTTTCCCGGCGTGAGCGTTGTGGAATTACACCGCCCGATGCCCCCCTACGCTTGTCTCTACCAGCCCAGCGTATCGCTGATTCTTCAGGGGGAGAAGCGCGTCAGTCTGGGCGAAAAAACCTATGCCTATAATGAATCCCACTTTCTTCTGACCGCCGTCAATTTGCCGACCGTCGCCGAAGTGATGCAAGCCAGCGCTGAACAACCGTTTATCTCGCTGCTGCTCCAGCTGGACTTATCTCTCGCCCGGGAAGTGATGATCGACATGAAACAGTACGGCAATGACGCGGAATACAGAGATGAGGGAATGTCGCTCGGGCCGGCAGACGGCCCGCTGCTTGATGCGCTGCTACGCTATCTGAACGTCAACGAACATCCTCAGGATAAAGGCTACATGGGTAACCTCATTCAGCGCGAAATACTGTATCGCATTCTCACCAGCCCGGCGGGCAGGACCTTAAGAGAAACCGTATTGACCGGCTCCAGCGGGCAACGGATATCCGTGGCCATGGACTGGCTACGCGATAACTATGCGCAGCCGTTAAAGGTCGAAGCGCTGGCGCGGATTGCCGGTATGGGCGTCTCCACGCTGCACCACCATTTTCGCCGCATGACGAACATGAGCCCACTGCAGTACCAGAAGCAGCTACGGCTTCTTGCAGCCAGACGGTTGTTATTGTCGCAAGATGCGGATGCCTCGACGGCGGCGATAAGCGTAGGGTATGAAAGCGTCAGCCAGTTCCACCGTGAGTACAAGCGTCAGTTTGGTATCACGCCGATCGGCGATAAAGCCCTGTCGCTGGCGGCCTGGACAGGGCGCCCCTACTGAAGATCAGCGTACAGGCTGACACCGGTTCGCCGATGTCAGCCGTCCTTATCAGGCCGACAGCGAGGCCATATCAATCACGAAACGGTACTTCACCTCTCCCCGCTCCATGCGTTCAAATGCCTGGTTAATCTGCTGTATCGGGATGATCTCGCACTCCGGGTAAACCCCTTTCTGCGCGCAGAAATTCAGCATCTCCTGGGTTTGCGCAATGCCGCCGGAAGGTGAGCCGGTAATGCGGCGGCGCCCCAGGATTAGCGGTAAGGTGCTGAAACCCTCCATATTCCCCAGATTGCCAACAATCACCAGCGCCCCTTCGATATCCAGCAATGGCACGTACGCAGAGAGATCGTGCCGGGTGGGGATCGTGTCAATAATCACGTCGAACGAGGAGCCTGCCCGCTGCATATCCTCTGCTGATGTCGACAGTAAAACATGTTTCGCCCCCAGCTCATGCGCCTCCTGAGCTTTTGCCGCGCTACGGGTAATCACGGTGACCGTAGCGCCCAGCGCCTCTGCCAGACGTACGGCAAGATGTCCCAGGCCACCGATGCCAATCACCCCGACGCGTGAGCCCGGCCCCACATTCCAGGTGCGCAGCGGGGAGTAAACGGTAATACCGGCGCACAGGAGCGGCGCGGCGC
This sequence comes from Klebsiella sp. YJ, assembly GCF_002108615.1. Taxonomy (NCBI): domain Bacteria; kingdom Pseudomonadati; phylum Pseudomonadota; class Gammaproteobacteria; order Enterobacterales; family Enterobacteriaceae; genus Klebsiella; species Klebsiella sp. YJ. The sequence goes on from NZ_MTEG01000031.1 coordinate 38,070, forward strand.
GGGAAGGATCGAGCGCTTCCGGCAGATTTAAGACAAACTCTTCTCGTACCACGATATGTTTCGCATAGCCGCCATAGGTTATCTCACCTGAAATGCGATCGCGGCCGTTGTAGGTCACCGTCGGAAATTCTCGGCACATCTGCTCTTCGTGTCGACGGCACTGATCGCACTCCTGGCAGCTGTCGACTATCGTCCCGACGGCCACCATTTGCCCGACCTGATAGCGGCTCACTTCACTGCCAACCTCAGTCACCCGGCCAATAATTTCGTGCCCGGGAACGCAGGGGTAAACGGTCGCCCCCCACTCTTTCCAGTCATCCCGGGTTTGATGCAGATCGCTGTGGCACACCCCGGACCACAGGATCTCAATCGCCACATCATTCCTGCGCAAGGCGCGTCGTTCAAAGCTGAAGGGAACCAGCGGAGTGGTGGCATTAAGTGCGGCATAACCCATCGTTTTCATAGCTGCTCCTGTTGTGCATTAACCTTGCTGAACTGTAGCGGCCAGATGCACAACCCGGTGAGCCCGATCCTGCCTGATGACTGCCTATTACTCTTGAGCCGTGAATATCCGTTCGCGGGAAGATATCGCCGGGCTTATCTCCTGCGACGATATGCAGGGACCTGGCTGAATAGCGCCGTTGGCGGGCGCGTATGGCGCTTCACGCGCAATGTGGCCGGGAACATCGCAGGGAATAAGAGCGGGAGGAAAGGCGTTGGCCAAGTGGCTTTTTTTAACCCCACTCAATGGTAACGGGCGCTGTGAACTCATTTGATCCTCCGCCTGAAAGGCATATGAAGTGAATGATTCACTCGCTCGAGAACCAGCCTGTCACCTCAGGCTCATCGTTTTCATTCCCTGCTCCGGATCAGGTCTATGAATTCCATTCATAGCGCCTATTTAATCAGCGTAATTATCTTTAACCGCATCTTCGTTAATCTGGGGATATCGGCTGAAGACACAATATGAAATACAGCAGGAAAGTAGCTACCGCTGATGAGAGTACCCCAGCCTGCGCGGCTGGGGCGTCATCGGAGGCTAACTAAATATGCTTATCGAAGAAGACGTCTAATTTTTGCATTGCCTGGTCAACGTATTTAGGCACCCAATACGTTTCAATATGGGTAGCGCCATCGATCAGGAACAGTTCTTTATCCTTCGTACCGCTGGCTTTCGCAAACGCATCTTCAGTCATATAGAGCGTATCGGCTTTTGTACCGGCAATCATCAGCAGCGGTTTATTGATGAGATTGATATGGTCCGTTACGTCAAAGCTCATCAAATCCAGAAGGCTGCTGGTGGTGTATTTAAACGTGGAGTTCGGGTGTGCGTGGGTTTTCCAGTAGTACTCGTAGCCCTGGCGATACAAGGCAAAAGGTAATTTAGCAATCTGTTCATCAGTCAGGTTGGCATCGCCGGAGTAAAGCACTTCGCCTCCGGCTGCTTCCTGAGCGCGAGCGTCAGAAGCCTGCTGAAGCCGCTGCTGGATGGTCTCCAGCTGTGAATCCTGCATACCGTTGCGGCGCACAAGACCTGAATTAAACATGCTGATAGTTGCAATCGATTTGAACCGTTTGTCCGTCTCGGCGGCAACCAGTGAATACCCGCCGCCACCGCAAATGCCAAGCAGGCCAAGGCGGGAAGTATCAACCCCGGGATACTGGCTGATGTAATCCGCCATACCGTGGATATCCTCGATACGATTTGCCGGTTTATCCACGCTGCGAGGCATCCCACCGCTGGCGCCCTGATACGCGGCGTCGGCGGTAATCGTGATGTAGCCCTGCTCAGCGAGACGCTGGGCATACAACCCGGCGACCTGTTCTTTTACACCGCCATTAGGATGCGCGACTACCACGGCAGGGTATTTTTTGGCGGGATCGTAGTTAGCTGGCGTATAGACGTTGGCAGCAATCTGGATGCCGTGCAGATCGTATTTCACCGAATGAATATTGACCTTGCCTTTGACGTTCTCAGTAATGGCACCGTCATAGGCCAGTGTGAATGGATTTTTCTTGTAATCAGCCGCATTGACTGAGGTCACTCCGGCCATTGCCGTGAGTAGCATGGCACTGATAAGCGTGAATTTCATGGTCTCTCCCGATGAGTGTCGGCCTGGTTATACAGGCTCGCGAAATTAAATATGCAGCCTCAGGTTAGGGAGAACAGGCTGTCAGCTGCGTGACCGAGAAATAACATTTTTGTCAGGAAGCGGCCGGGATGGGGAAGTGTTCCTGACAGCGCTGTCAGGTAAGCGTCAGCTTTATGTTGGCTAGCAAGGAGCAGAATGATCTCGCTTAAAGGAGATTCATGTTCAATTTTCTGAGAAACGGAGCGATCAATGAAAAGCCAGAATGCCCCAACAATGCCAGAGCGGCGCAAGCTATTAGTCGCCGGGGCGGGTATTGCCGCCGCCTCGCTGATTCCCCACGTATCGGCGGCGAGCCAATCCTCTCAGGTCGATACATCCAGACAAACCAGCCAACGCAATGCTGCTCCGGGCAAGCGTAAGCTCGGGAAGCTGGAAGTTTCTGCCGTCGGTCTGGGCGTGCAGAACATGAGTCGCAAATACGACACGTCCGTTCCCTGGCGTCCCGAGATGGTCAATGTTATCCACCGGGCATTTGATGAAGGTGTGACGTTCTTCGATGCCGCCGAAGCCTACGGCCCGTTTGAAGTCGAAAAAATTCTCGGAGAAGGCGTCGCCCCGTTCAGGGACAAAATCGTTATCGCCACCAAGTTTGGCTGGAACATTGACCAGCAGACGGGTAAGCGTCTGCCGGGCCTTAACAGCAGGCCGGAGCATATCAGGCAGGTCGTCGACAATATGCTCAAACGCCTGCGTACCGATCGCATCGACTTACTGTATCAACACCGTGTTGATCCGCAGATCCCGATCGAAGATGTCGCCGGTGTGGTGAAAGATTTAATGGATCAAGGAAAAGTCCTGCACTGGGGTCTGTCTGAAATGGGTATCAACACGTTGAGACGCGCCCACGCAGCATTACCCGTGACCGCCGTACAAAGTGAATACTCCATGCTCTGGCGCGGCCCTGAGAAACAGGTGCTTCCGGTGTGTGAAGAGCTGGGCATTGGGTTCGTGCCATGGAGTCCACTCGGCGTGCAATTTTTAACCGGCTGGATTGATGAGAATACCCGGTTCGCTACCGGTGATTTCCGCGCGACAGAAACGCGCTTCTCGCCTGATAACCTGCCACACAACTTACAACTGGTTGAACTACTGAAATCCTGGGCAATAAGAAAAAATGCCGCGCCGGGACAGATTGCGCTGGCATGGCTCCTGGCCCGTAAACCCTGGATAGTTCCCATCCCTGGCACCACCAATAAAGACCATATGCGGCAAAACACAGCGGCTAGCGGCGTGTCGCTGACCGCCACGGAGATGACCGAGCTCACTCGCTCACTGGATACCATCACTATCCAGGGTCAACGTCTGCCGGATGCCGTGCAGGTTTATTCCGATGTTGAAGCACCGTTGCAAAGTTAAGAGGAAATCCCGTTATGCGCCTGTTGTTAGTCGAAGATGAAGAAAAAACGTCAACCTATCTCAACCGTGCGCTGGGTGAGTCCGGATTTACGGTCGATATCTCCGCCGATGGCGCGGAAGGCCTTCATTACGCGCTGGAGTTCGATTATGACGCCATCATTCTTGATGTGATGCTGCCGGGGATGGATGGCTACCGGGTACTCGAGGGGGTGCGAGCCGTCAAACAGACGCCGGTGCTGATGCTCTCGGCACGGGGATCGGTCGACGAACGGGTCAAAGGGCTTCGCCTTGGCGCTGATGATTATCTCCCGAAACCCTTTTCGCTTATTGAACTGGTGGCGCGTATTCAGGCCCTGGTGCGGCGCCGGGCTGTGGATGGCGCAGACATCACCCAGCTGCACATTCACGATCTGCATCTCGACTTACTGGCTCGCCGGGTATTTCGCGCCGGAACCCGACTGGAACTGACCGCGAAAGAGTTTTCCCTGTTGAGCCTCCTCTCCCGCCATCAGGGAGAAATTCTGTCAAAGATGATGATTGCTGAGCAGATATGGGACATGAATTTTGACAGCGATGCCAACGTGGTTGAAGTCGCCATTAAACGTCTGCGCGCCAAAGTGGATGCCCCGTTCGACATTAAGCTGCTTCATACCGTCCGTGGCATGGGGTACGTCCTTGAAGTCCGCGCTGAATAAATGAAGGGGATAAGCATGCTTAAGCGCTCCATCTCAGTCCACCTGGCGCTGATGTTTGCCCTGTCCGCGCTGCTGATTGTTTCCGTTATCGGTATCCTGCTAAGAAGCTCCCTGCATGACTCTCTGCAAAAGCAGATGCACAATGAGCTGTTGTTCCGGGAATCATTGATGAGTCCATGGATCACCGCCCGCACCTCGGCTGACGGCTGGTCGACGCTGGCCAGTAAATTTACTCTGTTAACCAATTCTGAAGGTGAGCGCGTTCGCTACTGGATAGTGAGCGATGACCCGCGCTTTAGTATAGGGGGAACGCCGCCGCTGGGAGTGCAGTGGCCCGTTTTACAAGAGGGGTTTAATCGCGTGCCCGGCGCATCGGAAGGCGCATGTTCACTGTTCCTGTTAGTCAAAACCATCCCCGCCAACGGTGAAAGGCCGGAGCTGCGCTACGTGGTTGCCATCGACTCCACGCCGTATATGGGCACTCTGAATGCCTTCACGCGTACGCTGCTGATTATTGCCGCCCTGGGCGTAGCGATCGTCGCCCTGCTGGGATATGTCGTTTCAAGGATTGGTCTGCGCCCGGTGGGGATGCTCAGTAAACAGGCACAACATCTCGCGCCGGTGGACCATGGCCAACGCCTGAATACCCGCGCATTGCCCGAAGAGCTACAGCAGTTAGCCTCATCTTTTAACGGCGTATTAGCGCGTCAGGAAGTCGCCTGGCGACAGCTTGAAAGCTTTAACGCCGATGTCGCCCATGAACTCCGCACACCGCTGACGAACCTGATTGGTCAGACGCAACTGGGGCTCTCACGCCGACGCTCGCCTGATGAGCTGGAAGAGTTACTGGGTTCAAATCTCGAGGAGCTGGAGCGAATGACGTCTATCGTGAACGACATGCTGTTCCTGTCCCATGCCCATGCGGGTGAACATGCTTCCCAGCTTACGCAGGTGTCCCTGCGGGAAGAAACCCTGAAAACCGCGGAGTATGTTGAGCCCTCTTTTGCAGAAAAACAGCTTTCTCTGGATGTTGAGGGCGATGTCACCGCGCACATCGACCGGCGGCTGTTCCACCGCTCGCTGGCCAATTTACTGGAAAACAGCGCAAGACACTCACCCCCCACTAGCACGGTTACGGTGCGCCTAAGCGAAAAAAACAATCAAGCCTGTGTGGCAGTTTCTAACCCTGGCGATGCGATAGCACCAGAGCACTTACATCGGCTTTTTGAACGGTTTTATCGTGTCGACACCTCCCGGGCCAGGAGTGATACCCATCATGGGCTGGGCCTGTCGATCGTGCGTGCCGTTGCCATTATGCACCGGGGAGATGTCTTTGCCCGCAGTGAAGGTGGCATCAATACCTTTGGGCTGACGTTTGCTAAACAGCCTGACGCTATCCGAACAGAGGGACTGATTTCAGAGACAAAATCGGGACGCCAACGCGCTAAACCTGCTGACGAAATTGTCAGAGAGCCGTCAGTCTGATGTCAGGCTACTTGCGCCAGAATCACCGCTCAGACTCACCACTGCTGATTGAAGGAAGGAAACAGTGAGAATAAACAAGTTATTTAGCGGGTTTCTGGCGATAATTGTCACGGGGCTTCTGGGACAGCCCGCGTTCGCAGCAGAGAATTCATCCGCTCAGTCCCGCACGCTGATTATCTACTTTTCACAACCCGAGGAAATGAAACCTGATGCGGCGGATGGTTTTTCCGGGGCCAGCGTATTACAAAAAAATACCCCAGAGACCGGCAGCACGCAGTTTATTGCGCAGTTGGTTCAGAAACAGACTCACGGCGACCTGTTTCGCCTTGAAACAACCAGCGCCTACCCTCGCCAACATGATGCGCTTTTACGCGTTGCCGAAAAGGAGCAGCAAACTCAAGCCAGGCCCGCGCTAAAAACGCCGCTCCCCGCTCTCAGCGATTACGACACCATTTACGTCGGCTATCCCATCTGGTGGTATACCATGCCAATGGTGATATATAGCCTTTTTGAGCAAAATGATTTTGCCGGTAAAACGGTCATCCCCTTTACCACCCATGGTGGCAGCCGGTTAGCCGACTCCCTACGAGAAATTGCCCGCATGCAGCCGCAGGCCAAATTAGTCACTCGCGCGCTCTCGATCTCGCGCAACGATATTTCAGATCCTGACGTACCCGCGCAAGTTGAGCAATGGGTAAAACAAGTCCAGCCGCAGCGTTAAGCCATCGACATGAAGAAAATTTATATTTTTCAGGTGATGCAGGATACGCTAATGACGTTACTTCTGCTGGTGCTGATGGGGTTTCATCTTCAGGATGAAATCGTGCATGAATGGGCGGGGATTATTTTTTCACTGCTCATCATGTTGCATTTATATCTTAACAGACATCGCTTGTGGTCATTGTCGGCGAAAATGCCTTTAACCATGCGGATAATTAACAGAGTCATTAATGCTGTGACATTCGCTGTTATCCTGACCGCTATTGTCTCTGGCATGATGCTGTCCCGACATATCCTTCTGGACCTGCCGTTCCACAACCCGGCAAGCTGGGTCAGAAAAGTACACATGACGTCGGTCCACTGGGGAATGCTCATTCTGGCGCTGCATATCGGGTTGCACTGGAAAATGCTGGCAACCTTTTTCTGTCGGATCCTGAACATCGCCGACGACTCACGCTTTGCAAATGTCATTATGCCGGGGATTTTTTCGCTCATCGCACTACTGGGTTTATACTGGCTTCTGAATCTGAACTATCTCGACTATTTGTTGATGAAGGTTGATTTCTCCTTTTTCGATTACGACGAATCCCCCCTTCTGTTTTATTTACGCTATCTGGCTATTATTATTTTATTTTCATTAATGACACGCTTTTTGCTTTGGTGCCTTATTTTTAGACAGTACAAAGCGCTGTCACCATAATTGGGGTTAACTGACAGAATTGTCAGGGGGTCGTCAGCCTGACGACATGTCACCCTTATTACAATCATTGCAGGCCATCCCCCTCATTGTAGATAAGGACGCTTTGCATGATCGGACATTTACGTTACCTCGGGCTGTTACTGCCCCTCTTCACCTTTTCATCCTCGGCAGCGGAGCAAAAGCCCGCTGTCCAAATCGCCCCCGCCGGAAGCCAGAATGCGGTGTATGGGCCAGCGGAGAATTTTACCGGTCGCGTCAGGGTTGATCCTCTTTTCAAACCTGATAACGAAATTAGCGTTTCCGGGGCTTATGTCACCTTTGAACCGGGAGCCCGCTCCGCCTGGCATACGCATCCGGCAGGTCAGCGGCTGATCGTGACCTCGGGTGTTGGGCTCACCCAACAAGCAGGTCAGCCGGTGCAGGTCATCCGCACGGGTGACGTTGTCTCTTGCCCGGCGGGCGTTAAACACTGGCACGGGGCTGCCCCTGGCAGTGCAATGACGCATCTGGCGATTACCGGGATTGTGGATGGCAAAAGCGTTAACTGGATGGAGAAAGTGACAGATGAACAATACCACGCCCATTAAGACATTAACGGCAGCGCTACTGCTGACCTTTGGTTTTGGTCTCACGGCACATGCTGCGCCCGTCAATAAAGGAGCCTCAGAAATGAACCAGCCATCAACCGTTTCAGATACGCTGTCAGCTCGCCAGCAGGCCATCCCGTTGATCGCGGCATCGATGGCCAGCAGTCAGATGGACAAGCTGAATGCGGCACTGAATCAGGGGCTTGACGCCGGGCTCACAATAAACGAAGCCAAAGAGATTCTCGTCCAGCTCTATGCCTACACCGGCTTCCCTCGTAGCCTGAATGCACTTAGCGAACTGATGAAGGTCGTCGAAGCACGCAAACAACGTGGCATCGAAGACGTTGAGGGTAAAGAGCCTGTCGCCCCCGTCCCCACCGGGGAGGAACTTCGCCGGGTCGGGACCGCGAACCAGACCAAAATCTCAGGCGCGCCCGTCCAGGGGCCGCTGTTTGATTTTGCGCCGGTCATTAATCAGTTTCTGCAAACGCATCTGTTCGGCGACATTTTCGCCCGCGATAACCTCGACTGGCAGAGCCGCGAGCTGGCAACAGTTGGCGCATTAGCGGCCACGCCGGGCGTTGAAGCCCAGCTGCTATCGCATACGCGAGCCAGCATGCGGGTCGGCCTGACCGCCGCGCAGCTGCGCCAGCTGGCACAGGTTCTGCGTGAGCATGGCGAAAGTGATGCGGCTACGCGAGCGGAAAAGGCGCTGCAACAGGCGCTCGCAAACCATTAGGAGTTGGCTATGGAGCATGATCCCCACCGCAGAATGTTAATCACCGCACTTGCCGGGCTGACGCTGGCGAACGTCTCCCTGGCATCGGCAGCCACCGGAAACGCGAACGTGCAGGGTAAAAGCCGTGTTCTGGTGGCGTACTTTTCCCGCAGCGGAAATACACGGGTGATTGCCGGCGTCATTCACCGCAACCTGAATACCGATCTGTTTGAAATTGAACCGGCTACGCCTTATCCGGAAGACTATTTCCAGACCGTGGAACAGGCGAAAAATGAGCGTGAGCGAGGCGTAAAACCCGCCTTAAAAAATCGCGTCGCAGATATCTCACGCTACGAGACCGTGTATTTAGGTTTTCCCATCTGGGGGACCAGCGTGCCGCCTGTAGTGCAGGCATTTCTCAGCAGCCATAACCTTGCGGGCAAATTACTGATCCCCTTCATTACTCACGGCGGCTACGGTAAAGGAGACAGCGACGACATCCTTACCAGCCTGGCCCCAACAGCCCGTCGGGAAAAACCGCTGGTCATTGAATGCGACCAGGAGCGAAGAACCACAGAAACGGTCAACAGCTGGTTAGAAACCCTACGCGGCTAATCGTCCGCATTTATGAGTCGGACAAATAGGGGCAATCAAGGCTGCTAAATAATTCACTCCGGCCATTCAGATATGATTGAACGGCAAACATAACAGAGGATGTCATTTTGAAGACAATAGTAAAAACGCTGGCCATCTGCGTGATGGCGAGTGGCCTGGTGGCTCAGTCGGTATACGCCGGGCCGCTGGTCATTCAGGAACAGGGAAGCTTTTCTGCTGGTGGCACTATCATCACCGCTCCAGGAACATTTGACGCGAAAAAGCCGCTGGATTCAGCTGGCCAAACCTATCATGGCGATCATGCCTCCGTGTTCTACCAAATTCCGGAGAATCCGCATAAATACCCTATTGTCATGCTGCACGGCGCAGGTCAGTTCTCCCGCACCTGGGAAAGCACCCCGGATGGTCGTGAAGGGTTCCAGAGCATATTCCTGCGTCGTGGATTCTCAACTTATCTTGTCGATCAGCCGCGTCGGGGCAGCGCCGGGCGCACGACTGTAGAAGGTACGGTTACGCCAAAACCGGATGAACAGATGTGGTTTAATCAGTTCCGCGTTGGCGTGTGGCCAGAGTATTTTAAAGGCGTTCAGTTCTCTCACGACAAAGAAGCCCTGAATCAGTATTTCCGTCAGATGACCCCGAATACCGGGCCGTTTGATATCAACGTTGTCTCTGATGCAATGTCCGCCGTCGTGGATAAATCCGGCCCGGCTATCCTCTTCACCCACTCTCAGGGTGGCGGGCCGGGCTGGTACACGGCGATGAAAAACGACAAGGTCAAAGCTATTGTCGCCTTCGAGCCTGGCAGCAGCTTTGTCTTCCCGGAAAAAGAACTCCCTGTCCCTATGCCAAGTGCGTTCGACACGCTGAAGGGTGAGCCTGTGCCGATGCAACAGTTTATGGCGCTGACTAAAATCCCGATTCTGATTATTTACGGCGATAACATCCCGGATAAACCTGTCGCCATGCCCGCGCAGGACAGCTGGCGCGTACGCCTGGCGATGGCTCGTGAGTGGCGTGACGTGGTGAACAAGCATGGCGGGGATGTCACTGTGACGCATCTGCCTGAGACAGGTATCAAAGGTAATACCCACTTCCCGTTCTCTGACCTCAACAATGTGCAGATTGCTGATTTAGTGAGTCAGTTCCTGAAGGAAAAAGATCTGCAATAACAAGAGGGGGTATTGAGCCTTTATTATTGAGGACTCAATACACACATCAGAATTAAAAAATGGACAACTTTTGGTGGAAAGGTGTTGAACGTGACGGCCGACCTTGCGCAAAGAGCGGGCTTTCAGATTGTCATTGAACAGCAAATGAGAAGTGGGATGGTGACTCAGCTGCCCGGCGTTGCCAGCATCTCATACGCTCAGTTCAGCAATAGCCAACTCAGCAATTTCAACCTGGACTGATATACGATCATTGCATTCGAGCGACCATGCCGCTGAGAGCCCGCACCATGCAATTATCCACTGCAGAAGTCGCTCTCTATTGATTCCCGACATCTCAGTGACGATCTCAAGTCGCTGTTTAAAAATACCCGGTACTCTTGCAACATAATGCTCAGGATTACCAAGATCCGGATTGGTGAAAATATTAGCAAAGTCGAATCCTCGTTCGCCTTGTAGCCCTTTGGGATCAATGGCCAGCCAACCAGATGATGCGAAATCAAGCACGTTGTCGTGATGCAAGTCACCATGTAATACAACGACGTCTTGCGCAGAGGAGAGCAGTTCCTGGGAGATCTCTGCGCACTGCGCCAGAATACCTCCATGCGCAAGGGCTGCGGGTTTTAGCGAAGAAAACCAGCGATGGAGAGGTGTAAGGTTTGGCAAGGGTTTATCTGACTTGCGGTGAAGCCTGTTCGCAGTTGCACACAAAATATGACAGGCTTCATTGTCTTGACCATTTCTGGACATCGTTGACAGTGCTGCCGTTCCCGTAGCGCGAGCGAGTAGAATAGCTTCTTTTTCATAAGCAAGAACCTGCGCTGCACCGTTACCTTCCCACCATGCCATCAGTGAGTTCCCGGTTTGCTCATCCGCATCATCAGTTACTTTCAGCATAGCCTTAATACCCTGCGTTGCTGTTTTTACCGGGAGCAAGGTTGATGTATGCGTTATAAATTTCTCGCCATCCGGAATGAGTAACCAACGATTTAACCAAAAACTTAACGTGTCTGTATCCATCGATATTCCTTTAAAATCCTTATTGCCGCCGGGCGTACTGAGGCATACATCCGAACTATATTAACCTATGGATCCCGATATTCCCTGAAGTTGTACTGTGGATTGAGAACGTCCATTTCTGGCACAAAGCAAGGACCTGGCAAGCTGCTGTATCAGAGCGGTTGCTCACGCTCTATTTATCGCGGCTGGAGTCACGCAAACCGCTCTTCCGCAATGCCCGCCGTCAGGACGGTTAAAAACTTTTAAGGCATAATGGAAACGCTGGCGGATAATCCTGCCACCAGTTCAATTCCCTCCGGTATCTTATCTAACTGGATACGTACAGGTACTCGCTGCGCGAGTCGCACCCAGCTGAAGGTGGGATTGACATCCGGCAGCCCAAGCCCGCCCGTCTCGTCATTGCTATCATCGATTCCCCGGCCGATACTCTCCACATGCCCCGTGATGGGCGGCTCGAACCCCATCAGCGAAATTTGTGCGGCGTTCCCGATACGAATATGACGCAGTTTGGTCTCTTCAAAATAACCTACCACCCAGAAACTGTGCGCATCGACAACGGCGACCTTTGTCTCTCCCACCGTGGCGTAGTCGCCTGGGCGAAGTCGAAGATGCGTGACGTAGCCGGCAACCGGTGCGCGCACGGTAGCATGAGATAAATTAAGCTGCGCCAGTTCCAGCGCAGCCAGCGCCCCCTGATAATTGGCCGCCGCGACGCGTGCTGCACTGCCTGTTTGCTGGATGTCCTCGCCGGAGATGACCCCTTTAATGAGCGCTCGTCGCCTGGCCGCATCCTGGCGCATCAGCATCTCATGACGTTTTGCTTCAACGTCGGCCTGCGCGCTGAGCACGGCCAGCGTCAGCCAGCGCGGGTCGATAGCATAAAGCACGTCGCCCTGGTTAACCCACTGATTATCCCGGACAGCCACGCGGCTCACCGGCCCGGAAACATCCGGCGCAATCTGCACCACATCTGCCCTAACCCGTCCATCGCGAGTCCAGGGCGTCTGCGCATACTGTTTCCAGAAAATAAACGCCACGCAAGTCGCCACCGCCACTGCGATTAACGTCAGCGCGTAACGACCGAGCAAAGAGAGTAAAGGTTTCATGCGAATAACCCCAGTGTGGTCAGGCCCTGCAAAAGCAGGAAAAAGGTCACGATATAGGTTGAGACATCAAGCAACGGGCGTAAGGGCAAACGCCGGTAAAGTCTGCTGAACGAAAAAAGCGGCACGAGTAACAGCGTACAGACCAGAGCGATAAGCGCGGTCAGCAGCAGCCCGGGGATAAAAACACCGCCGATATTGATGTCATTTATCATGAGTAGGTTCCTTGTTCTGTGTCCGTAGCGCGCAGTGCAGATCAACCAGCCGGTCGACAAACTGGCATGACTGTTCATTTGTCGCGGGCAAGCAGAGAGCTGCCATTACGGCAAGACGCTCGCGCAAGACGGCGGTTTCCGTAGTACCGGTCAGATGATAAAGCACCTCGTTGATCTCGCTGCCTGCGGGCGTATCGCAACGGCGCAAGCGCATCACACAGAGACCAATGCGCAGAAAGTGTACCAGGCTCTCAAGCGCCCGTGCGGATGACGGCCCGCTGCGCGGCAAGCGTGGCAGCAACAGCGCGGCCCGGTCGATCATCAGATTGGTCCAGTGCGTTTCATCGCCTTTAAACACGCCGTTCACGCTGCGGCGAATATCGCGTTGGCAAAGTTTTAGCAGACGGTTTATCGCCGCGTCCGCCTGCACGGTTTGCAGCAGACTCATGCCGATAACCGCAAAGCCGGTCGCGAAAAACAGAGCGATAGCGGTGTTGGCCGCGTCGGCGAAGTCGCCGCTGTAGCGTGCGCCCAGCTCGCATAGCACAGGCAGCGTCAGGGTAATCCCCATCGCCATAAAAGTCGTGGGCGGCCGCGCCTGCAGTGACCCGGCAAGCAGATAGACCGGGGCAAGCGCCGCCACCAGCACCGGGAAATCGCTGAGCGGGGGAAGCAGCGCGAAGCTGTAGATAAGGCTTATCAATACGCCCCAGACGGAGCCGATAATGTATTTGACAATATGCGGGGCCGGCGTATCGAAACTGCCAAACAGCGTGCAGCAAACCCCAAGAATCGAGACCGCCGTGCCGCCGTCGGGCCAGGCGGAGTAAATCCATAGCAGACAGCCGCCCAGAATGATGACAAAAGCGCCCAGCGCCGTTCGGGCGGCACTGAGGGCATCGCGATGGAAAACATACCCTTTCGCCGCATGATCTTCTGCCTGAATGGGGGCGGATTTGGCGTGATGGATGGCATCCGAAAGACGCTCACACTGTTGCAGGAGGGTCATCAACTCAACGATATAGCGTAAGAAATTCACCCGCAGCGCCTCCTCAAACGTCAGCGCCTGCGCAGCGTGCCGCTGTGCTAACTGCGCGCTGCGTTGTTGAAGCGCATCCGCTGTTCTTTTGCGCTTCCCGGTATCGTCACAGGTCAACCAGGCCTGAACATCATCCAGCAGCGTCTGCATATCGGCGGGCATCTCCGCGATCGCCTGTAAACGATCGCATAATTCGCCGTTGACAATAACTAACCGCGCCAGCCTGTCATGGAGCGCTTTCCTGGCCTGGCGGACCGGAACCGAAAGCGCAAAATCATACGGGATGTGGTGGCTGACGCCCTGCAGGAACTGTAGCGCCAGCGCCAGATGCAGCGGTTCTGACTGCGCGTTGGACTTGCCCGCCAGAGTGTCGGCAATCCGCTGACGCGTGGCCTGCAGCGTCTGCGCTAATTTGCTGTTAAACAGCCCTGATATCCGGGTAGGCAAAATATACCGGTGAATCAGCGCGGCGCAGACGATGCCGATGGTGATCTCCTGTAGCCGAATGATGGCGATGTTAAACACCGTGCCGGGGTCAGAGACGGCAGGAAAACCAATCAGGCTTGCGGTATAACCGGCCAGTACAAAGGCATAGGCGCGGGGCGTGCGTTCAAGCAGGGATAAATAGAGGCAGAAGCTGATCCAGCCTGCCAGAATCACGCTGCATAAAATCGGCGTATTCACAAACGTGGGCACAATCAACACCGTGGCCCCCGCGCCGGCCACGGTCCCTGCCAGGCGATATAGACTCCTGCTCAAAGACGCGCCCACCGAGGTTTGCGAAACGATATAGACGGTGATGATGGCCCATGAGGGCCGTTCAAGGCCAATCGCCAGGGCAATGTAATACGCGAGCATCGCGGCGACAAAACTCCTGACGGAATAGAGCAGCGCATGGGCGTCGCTCAGTAGCGCGGGTGAGGCTATGCGGCCTGACCAACGGCTTATCGCGTGCAAAGCACGACTATGATGGGGAGTGAATTTTCTCATGCCGGGAATTATTCCCGCTTTGCGCTTGTCCTCAAATACTCTATTCTGTCAAAAAATACCTAAATGTTGCCAATGAGATGCCATCCAGACTTGCCCATACCCTGTTTGATCCCGATAGCACGCCGAGCCCGGCCGTCGCGCGGCATATTGATTTCGTTGATTATGCAGCAGAAGTGCCGGTTCATACGCACCGCAAGGGGCAACTGATTGTTGCCCTGTATGGGGCAGTGATTTGTCGCGCGGAAAACGATATCTGGATAGTGCCGCCGGATTGCGCGGTGTGGATCCCCGGCGGGATCCCCCATAGCGCCAAAGCGACCTGGAATGCGCATCTCAACTATTTGTTTATTGAACCCGGCGCCGCCGCGCTGCCGGAAAAATGTTGCACGCTGGCAATTTCTCCGCTGATTAAACAGTTAGTTGACCGCTTAACGAATGAGGGGGTTGATTACGTAGCGGAGAGCCATGCTGGCAGGCTGATCAGAGTGACGCTCGATGAACTGGCCACCATGCCGCAGCAGCAATTGAGTCTGCCGGTTTCGGCACACCCTAAGATCCGCGCCATGGCTGATGCGCTGGTCAGCCACCCGGAGGATCGCAGCACGTTTAAAGCCTGGGCGAAACGGCTGGCGCTCAGCGAGCGTTCATTAGCACGCCTGATGCTGCGCGAAACCGGGCTGACCTTCGGGCGCTGGCGTCAGCAACTGCATTTGATTATTGCCCTTCGGGAGCTGGCAAGTGGGGTATCGGTGCAAAACGTCGCGGCTAATCTGGGGTATGAGTCGGTAAATGCGTTTATCACCATGTTCAGAAAAACGATGGGTAGCACGCCCGCGCACTATTTTGCCGGTCGAAGAACGGCAGCTCCCTGAGTGACGCGCAGGCTGGATACGGCGGTGCCATGTCCGCGTCTGGCACGGAGCGGACGAGCTGGCTGGGCTGGAGGTCCGCTATGAGCGGTGAGTTCAACGGGTCGATGCAACGCCATCCTTAATCGAAGGGGGACGTTGCCATGAAACGAAAGAAGATGCATCAGGACTGGTCGCCGGAACAAATCGCCGGTTGGCTGAAACGCTGTTATCCGGATAATCAGGAAATGCATGTGTCACACGAAACGATATATAAAACGCTTTTTATACAAACCCGAGGGCATTAAAAAAGAACTGCAGCAATGCCTCAGAAGCGAAAGAGTCGTGCGTAGATCCAGAACATTATCGCTAAAAGGGAAAGGATTAGGGGCAATCCCGGATACAATCTCTATCAGCGAAAGGCCACCTGAAGCCGCTGACAGAGCCATACCAGGTCACTGGGAAGGTGATGACCCAAGGCTCTAGATCGATAAAGACCCCGGCACGCAGAACCCACTCGATGATAAAGGCCAGTGAATTTTGAATAAAAATTAACGGCTAAATCGACGCCCCATGACTTTTATAATCAGGGTGTTTTTATCTTCGGAACCTATTAACTCCAGCCTTGTTTACTACGACGGAGATAAGGTAATACGGATAATAAAGCCAGAGCCGCTAATACCATTCCAATCCATAACGCTGAACGCAAACCGAATCCAGATGAAATTGCCATTCCACCCAAATAAGAACCGCCACCTAATCCAATATTAATAATGGAAGTATGAACAGCATTAACCATGGGTCCTGGATGTGCCACACTGACAATTCTTGCCATCATTGCCGGATTCATTGGCACGCCTGACAAACCGATGAGTATGACAGCCAGAATAGCAATAACCTGATATTGAACAAATAGTGCCATGCCGAGCAAAGAAATACTCAGTATTGTTAAGCCGACAACCATAACAGCTAAACTATGGCGATATGCAAGACGTCCCGTTACCATATTACCGATGATATTGGCTAGTCCATAAAGCATCAGAATGAAGGGAACCGTCTGCATTGTAAATTCACTGACATCAGTCAACACGGGAACAAAATAACTGAATGCCGCAAAACTTGCACCCAAAATCAAACAGCTGGTTGCACAGGCTTTCCAATAGGCTTTATTTTTAAATGCCTTAATCTCTTCCGCCATCTTGATAGCACCGCCGCCGCTCATATGTGGCAATAAGCGTACTAATGCTAACTGGCATATGAAAACCAGGACCGCGACCAGCCCAAAACTCATTTTCCAGCCCCAGTGCTGGTCAATGATTGTCGCGATAGGTACACCAAAGACATTGGATACCATAAAACCTGCTATCACTATTGATGCGGCACGAGGGCGATTTTCTACAGAGACAAGAGCCATACTTGTCGCGAGTGAAAGACTTAAACACCCTGCACACAAAATACCTGTCACGATTCGAATAGCAACTAACACATTGTAATCAGAAACAAAGACGCTTAATCCTTGTACGATAACATATAACCCTAACAGCCATAATAACGTTGAACGATAGGGTGCTTTAAACTTAAGAAAGGCGTAGGTTAATACCGGGCCACCTAGCATTACACCGAATGCATAATATGAAATCAAATGCCCGACTTCGCCGACTGTAACACCAAATGCTTCAGATAGCGTGGTCATCATACCCGCCACCATTAACTCTGCTGTACCTAATGAAAAAATGGCTAACCCTAAAATATATACGACTAATGGCATAGTTTTTTATTCTCTCCTTGTATTGGAACGATCGTTACAAAAATAAGTGCAAGTAAACAATGAACTTTTACGCTTAAATTTATAAATTGATTAACAGACCAGCGACGACATCTTCGAGGATTTTTCTATCTGAAATGTTTTTATTCAGTACACGTAAACCGTAATAGCCTGCCATAAAGCCTCTCGCCATTTCGACGGCTGATGCTTTATTGTTTAGTTCACCGCTTCGTTGACCTTCGATGAATACCGCCACCAGCGTTTGTTCTAAATGCTGACGATATTCATTATTCAGGTTCGCAACGGCTTCATCTTTACTGCCCATCTCCAGGGCTGAAAATAAGACCATCGCATCATGCTGCTCTGGCTGAGAAAGATCTTCGGCAATACCCCAGAGCAGAAGGGTATGCAATCGCTCTTTTACCGGACCTGGTTGTGTGAGTATTGTTAACTGTGCTGACATAGTTTGTTCGTGGCTGCGCAACAAAGCTTGCTCGTACAGGGCTTGCTTGCTTCCAAAGGCATTGTATAGGCTTCCCCGCCCTAATCCCGTACCATTGCATAAATCTTGCGCAGAGGTGCCTGCATAACCATTGGCGCTGAAAACAGCGACGGCAGCATCAATGACATCCTGATCTTCGAACTTTCGTGGACGACCTGGAAAGGTTGGCTTTTCAGCACTCATAGGGATGTGGGACTTGAAATGAGTTGAGGCGGCATAGTATTGATTATGGAACGATCAGTCAAATAATTTTCATAAAAAAATCAGCGGTGATGCGCCGACAGCTTTTTTTATGAATTGCCATGCGTTTCTGTAGAGGAACGTGTGGATTTTATCCTTTCCAGGATAGTACGTTGATAAAACGGCAACTATGCGTAATGGTTAATTTTCACACCTGAATCTGCCGTATTCTAGTGAACATACAACTTCCGCTCCTGGCTCGAAGCAGACTGACTTTAGGTGCATGGTGGCCGCTTCGAGCAAGAAACGGACCTTTGTCATTCTGGCGTAAAATTCGCCACGTGGTCAGATGATAGCAATACCTCTTTCTGAGGGTTGTCATGAAAAGTTTTGCACGTTCGGTTTTCTACAGGCCCGGCAGACTGCCGGTCCAATAGAGGGATTATTTCAGTTCCAGTGCTCTTATCACCCCGGCAATATCCGCAATATCCCCCGCCGACAGTGGCTGAAGAGGTCGAGGCAAACAATCCGTGTCAGTCAGCCCAAGCACGCCTGCGGCGGCGGCAATAACCCGGATACTTCCTCTATGTTTACGGAAAAGCGCCCACAAAGGCTCAAGGCGGGTAGTCAGGGCCGTGACGCGCTCATGCTCGTTCGCCGCCGCGGCTTCAGTGATTTGTTTCGCCGTCTCCGGGAACAAACCGCCGCTCACGGAGTACCAGACTTCGCAGCCGGCGTTTAATCCCAGCCCGGCATAAGCATCTCCACTGATACCGATGGTTACGCCAGGGCGCAAATGTTGACGCAACGCCCCTACCCGCTCAGCCGCTGCAGCCGGGCTATCAGGGACGCCCGGGATCTTAAGCGAACGCACACCCTCCAGTGATGAGAGAAGGCCATGCAGTTCATCCGTAAAGGTAAAATGCGTGGTGCCCGGATTATCATAGATGCATACCGGTACAGACACATGCCGGGTAACGGTCTCAAAGAGTGCGAAGACTTCTTCGTCACGGAGCGACTGGTAGCTAACCGCCGGGAGCAGCAAGGCATCTGCGCCTGCCGCTTGCGCATCGTCTGACAGATGCAGGATGGCATCCGTGCTGACAGCCCCCACACAGACCATGACAGGGATGTCCCCGGCATGCTGTTTTGCCAGAGTCGCTACGCGCTGGCGTTGCTCTCGGGTCAGATACGCATAGCTACCGGTTGACCCCAGGATCCCCATAGAATCAACCCGAGCTTCTGTAAGGCGGGAAAGAATATGACTGAAGCCCTTTTCGTCCACGCCGCTGGCGGTGATTGGGGTTAACGGGAACGCAGACAAGCCGGTAAACATAGTGTTTCTCCTGAATGATATTACTGGCGTTGCTCTTCGATGAGAGCAACAGCAAACCACAGACCTGGCATCATTTTTTCAAGACCGTCAGTCAGCATTTTCCCGGCGTCGTAAAGCTTCTCCAGCGGCATCTGCGGCAGATTTTCCAGAATAAACCACATGTGTTGAGCCTCCACGCTTAAGCGGGTTCTTACCCCCTGTCGCCAGTTCCAGCGGCGGCAGGTTACGCCTGAATCATCGCGCCAGATAACTTCATGTTGTGAAGGATATTCAACGGCGGCGTCCCCCTCTTTTACCGTATCAAAAGGCTCAGTGCCTTCTGCCACAACCAGACGTGGCGACCCCTGATAGGCAGCAATGTTTTCGCCACCAACCGGAATGGCGTAGCGGAGACTAACGGCGTTATAAAGATCAACGATGGGATCGAGCGCTGGCATCGTACCGTCACGTAATACGCGCTTACGTAACGCGTCAGCTGAACAAGGGGTGCGTTTGGGTTTAGCACCAAACTTCTGGAAAACCTCGGCCCATGCGGCCAGATGAGATTCCGCCCATTCAGGCTCACCGGCCAGAACCGCTTCACATGCCTCCCGCAGCGCCGTTTCTCCAATATCAGGGTTCAGCACCGGCGCCGCTTTTACGTAGATACTGAGTGCCCGAAAGCCGGGAGCAATACGATAAATTTCAGGGGCAATTGACGGAGAGACTGTTAACACGTGATAATCCTGTAATGACCAATTTAATCCATAATAATGACCGATGACCAAAAAAGTCAATTTAATGACCGACGCAAATGCTATCGTCAGCACCGTGAATGAAGCCGTATCTCAACGGATTAAGCTGTATCGTAAACAAAAGAAAATATCACTCGATGAACTGTCCCGTCGGGCGGGCGTCAGTAAGGGGGCGCTGGTTGAGATTGAGGGATGCCGGGCGAATCCCAGCATTGCCCTGTTATGCCGGCTGGCTGCCGCGATGGGAGTTTCGGTGGCTGACTTTGTGGATGTCAGTGCAAAACCGACGGTTCATCTCATTGCTGAAGATGAGATCCCAGAATTGTGGGAAGGTGAAAAAGGCGGCAGAGCAAGGTTGCTGGCAGGATCTGGTGGCCCTGAGATGACAGAACTCTGGATGTGGGAAATGCAGGCGGGAGAAAAGTTTGCTTCACCCGGCCACCCGGCAGGGACGCTTGAATTGTTTTATGTCCAGACGGGTACGCTCACCCTTGGCGTACAGGACCACCTGTATCTGGTGAAGACCGGTTGTTCGGCAACGGCCAGAACGGACGTTCCTCATTTCTATGAAAACCGGGGAGAGAGCCCATTGGTTTTCATCATGACAGTACATGAAAAAGCATCCTGAGTGTTGCCCGGTACAGAAGCCAACCCTCGCCAGTAAGGCTTGTCTCATCACAAATAAGTGCAGAAGGATACGTTCAGTGAATAATCAGCATCTGAGTTTTACCAAAGATAAATTTACTGTCACAACCGATCCCGCTTTTTTTCAGCTGGACGCCATTCACGATTACCTCTCACAATCGTCCTGGGCTCCTGGTATTGATATCGAAACGGTCAGGTTATCCATCCAGAACAGCCTTTGTTTTGCGCTTCTGGATGGAACAAGACAAATCGGCTTCGCCCGTCTGGTCACCGACTATGCCACTTTTGGTTATTTGTGCGACGTCTACGTGCTGAACGATTATCAGAAAAGTGGTCTTGGCCGTTGGCTGATTGAATGCTGTCACGCCCATCCGGTGATGTCACGTCTGCGGCGGATAATGCTGGTAACCGACAGTGCGCCCTGGCTATACCAGAAGTTGGGGTATAGCCCGTTGAACCGGCAAGATTTTGTCTGGCAGATCAATCGACCAGACATTTATCGTAAACCCGGGCAAAAATAAGCGGCGGTACCCACTCTATTTACCCGATACAGCGGCAGCCATGCATATTATCGTCACATGTTAGCCCTGTTAAAAAATGCTTTTCCGAGAGTAATGACCACTGTTAATCCGTAGGGCAAGTCCCTCTGCCGCAGAAGAACTTGCCATAATCCCTCCCCTGGTAAAGGAGTTGCACAACAACTTATGCGGAAGTGCTTTGCTGAATTTGCGTTAGCTGAACACACATTGCGCCGTCCACTTTTGATAAAAAACCGATTTCTCCCCCTCTAAATTAATGAACAAATCTAATAAACCCTAGCTAATTACCCCATCTAATCGAATAAATCGCATTGCGTTATGCTTTTCCTACACAACAGCTGAAGGATAACGTCATGCAAACTGTAAAACTGAACAACGGGATTGAAATGCCCCTGCTGGGCTTTGGTGTGTTTCAGATGTCTGATGCCGCTGAGTGCGAAAGAGCCGTTATTGACGCCATTGATACGGGATACCGTCTGATCGATACCGCCGCGTCTTACCAGAATGAAACCCAGGTCGGGAACGCACTGAAACAGACCGGTATTGCACGTAACGAACTCTTTGTCACAACCAAACTGTGGTTGCAGGACACCCATTACGAAGGCGCTAAAGCACAGTTCGAACGCTCGCTGAATCGACTGCAACTTGATTACGTTGACCTGTACCTGATTCACCAGCCTTACGGTGATGTTCATGGGGCCTGGCGTGCCATGGAAGAACTGCAGCAGGCAGGCAAAATTCGCGCCATTGGCGTCAGCAATTTCCACCCTGACAGACTGGCCGACCTTATCGCCTTCAACAACATTGTCCCAGCGGTAAACCAGATTGAAGTTAACCCCTTCAACCAGCAGCTGCATGCGGTTCCATGGAATCAAAGCCGTGGTATCCAGCCGGAAGCCTGGGCACCGTTTGCAGAAGGTAAAAATGGTCTGTTCCAGCATCCGGTGTTAACAGCGATGGGTCAGAAGTACGGCAAGAGCGTAGGCCAGGTTGTGCTGCGGTGGATCTTCCAGCGAGGCGTCGTTTCGCTGGCGAAATCAGTACGCAAAGAGCGCATGGAAGAGAACATCAACATTCTCGATTTTGAACTCAGTTCTGAAGATATGCTGCAAATTGCCGCCCTTGATACCGCAACCAGCGCCTTCTTCTCTCACCGCGATCCGGCGATGGTGGAATGGCTGACCGGTCGCAAGCTGGATGTTTAAGCCGCAATAAAAAGAGGTATTTATTCAATGCAAAAACGTTATCTGGGTAAATCCGGACTCGAAGTCTCCGCCCTTGGACTCGGTTGCATGGGCTTAAGCCACGGCTACGGCCCGGCGACAGATACGCGTCAGGCGATCGAGCTTATTCGCGCAGCGGTTGAACGTGGCGTCACGTTCTTTGATACCGCCGAAGTGTATGGCCCATATCTTAATGAAGAGGTTGTCGGTGAAGCCTTAAAACCGTTTCGTGATCGTCTGGTCATCGCCACCAAATTTGGTTTTACCTTCGGTGCGGACAACAAGCAGCAGATTTTAAACAGCCGCCCGGAGCATATCCGTGAAGCTGTTGAAGGATCATTACGCCGTCTTAAGACTGATGTCATTGATCTGCTGTATCAACACCGTGTCGACCCGGATGTCCCCATTGAAGATGTTGCGGGAACGGTGAAAGACCTGATAGCTGAAGGTAAAGTCAAACATTTCGGTCTCTCCGAAGCGGGGGCGCAGACCATTCGTCGTGCGCATGCTGTACAGCCTGTCACTGCCCTGCAAAGTGAGTACTCCATGTGGTGGCGCGAGCCTGAGCAGGAGATCCTGCCGTTGCTGGAGGAGCTGGGCATTGGTTTCGTGCCCTTCAGTCCATTAGGCAAAGGCTTCCTGACGGGATCGATTAAGCCAGGAACCACTTTCGGGAAGGATGATTACCGCAGTACCGTGCCGCGTTTCGCCGAACAAGCGATGGCAGCCAATGAAAAGCTGGTTTCGTTGTTGGGTGAACTGGCAGCCGGGAAAGGCGTAACGTCTGCGCAAATTGCACTGGCATGGTTGCTGGCACAAAAGCCGTGGATTGTCCCCATCCCGGGCACCACTAAACTGCACCGGCTGGAGGAAAACCTCGGCGCTGCCAACATCGTTCTTTCGCAGGATGACTCACGGCAGATAACCCAGGCGCTGGAAACGATTAAAATCGTCGGCGCACGTTACTCCCCTGAGCATCAAGCTCGCGTGGGCCGTTAATACCCGGACGGGTCTACGGACCCGTTATTCCTGGTAGCGAAGGGCATCGATCATCAGCGCAAAAGCGGGCGGATGCTGCTTACGACTGGGGTAGTAAAGATAATATCCGGGGAAAGACGGACACCAGTCCTGCAGAACCTGAATAAGCTCTCCTGACTTTATATAATCCTGCACCCTGTCTTCAGGTATACAGGCGATGCCAAAACCGGATAAAGCCGCATCAATCCTTTCCGCCTGCAGATTAAAGGTTACCTGCCCTTCTACTCTGACCCGCAACGGTTTCCCTTCCTTCTCAAACTCCCAATGATAAAGTCCACCGGCCGTCGGCAGGCGCATATTGATACAGCGATGATTTTGTAGCTCGTGAGGCGTGTCAGGCACGGGATTAGCGGCAAAATATGACGGCGCGCCCACCACAGCCATGCGCATATCCGGCCCAATCCTCACGGCGATCATGTCTTTATCCACGCTTTCGCCCAGACGGATCCCGGCATCAAAACGCCCTTCAACAATATCGACAAAGCCGTTATCAACCACCAGTTCGAGATTAATTTCCGGATATTCCCTGAGGAAAGGTTTTAACTTCGGCCATACCAGACTTCGCGCGGCATGCTCCCCGGCGGATAAACGGATATTACCGGAGGCGGTGCCATTAAGTTGCACAAGCGATTCCAGCTCCTGCTCAAGATCGGCAATACGGGGTTCAAGGCAGGCAATAATTCTCTCACCGGCTTCTGTAGGGGCAACGCTTCGGGTCGTACGGGTCAGAAGACGGATATTTAGCCTTTCCTCCAGCGCTTTCATCGCATGGCTGAGTGCCGACTGAGAAACACCCAGTTTGCCCGCTGCTTTGGTAAAACTCCGCTCTCTTGCGACGACAAGAAAGATTTGCAGTTCATTGAAGTTTTCTTTGAGCATTGGCGATTTCCTTATGGATGCATTCCCTTCGCAGCGCACTCATGAAGGGTGTTCATAGACGCAATTATTTTAGCCCCATTACTGACAATAATGATAATTGATATTCTGGCCGTATCGAAAATAAATCTGAATTATCAGAAGGTTTATCATGAAAATACTCGTTGCCGGAGCGACAGGAAGTATAGGTCTGCATGTCGTAAATACCGCTATTGATATGGGCCATCACCCCGTGGCTCTGGTCAGAAATCGACGCAAAGTAAAACGGCTTCCTCGTGGCACGGATATTTTCTATGGCGACGTTTCCATGCCCGAAACCCTCAGCGATTTGCCGAAAGATATTGATGCCGTCATCTTCACTCTCGGTTCCGATGGCCAGGGGCGTATTGGGGCCAGAGCGATAGATTACGGCGGTGTACGTAACCTTTTGCGAATGTTCAGGGATACCCCTGTTCGCATCAGCTTAATGACCACGATTGGCGTGACTGAACGACTCAGCACCTGGAATCAACGGACTGAGGTTCATGACTGGAAAAGACGCGCCGAACGTCTGGTCAGGGCGAGTGGCCATCCCTACACCATCGTCAGGCCCGGCTGGTTTGACTACAACAATGATGATGAGCACAAAATCGTTATGCTGCAGGGCGATCGACGCCATGCGGGAACGCCGGAAGATGGCGTGATATCCCGAGAGCAAATCGCCCGGGTTCTGGTCAGCGCCCTGAGTAACGATGCGGCAAAAAATAAAACGTTCGAACTGGTGGCTGAACGAGGGGAAGCACAGCAGGATCTCACCCCTCTGTTTGCCGAGCTGCAAACGGATAATCGCCAAAAAAATGATGGGAT
Organism: Klebsiella sp. YJ; assembly: GCF_002108615.1. Lineage (NCBI taxonomy): Bacteria > Pseudomonadati > Pseudomonadota > Gammaproteobacteria > Enterobacterales > Enterobacteriaceae > Klebsiella > Klebsiella sp. YJ. Next base: position 63,167 of record NZ_MTEG01000031.1, read on the forward strand.
TTTAGATATGGACAATATGCCTCTTAGTGAAGAACCTGGGTGCATTATTAACGAGCTGAATCAGTATGCACACAAGCTTAACTAAGCTAAAACCCTGACAATTTTGTCATATAGCGGTCAGCCTGATGACAGCTTAGATCTGTATATTTAAATATCAAGACGGAGGACGTTCCTTCTGCCAGAAGTCCAGTTTTAACCATATCGTTTAAAAGAGGTGTTAAATATGAAAGCACGACTGATTACGACATTGTTCATGGTATTTATTTCAGTGAATGCCGCCTCTGCAGCTCAGGAAATTAGTCATGCAGATGGGAAAGAAAAAATAGGTGTAGTCTCGGCCAGCAATGCCTATACGCTTGATGAGTTATCGAGTGCGCTTTCTCGTAAGGCTGACGAGCAAGGTGCAACATCATTCAAAATCCTGTCCGCGACGGGAAATAACAGGCTACACGGAGTTGCCGAAATCTATAAATGAATCATTAGCATCCTGTAAAGGATGTGTCATAAACCTTTTATTATGAGCATCGATTTATGTTCAGAACAGAAGACATCATCGATGAGATAACCCAATGGATTGATTCAAACTTACACAAACCGCTGAGGATTGAGGATGTTGCTGCCCGGGCAGGATATTCCAAATGGCATCTTCAGCGGATTTTTGTACAGGTAAAAGAAGTGAGTCTGGGGAAATATATCAGAGATAAGAAACTTAGACTGGCGGCAAAAGATCTTATCGAGACTAATGAGCCCGTGATCAGCATCGCCTGTAAATATGGATTTGACTCACAGCAGACCTTTACGCGAATTTTTTCTAAAAATTATAAGCTGCCACCATTAAGGTATCGACACGCTAACAGGACAAAATAATAGCACGACGTGAACCATTCCAATTTTCTTCATATCACGCGAATAGAAATTTATTCCAGCTTCTGCGCCTTCAGCCATTGCACATCAGCAGAAAACAGACCAGAAGCCGATCGCTACCGATCCGCACATAACGCCCCGGGGCTGCCAACGTCGCCAGATAATCCCCCTTTTCAGCAGTCGCCTTCAGGCTGCGGATATTGAAATGCAGAATCTGAGTGGGCTCCCCGGCATGTGAGCCCCCACCTCCCCGGTCTTGTGCTGCTGATTGCAGAATGCGGTTCTGTCGGTAACTCTGCGAAAATAAAAGAGTGCGCTTCTGTGGCCCGGGAGGTATGGGGGATATCACGCTTTCGCCTTTGCGATATAAGCCCGCAACCCCTCGGCAAGAATATCGAATACCGTTTTACAGGCCTTGCTGTGGCGAAGATCCTCATGCATTACCAGCCAGGTATCGAGATGAAAAGCAAAGAAATCAGGCAGCAATCTCTGTAACTGCACAGGAAAATCGGCCAGTTGAACCTGACATATACCGATGCCAGCACCTGCGCGAATCAGGTTCAACTGCGCCACATCGCTGTCAGTGCGCACGGTAAATAGTTCACGATGCAGCTGAGGATAGTGTTTCAGGGCCTGTAAAATAAATGGCGTTGTTTTATCAAAACCCACCAGCGTATGCGTGAACAACGCCTCCATACTTTCCGGTGCGGCATGCCGTGCCAGATAGGAAGGTGCGGCATGCAGACCAATTTCGATACTGCCCATCCGCCGTGCAATCAGTTGCTCCTGCACCGGCGTGGTCATGCGTACTGCAATATCCGCTTCCCGGTTCAATAAATCCTGAATCCGGTTAGATAAAACCAGTTCAATTGTAACCTGCGGGTAAGCCTCTTTAATTTGCGCAATGAGGGGAGGCAGAACTTCTGTGCCGATAATTTCGCTCGCCGAAACACGCACCACGCCACGCAATCCGGCGGTGCGGGTGCTGAAGCTGGCGGCCGATCGCTCAATCATACTGGCCGTGTTTTCCATTGCTTGCGCATGGCCTTGCAGCGCGACGGCTGCATCCGTGGGCTGCAGGCCCGTCTGAGAGCGTGTAAACAATACCAGACCCAGTGCTGATTCCAGCGCCGCCACGTGGCGTCCCGCGGTGGGCTGGGTAATGGCAAGCATACGGGCGGCCCCCGACAGGGAGCCTTCTTTCATCACCGCCAGGAAGGTTCGATACCATTCCCATGGAATGTTTAGCTTCATACAAAAATGCATACCTGCTCTCTGATGTCATGCAATTACATTTAGCTCGCGCAAGCACTACGCTGTCAAGCAGACATCCGGCAGAGGTAAGACGATGAAAAGCAAAAACAAGGTACTCATACTCGGCGCCACAGGCGGGATCGGTGGAGAAATCGCCCGTCAGCTCGTCCGCGATCAATGGGATGTTCATGCATTGCGTCGCCACGCCCCGCAGAATGAAGAGCACGGAAGTATAACGTGGATAAGCGGTGATGCGCTGAATGCAGAGCAGGTCGCGTCTGCCGCGTCAGCGTGTAGTGTGATTGTCCACGCCGTTAATCCGCCGGGTTATCGAAACTGGGAACAACTGGTTTTGCCAATGTTACATAACACTATCCATGCAGCGGAGCGAAACGGTGCATTAATCGTTCTCCCGGGCACCGTTTACAACTACGGTCCGGACGCCTTTCCTCTCTTGCGGGAAGACGCTCCCCAAAATCCCGTCACCCGAAAAGGGGCTATACGGGTGCAAATGGAGAAGGCGCTGTTAGCCTACGCGCAGCGTGGCGGGAGGGTGCTGATTTTGCGGGCAGGTGACTTCTTTGGCCCTGACGCAGGCAATAACTGGTTTTCACAGGGATGGATCAAACCGGGACAACGCCCGCAGATAATTAAAAACCCGGGCAAAGCCGGGACAGGCCATCAGTGGGCCTGGCTGCCGGACGTTGCCAGGACCCTGGCAGCGCTGTTAGCGCGTCGGGATCAACTCAAACCGTTTGCCTGTTTTCATATGCGTGGACACTGGGATCCCGATGGCACGGCGATGGCCGCAGCCATACAGCATGTCGCGCAACTTGCCGGGGTTAAAGCGAAGGTAACCTCGTTTCCCTGGTGGCTCATCTTTGCGATGTCCCCTTTCAATACCACGCTGCATGAAATGCTGGAGATGCGATATTTGTGGCAACAGCCAATACGGCTGGACAATACAAAACTGATCGATTTTCTGGGCCACGAACCGCATACCCCTCTTATTGAGGCCGTACACCAGACCTTAATTGGTCTGGGCTGCCTTAATCATGCGCCAGAAACGCCTTCGTGAACGGGTCAGCGCAGTATTTTAAGTTCTCTCCTGGCCCGAGACAGACAGCGCCAGAGAACATGCCGTTTTCCTGGATCGAGGCGCGGACCGGCAGGAGAGACGCACGGCTTAATCCGGATAAATATTGTGCGGATTGCGCGAACATGCGCCGCAAATTGCCCATCCAGCTCTCTTTAGGTGGTATGGTGATATTCTGTGGTTAAATGAGGGAAAGCTTATGATTGTAAGGACCTGGCACGGTTGTGTTCCGCTTAAACACGCAGAAGGTTTTGCGAATCATCTTCAGAGGACGGGCGTGGAGCACTCAAGGAGTATCGAGGGGAACAGAGGTGCATTTGTGCGCAGGGAAACCCAGGGCGATCGGGAGCACTTCTTTCTGGCAACTTACTGGCAGGATTTACCGTCGGTGAAAGCCTTTGCTGGAGAAAACTATCAAGTCGCGGTTACTTATCCAGATGATGAAGAATTTGAGCTACTTTCCGACCCCTACGTCTTTCAGCATGTTGTAGACGCCATTTCACCGCTTTAGCTCCATTTCCGGGGCAACCTTATCGGTAACCCGGAATGGTCATCATCTTGCAAAAATTCGACTTCTCAGCGTTCACTTTTGGCACAAGCGACAGGTACTGCCCTGAGGATTATCACTTAACCGTGAGCAGATCGGCATATCGCGTGGTGTATCTCGGCGAAAGCATTTCCCGTTTCATCCGCCACTGCGGCTGAATACCCTGCCCGGCGAAATAAAGCGTTTCGCGCCCCTCTTTCGCATTAAGACGATCCAACACCGCCATCAGCTTCTGGCTGTTGTGTCGCGGCGCATTTTCATCGAACAGGTTAAGCTGCGCCACCCCCTGGCTATAAAAGTCACCCAGCATAACCCCCCCTTTCTGATAGCGCAGGCCATCTTTCCAGATGGCATCCAGACAGCGTATCGCCGCACCGATAATATCCCGGCTGTCCTGGGTCGGCGTCAGCAGTTTAAAGGATGCGCTGTTGCTGTAATACGGCTCGTTGCGCGCAAATGGCGAGGTTTTAACAAACGCGGAGATAAAGCGGCAATATTGATGCTCGCTACGCAGTTTCTCCGCAGCCCGAGCGGCATAGCTGAAAATCGCCTGCCGCATCTCATCATATTCCATGATGTAGTGGCTGAAGGAACGGGAGCAGATAATCTCCTGTTTGATCGGGGCGAACTCTTCCAGTTCAAGACATGGCTCGCCGCGTAGTTCGCGCACGGTTCTCTCCAGCACAACGTTGAAATGCTTTCTGATAAAGCGAATATCGGTGTCTGCCAGCTGCAGGACGGTCTTGATGCCCAGCCCTTCCAGTTTTTTCGCAATCCGCCGGCCTACGCCCCAGACGTCACCGACACATAATGCCGCCATGAGCCTCCTCTGACGCTCAATATTTGACAGATCGACCACCCCTCCGGTCTGCCGTTGCCATTTTTTTGCCGCATGGTTCGCCAGTTTGGCCAGGGTTTTGGTCTGGGCGATACCCACCCCAACCGTCAGATGCGTGCGTTGCAGAACCGTGGCTCTGATTTCGCGGCCAAACTCTGTCAGATCGCGACAGTGGCGCACGCCGGTAAGGTCACAAAAAATCTCATCAATAGAGTATATTTCGCAGCGGGGAGACATCTCCTCGATCGTGGTCATCACCCGATTGGACATGTCCGCGTAGAGTTCATAGTTGCTACTGAAGCAAACCACCCGGTGACGCCTGAAAAGATCCTTCAGTTTGAAGTACGGTTCGCCGGTTTTCACCAGCGATTGCGCTTCGGCAGAACGCGCAATAACGCATCCGTCGTTATTGGATAACACCACCACGGGCCGCCCCTTCAGGTCCGGGCGAAAAACGGTTTCACAAGAGGCATAAAACGAATTCACATCGCACAGCGCAAACATGATCAGCTCACCGACTTCACGATGTAGGTCACCACCCCGAAAATGTCCAGCCGATCTTCGCGGCCAATCACGATCGGGGAATAGGCGCTGTTTTCAGGCTTAAGCATCGCCACGGGATGCAGCTGCAGGCGCTTAACGGTAAATTCGCCATCGACCGCGGCAATAACGATATGGCCATGCTCAGCCTTACGGGAGCTATCCACCACCAGCAAATCCCCTTCGCCAATTCCGGCGTCGATCATTGAATCGCCGGTGGATTTCACAAAATAGGTCGCGCTAGGGTGCTGAATCATCATTTCATTCAGGTCAATGCGCCGCTCGACATAATCCTGTGCCGGGCTCGGAAAGCCGCATGGCACAAGATCGCTGAACAAAGGCAACGCCACTATCTGGCGTAGGTCGGCAGGTGTGAAAAACGGCATGATAACCACCATTAAAAATGTCGCGGTAGGGATACCCGTTACCGGATACCCCCCGCACAGATCCCGGCGTGCGCGATTTACGCACCGGGCTCCTGCCTCGGGTGTCTGGCGGTGAACCGCT
>NZ_MTEG01000002.1:0-382645 GCF_002108615.1 Klebsiella sp. YJ
CCAAGCCCGTTCATTTCCGTCCAGGTGTCGAACAGGTCATAAATACTGAAAAACTCACAGTTCAGCGTCTGAGAGAGGTCGTACATTACGTCACGGAAATCAACGAGTGGTGTTACCGCGGTGCCGTTGGTTCTCGGGGGAGCCATGAGGATGAAACCCACGTCAGGCAGTACAGCGCGACAGGCGGCCATATAGGTTTGCAGCGCAGTGCGAAATGTCTGGGTTCCGGTTGAAATGCGGTAGTCGTTGTTACCAATGACGATAGCGATCACGTCAGGCTGAATGGTACTGAGGTATTCCGAGATTTTGTCGGAGAACAGCAGAAACTGGTCCGCAAGAATCCCAGAGTTGCCGGCTTTGCTCATCACGCAGCCAGCCACACCAGCGCGCCAGAGATAAAAACCGTGGATGGCCACACGCCCAGCGTTACCGTCAGTTTTGACGTAAATCGTCCTGACATCATCCGTCAGTCCCGTCAGCAAAACAGATTTAGTAGTGCCGGTATTCCCACAGACAACCTCAGTCCACTGCGTGACACCGCCCACATCGTAGCCGTACTGGAAGGTGCCATTCAGGTCCTGATAATAAATACGGCAATCAGTACAGCGGACATTAGTCACGTTGAAATAGGCCGTGTTCGTGGTGGTGTTGATGGACTGGCCGTCAATGCCGCAACCATAAAGCGGAGCACCGCTCGTTGGCGAGGCGTCATATAAATCCCAGCCGGCTGAGCGAAAGATATTTGAACCATCGCGCGATGCGCCATAGTTCACAGTTCGCCAGCCTAAACCAGCGTCACCATATTCAGCGCTGAGTACGCCTGCAATAGCTGTCGCAAGTTCATTATTCTGGGTCCAACTGTCACCTGTGAGAAGGAAATTAGGCTGCGTAGCCATCCCGGCTTTGAGTTGCGCCTTTTTGGCTTTCCAGCGCCACAGCGTGCGACTGTCGGTATGCAAAGGCATGTTGTAATAGGCGGTATACATGCGGCGCTGGTATGCGCTGGCAAGTGACGCGCTGATGTTTGGGCCGACCCCGTAAGCATCAAACTTTCCATCCTGAAACCAGAACAGAACGTTATCACTACCATCCGTCATGCCCGGAACGAATCCCGCCGATACAAGCGGGACCGCTTTATTAAGGGCGGGTGAAATAATGGAGTTAATGTAGTCCCATATTTTCGTTTTTAGGCTTTCAGAAATTATGGAAACATCGAAACCATTGTCCCACCAAACCGGAACATTGTTGCTGGAGTCAATAAACAGTGGGAAGAAAGAGTTTGATACATCATCCACCATTGAATTAAGTGCATCACCCAATCGGGAATGAACATCATCATAAATCATCTGATAGAGAGCTGTTGATATTCTGGAAACGGCAAAACCATCATCCCACCAAACCGGAACGTTATCAGCGCCATCAGTGAAAAACGGGAAATAGTTATTGCCGACGTCGCCGCTCACAATAAACCGACTGATGAAATCGAAAACTGCGTTTATGGCCTCCTGTGACGGCATTACCCTGCCAGTTGGCGCCAGTGTCCCGGCAGTATTGATGACCTCAATAGCCAGCGCTTCACCATCTGAGCTACGGTAATACGCAGTTGCTCCAGTCGGAATATTTCCAGCATCTGCATCAGCCTGTGCCGCCGCCAGAGTAGGAAACTCGCGAATAGTCCCTGTTACCGCCGCCGTTCCTGGCTGTTTGGCCTGAAGTACTGGCACACCTGCTTTGTTTTGGTACTGCCATGCAGCAGACAGAGCGTCGGGACCCTGAGCCACCCAGAAAGACTGACCGTCAGTAGTAGCCGCCATACCAGCAATTGTGCCGTCCGGATCAGTTGGCGTTTTGTAAAAAGTGAACTTGTTTTTAGCGTAGTCGGAGGCGTTAGCTGCAGCGGCGGCAGCCTCTATTTTTGCTGCTTCAGCCTCTTCTGCAGATTGAGCGGCATTTATTTCTGATGTCGATGCATTTTGCTCTGATGATGTCGCAGCCTCTGCTGCATCTTTAGCTTCCTGAGCTGCGGCGCTGGTATCCTGATAACCCTGCTGAGCTTCAATTAAATACTGCTTTGCCTCGGCGGCGCTGACTGCGGCTTCCGCAGAAAATTGTGCGGCCTGTTGGGTATCTGTAGTTGCCATATCAGAATCCTATTACTTCCCAGCGAGTTCGAATTGTTGCGTTCTGCGTTTTACATGCAGAGCGGAATGAAAAACCATTTCCTGAAAACGTCGAATCCATGAGCCATGAGCGCTCATTTTGCCCGGCACCACCAACATCAACTGGAATCACTTTTACTGAGCAGATGGTATTGAACCCAAATACCCCATCACTGGTTGTAAAAGATGGGGCGACAAAAACGTTTTCTGTTTCGTATTCACCGTCAATCCCGGCAATAGTGCAATTAGCATCCGTATAACCCCAGGCGAGGCGAGCCCCGTTACCTAATAAAACCCCTCCTGACTGCCCGGGACCACTGGTAGCATCAACGAAATAAACATTAGACCCATCGCAGCGAATTCTTCCTCTGCCTGCTGGATATAATGTTGCGGTATTGCTACCGCTAATTGTTTTGCAGATGACATTGAAACCACCAGAGGTGTTATTTGTGACTCTCCACTGTTTAACCCACGGGGGAAAAAATAAATAAATATTCCCTGTCAAAGTCCCGTTTATAATTATTTCTTGGCGCGAAGCCTGCAAAGCAGTCAGTGTGATATTTGAAGAGCCAGATGCAGTTATTGCCGTAGTGCCATAACTTGATGCAGGAACCCAACCTGAGGGACTACCTCCGGAGTTTTCAGGTGTTCCATTGTTATTATTCAGGGTGTTTAGCCAAAGCCCATCGAGAGTGCTAAACGGAACAATCGCCCCTTTTGGATAGCCGCCAATCGCAGTAGCATAGGCCGAATCAAATGGGTATCCACCACCTGCCTGGTTCCATTGGTGCCTTAAAAAAGACTCATAGAAAATACCGTTGAAATCCTGTCCTTGAGGTGGTTTTCCGCCTGATGAAAGAGCGATTCTGGTAATAGGCGGAAATCCAACATCATATGACGCCTTTCCGCTACTGAGCGTCTCCGTAGAGGAATCGTTTGGTATTGTGTTGCGATCGCCAGACGTTGCAAAGACAACCGTCAAGCGCGGTGGCATGGCTGAATTATTCAATTCAGACCTCCTGAACGATATTTACTTTTACCCCTGGAGGGGAAGGAAGCGCACCTGAACTTTGCACTATGGCCAGCTCAGAGTCGGAAAGTTGAAACTCAAAGACATAGCTCATGACATGATTGCCATCGTCACGCACGTAAGCCCGCCCGCTGGCGCCGAACATGTACATCAGCATGCGATTCATGACCGGCACGGTGCAGTCGCTGATGTTCGCCATCGCTTTGCACATGATCAGCTTTCTGTATGCGTCATTACTCAGAACTACCGTGTTAGTGTCCTGTGCGCCAGTGTAGAACGGAGCCTGGTTAAATGGCTGTGGGTCTGTGAGCTCTGCCGGTGTACTGGCTGCCTCACCAAACCCGAAAAATTTCTGTGATGGCGTAACAGTTAATAGCCTGCCAACGTCAACAATTTTCCCCCAGCACATCAGCCCGTAATCGCCGCACGTCTCAATGTTGAAGACGAGGTCATAGAACGTGTCTATCCAGTCCTCTGGGGCCATGGAGGCATTAAAGGTGTCTATCAGCGACCTAAGGCGCGTTGAATTGACGTACTGTGCATAGATGGTCCAGTCGACATTATTCACTTACCGCCTCCGTTGTGATGTTCGTCGCATCGAGAGTGGGTTCCTGATCAATGCCCATGGTCAGCGCACTCGACCAGGTTGCTCCATCAAGAGAGATCTGGACCGAAAGTACGTTCATGTTCTGTGCATCGAGCGCTTGTATTGGTCCGATATACCGGCTGCCATAAATTCGTGCGCCGGCGCGCGCCCGGGTGCCGCCATCTGCGCCGGTGAAGGCATTCAGGACGACCGTTCTGATCTGTGCGTTGATATCTGAGGGAAGGCCGTCATTAGCCTCGTATTCCACCTTGATATGAACGCTCACCGCATCCAGCGTTTTCCACCTGTAGGTGTACTCCGGATAAGGGGCGTCATAATTCTCGGTATCCTGCACAGTTCCAGTAGTGTCACCGTTCATGATGGTACCGGGAGGAAGCTTTTTATTGATGGCCGCTGCAATGTCAGCCACTGCCCCGCCATAAACCCCGATATAAATCGAGCTGGCCAGCAGCGTGTAATTCGTCGAGCCTTTATCGACGGGGGTGGGTTCTTTGTTGTCGATAACATAGACATCAAGCACCCCGTCGACTTCCAGAACAGCAGCCCGCACAGCTGCAGCCGTGTTGAAGGCGTTACGCGCTACTGACTGACGGCGGCGATACTCAAAGGCAGACCGCCCTTCCACATTCGAGCCTGGCACGCCTGCGGTCTCGTTGGTGATGCTCGACCAGCCACTTACCGCGACATAGATGTTTGTCAGCGTCCCGATAGGGCAAGCTATCGGCCCCGTAGTCAGGTTCTGGAACTCGATTTTTACCGTCCCGTCTTCGCCTATCGTTCCGGCCGCCAGGGACACGTACATATAACCGTTATCGTCGGTTGCATAGGACTGTGCAGGAATTACCGTTCCCGGAACGCCGGAGCATGTGGCAGTTACAACCGTACCCGCCGCAGCAATGCGATCGAGGAAGTAAATTCTGCCGATGCCATCCTGAAACCGGCCAGAAGCAAAGTCTGGGTTCATGTTATTGACGATGGCCAGGAGCTGATCGTTCTTGTCAGCGATGATTGCAGTATCAGTGACAGCCAGCTGCCCCTGCGGCGTTTTGAGGTTCGTGCTCATCGCCGTCCCGAATGCAGAGCCAATATCTGCTATACGCCCGGCAAGAATGTCTCCCTCATCTGGAACATCAAGACCAGTGGTGGAAAAGGTCACGGCCGGTACTGCCGTAGAGATTGTGGTCATTTTTTCCTCACAGGGTGACGCTGGAATCCAGGCCGTTGGCATCCACGATCGCAATAACGCCGGTTGTGCGGCGCGTGTCGCGGTTGTTAATCAGCGTCGGCTCAGCGCGGGCGATATAGCTCATCCGCAACGCTTCAACCTGAAGCGCGGCCGCCATGGCGCCAGTGCTGGCCTTAACGTTCAGCAGCTCTTTGTAATTAACTCCGGTGTCTTTTTCGTAAATGCACTCGCCGCGTATAGCCAGGCATGCCGTCGCTACGTCCTGAGCGCAGGCGTAGGGGTTTTCAACCGTGGCGATATTACCCAGCTCATCAAGGACAAGGTCCCAGGTATCGGTATCAAGCAGGAGAGAGATTGTTTTCATGGATTTCGCCCATAAAAAAACCCCGCCGAGGCGAGGTCTATTATTTAATTGCAGTGGTTTATAAATAAGAAAATTTTATCTGAATATTTTACCTGACATGACCAGCGAGCCAAACTCAGGTATGTAATCACTTGGCTGATCCATGCACATTTTAATCATGCGCCCCTTGACTCCAAATGTAAGCGGCATTCCAAAAGGCTCTTTGTCGCCAGAGTGAAAGCTTATAAATGATTGTGCCATTTCATCCGCATTTTTTGGGTAAAGTTTTGACAACGCACCCCTTATTTCATTCCTGCCTGCGCTGTTATTTTGTGTTCCAGCATTAACCATTTGATAAGCCAGAAGGTGCGATGACATGATAATGTCGCATGCGGAAAAAACGTCAGCAGTATTTTCCTTTACCCACTGCTCCCTCTCGGCATTCCTCTTATTAAACAAATCATCATTATATTTATTATTTTCAATCATCGTTAAAGGAATTGATGAGGTGACCTTGTAACTACCTAACTGGCTTTCCTCTCCGCTTTCAAAGTTTATGTTTTGAAGGTTTAAAATAGCGTACCTGTCATTTTCATTTTTTGATAGCTGGACAGAAAACCCATTTTGGCAACGGTAGTTTACTGACGACATCCTGTCTGGAGCATCTCCAGAGGTGTGCATTGAGTCCATTCTGCAGGTTAGGTGCTGACTGCCTAAAAAGTCAAACTCCAAGATACCAAACCATATCGGCTCGTCATCATTTGCCGTTAGGATTCCATTAAAATAACCATCAACCATTTTTAAATGTGATGTTATCTGCTTTGATATGGCTGGCGGAGATAAGGCAAAAAGAATAAATGCTGAAATGACTATTAATTTTTTCATCACGGCTCCAGAGGATCGGTTCTGTCTCCTCCGAATTGTACTCCGCCATGAGAGTGTCCATCAACGATAGAACCATCGACAAGCTCAAGCTGTCCGCTCGGATGGACTTTCAAGCCATTGATGTTAATAACGCCGGGGCTCTTTATGTTTATGCCACTCCCGGTAAATTCTGCGAATTCAGTCGGCTCACCATTCATGCTGGCTATTGCGGTTATGTACATCGCATCGGAATACGAGTGCCGGCGCTGCGTTGGCGCCGGGCCTTCCGCTCTGGTTTCCCTAACGTTCGTCGTGTCCTTGTCGCAAACCACAACCAGACCAATATCTCCTGGCCTTGGCTCCATTTTTACCGCGCTGTTTCCCGCCTGAAGTCTGAGGTATGGGATCTGGTAAACGTCCTGGTTGGCAATGGCCCGGCCAGAAACGTCTACATCATTGACCAGGGGGAGAACGGTCAACACATCACCTTCAACCTCTCTAACCAGAACAATATCGACAAACGTCATTCCCTTCAGCGTTGAATGTAGCAGCGATAATATGGCGTTACCCTGCGATGACACGCTCTCAGGAGTCTGGTTAGTTAGCATTTTCGTTCCCTTTTACAAGATATCCCGGCGCGGCCACAACGAACGTTTCCCACAGACCACCGGGAACTTTACAGGAAAGGTAATGGGTGGTTCCTGCCTGAATAATCCATTCCCCGCTTGCGTGTGGCAGGTCAGTCTCAAGGATGATTTTGGTGTTCAGTTTCAGAGTCGGGGAGTAAATGCAGCGAAAGTTAATCCCCATGTCATAAAAAATCGGATACCCAATGAGACCTGTTGATGGAGAAACATATGGAACGACAGAATCAGAGGGTTTCTTCCCGGTATAAATAGTGACGGTGCCAAAATCAATATTTACCGTTATTTTATGCGCAGCTGCTATTTCAATGATCTGCTTTATCGCATTGCCTTTGTATACCGGGTTTCGCTCGGTACTCTTGACGTCAACATTGATGAATTTCAGCCCAACTTTAAAGGCAAGGGCGCGAATCATGTCAGCCACATCCGCATCGCCACGAATGGATGTAGGCTCACATGGGATCAGGCGTTCCCTTCCAGCTGCCGCTGCGGTTATCTCGATCGGCGCATCAGGCATCTGGTTCAGGTTAATCCTGGCAGACGTTATCGACCCGGAAAAAACACGGGTATCACCGTCATAAACGACGATAGCGTTTTGCTCAGCAGCGATTATTTTTTGCGCGTTCGTCGTCAGCTTGGCCATGTTCTCCAGCGACAGGCCCCACAGACTTAGCTCCATCATCGTGCCTGTAGCGCCGCCAAAGGCAGATATAGCCGCCTCGCATTTGAACCCTTTAACTATCAGGGTATTTCCGATACCACCGTCAAACGTGCCGTTAGCCAGCGTGAACGATACAGTAAGCTCTCTCTCCTTGTAACTCATCTGCCTACCTCACTGCTCGTCGTATAATACAGCTTGAATCTGGTGCCTATTTCGTCGTAATAGGGGTCGGCTGTGCCTTTCGAGTCAACGAAAACCAGATCGCCACTGAAACCCAGATATTTATACCGAACCAGGTAAACGCAGTTCAGGCAGAGAACGCCCTGAAATATCGGCTTGTCATCGACATACAGATCGGCGTAAAACCCGGTTGAGCGCTGATGCAACTTGATAGCGCAGTTCTGGGCGCCAAGCGTGATATACACCTTTTGGGATAGTGACGGAGATAAGCTAATTTCCTGCATGTCACATCACCTTTTCCAGAAAGTCGGAGACGGTGCTTTTTATCTGCTTAGAAACTGCAGTAGAAGAGCTGTCCCACGCCTTAGAGACTGACTCGGCCGCCGAGTTAACGTTAGATACAATCGCTGCCCCTGTCGTCTGGAGAGCGTCTGATAAGGTTGTATCAGCGCTTGACCAGGCATTCTTGACATCGCTCAATGTCACCTCTTTCGTTGCCCCGGTGATCACCTGCGTTGAGGCTGCGGTGCCATTGTTGGTTTTCGCGTTGCTGGTCGGTGGGCCTTCAATTACAGCGTTTGAAAGCATGACCTCCCCGCCGTCCATGATCTCCTCGAAAGTGCAGTTCGCCATCAACAACGTCTGCCCACGATACGACCCCACAAAGTAATCAAAGTGGGTCAGATCGTAGCTGTAATACACCGTATCAGGTGTCTCGATGTTGTAGGTACTGGCCGTGTTTTTCATCTCATCCAGTTTCTGAATGAAATTGTTCCGGCTCAGTAGGGAGAAGTTGGTCAGGTTGGGCAGCGACCCGGAAAAAGCCGTCCACCCTTCAAGGGCAAAAATGATCCTGAGTTCAGACGGCTGTTTCACTTTGTTGTAGGATGTGTACCGCCCCTTTTCTACCGGCCCCTTAGTCACTGCTGCGTCACCGTAGCGATCAACACTAACCCAGCCGGACGGGGAGAAAACCTCCTGCCCGGCTGCAGCCGTCAAAAGCGACTCGTCAACGGTGTTATAGGTGATTCGATAAGTTGGCGACAGGGCGCTGTTAAGGACTGATAACAGGCTTCCTCCCTGAATGGCGGATAGCACTGTCGAGACATTCAGAGAAAACGACATGAGTTATTGTCCTGAGTAGCCAGCCAAAAGCATGACACGGTTGTCGCCGTGCTTTTTGATGTCGCTGGTAAGCTGTTCCACGTTCTGGGCCTGGGTGGTGATTTTGGTGCCATAAAACTGATAAGTCGCACCGGACTGCCCGGGCATTGCGCGGTCTACGGCCATCCCGGCGCCAGGGCGCATTCCGGCCATGACTTTAGGGACGTAATTACGAGTTTCCGACGGCAGGTTATCCATGCCTTTCTTCTGGACGTTTCCGAGCCCCCAGTTATAGGAGGCAAGAGTTTTTTCCAGATCGCCACCAGTAGCATCCAGCAGATAGCGCAGGTATCTTGCAGCGGCATCAGCTGACTTGTGGGGGTCATAAACGTCCATCCCCTTCAAACCCAAGTCTCTGGCAGTTCCATCCATAAACTGGAATGGGCCTTTTGCCCCTTTGGGGGATACTGCGAACGGGTCGCCACCTGATTCAGTACCAGCCACCGAAGACAGCAGCCCAGCGGGAAGTCCATATTTACCTTCCAGCGCCCCGAATTCGCCAGCCATCGCCTGAAGAAATGCCCTTCCTTTGGCGCCAAGGCGAGCGGCCTGAGCGTTAAGCGGGACGTTTGGCTGGTATCCCGAGGTATCTGGCTGCATTGTTGCCGCGCCAGCTGGAGAGATCAGGGCGTCAGCGATTTTTGAAAGGAGATTTTTGGTGCTTTCCCAGTAGTCTCTCTCATCCTGCTGCTGCCTGCGCTGTTCAGGAAGCGGCTGAAACTTAACTGCATCCAGCATTTTCTGCGTTGCCTGCTGCTGCGGGCTTAGATACGCAGAGTCCTGATCAGGTTTAAAATCCAGTGTGCCGCCGTTTTTCTTCAGCGCCTGCTCGGCTGCCTTGGTCACTCCGGGCAGCGCATCATTACCGGTAGGCTTTCCGTCTTCAGTGCCGTACCACGCCTTTTTAAACTCATCGGCAGCCTTGGAGAAGTTGCCGTTATTGAGCTCGTTTAAAGCGTTACCCAGGTGGTTTAGCACTTTTCCGAGCATGGAAAAGTTATCTTTGAGGTTGCGCAGATCGCCTGATAGCGTCCAGCTACCAAGGTCAATACCAGTAATGTCGTTAATGTCCCGCTTCAGCTCTTTGAAGAATGAAGAGGATTTTGCGTTACCAGACGACCACTCTATGAGGAGACCATTCAGATCGCGAATAGTTGGTATCAAACCCACGTAAATCTGGTTTTTTACCGTGTCGAGGTTTTGCCCCAGCTCCGCCCATGCGGCTGTAAATTCCTTTGCGCCTTTGGTTGAGGCGTCTGTAATACCGGAGCTTTTGGTCAGGCGGTCAACATCAGGCAGGAATTTTCCTTCCTGATTGCGCTGCAAGGTTGCATCATCAAATCCAAGACTTAACCCAACCTGCCGGCGAAGGTTTGGATCGCTAATTTTTCGTAGCGCATCAAGGGATGTTTTGGCCAGAGAACTGGCGTCCTGTCCCCAAACGTCAAAATTCTGGCCCGTCAGCGCATTTAACTGCGCCAGTCCACCAAAAATAGAGCTACTGTAATCGCCGACCCTGGCCCCCTGTATGGCGCCCTGAAAACCCTGCAGAGAAGCGCTTATCTTCTCAGCCGAGCTCCCTGCCGCCTCCGCTGACTTCGACCAGCCATCAAGCTCACGGGCTGATAGCCCCAGTGCTTTCGACTGGATCGATAAATCCATCAGTCCGGAGGTGGTGCTTTTCACAAAGCTCATCAGGCCGCCAGCGGTGACAGTCACGCCGGTCAGCGCCAGCAACTCTGTCTTTATGCTGCTGAAGAACGAAGCGGCTTTCTTGCCCTGCTCTGCCATTTCTTTGGCGGTGTTTTTGGCGTCTTCGCGCTGCTTTTTCAGGTCGTCACTGACTTCCTGCTGGCCTTTGCGGAACTGAGAAGTATCAAGGCCCAGCGTTACCATGAGGGCATCAATTACCGTTGCTGCCATGATCATTCTCCGCTGCTATGGCTCTGTTGGTGTTATCCACGGTCATTATTTCAATCAGCCACCACATATCCTGGACGCTGTATACCGTGTCCAGTTCGTGGAGTGTCGCCATTTTCCCGGAGATCACCGCGGCGATACTGCGCGGCACGTTCTCGTACTGAATGAAGCCACGATCTGAGTCTTCCGGGACGGATAAGGGGATATCTAACTTGCGGTGGCTGCTACAAAAGCGATATGGAGTTTGAAGGCTTCGATTTTCAGGCGCGACCAGGTGCTGATTTCTTCGATCTGCCCTTCGTCAACAAGTGCCGTTTCGATACCGCTTCCGCCGATGAATTTCACACAGCCAAGCAACTCATCAAGCAGAGGATTCGACTGCGCGAACGGGACTTTAGCCAGTGAGGTGATCCCCCACTGAGCGAGGCCGGCCATGCCGCTGGCCATCACGCTTTCGTACAGCTCGCGTGCTTCTGCATTATCCTCGGCCGGGGCCGGAGCCACCGCGGCACCGATGGCCGCCATCATATTGTCGGGAACGGTAACCCCGGCGCCAATCACAGCGCACGCCAGGCGGATCGCCCATTCTTCTGCTTTGCGCGCCGGCATTTCGGTGATTTTGAACTGCTTACCCTTGTCTCGGTTATCTGCCTCAACTGTAAATACGATGCTTTTACGAGCCATTTTTGTTTCCTGAATGAGTTATCTGGCAATAAAAAAGCCCACCGTAGTGGGCTATCTGTAATGGTGACTTTAGGAGGTTCACGCCTCAAATCCTGGGAGGTACATCTGAACCTCGTCTACCACACGGGCGCGGGCGGCCATAAGCAGGCGCTTTCTTCCACCGGCGCCCCACTTCCCCATTCGACTTGCGCACTGACTAACTTCCTTCGCTTCAGCGTTTATCACATGGTCGATTTTATTTAAGCGGGCCATGGCATCAAATCCCTGACGGACGAGAGACTGGAATGTCTGATAAACACGGATTTCAAACTCAGCACTGAGCCATGCAGCATAGCGAATAGCGACGATCTCCAGAGCCCAGACGCCTTGATTCAGGCCACCGTTAACGACCTTAACTGGTTGATTTTCTTCCAGAGTGCATTTTTGCATTCTGGCTAAAGTGTGGACAAATTCCTTAACCTTCTTAGAGCGAAGGAACTGACTCGGGCCCTGATTTTCTTTAGCCTGGCCACTGCATACTGCGGAAGCGTGCAGGTCATTCAGGCTGTAGCGCCCATAGTCATCAACACGAACGGAGACGCCGTTTACTGATACGGTTGGATATTTCATGCGAATTACCTTAAGAAAGCGAACCTGTCACACAGAAAAGCCGCCCCAGAAGGCCCGCCGGCACTAACGGCAGTTCTCAGGATCGCTTTCTGTAAGGTTCCGGGATTATAACGTGCGCGTGTGAAGCGCGGGGAATTGCAGGAATAAAAAAAGCCCGGGCTTAGCCGGGCTGATTGTTTACGCTGAGTACCCTGCCGGGGTGACGGTTTCCCACTGGATGAGACCCGTTACCGGCTGAAGCACGCGACCAGCGGATGGCATGCGTCGCGCGCGCTGCAGAATACCGTTGGTCATGATGTACTTTTTACCCAGCGACGGCAGGATCACCGTGCCATTAACACGCAGTACAGACCGTGTGGTCATCTGCGTGGTTTGCCAGTTGTCGATGTACTTAATCGACGGAGAGGAAGCCGCCAGATGGAATGTCCACGGCAGATCACCATAAACAAAACCACCCAGCAGTTTACCGTCAGCAGTACGCTGATACTCTGCCATGTCGGTATCGCCCATTTCGAAGATGTTCTGCGCTTCGAACTGTTCCAGGTTAAACCCAGACGGGTATAGCTCAGCGATTACCAGCTCAATGATGGCGTCAGCCGACGTAATGTTTTGACCGGACATTACTGCACCTCCGTGCTGTTAACGGTAATACCCTGGATGATCCCGCCGTCGGTGTACCAGAAGTAAACCGTTGGCTTGGTACGCGAGGCGCGCATTGCCGGGGTGAACGGGCCGATGTAGATGTAATACCCTTCAGCCAGAAGAGAATCCGTAACGTCGACTCCAGTGATGGCGGTAATCTGGTCGATCTGCGACTGGTCAAGGTCAGTGCCCGCCGTCATACCGCCCCACGCCCTGAATTGCTCAATGGTCGGCTTCATGCACGATTCAATGCGAGCTTTTCCGGCTGCAGCATAGGGCAGATTGCTCGCCTGCTGGAACAGCGCAACGAGAGCTGCCTGAAGCTGAGCATTTACCCATACCTGACCCGCCCAGGCGTCAAGCCACGCATAATCACCGGTAATAGAGCCGGGCGCCCACTGATTGGTTTCGACGGCATTCGAGGCATAGTTGCCGTAGAAGTTATAGCCGTTGGCCTTGGCCGCCTCGTAATCAGTATCGTTACTGATCATCGGCAACAGGCCGGACACCTGACGGCCATTCAGCGAACAGCGCCCATTGGCCTGCGTGAAGTTCAGCGCGGCCACAAACCCCATCGCGTTTGCTGCGTGGTTCGGGTAACCATACACGGGGCAGGTATCGTTGTAGGCGTAGGTGTTGATGATGTCATACACCAGCGCATTCGAGCTGCCCGCCACGATTGCAGTTCCTGATGCGTCCCATGGGACATAGGCAAAGCGGTGGTTCTGGCTGTTTGCCCAGAGTGCAAACGCATTGGCCTGGTCTTTGGTTACAGCGAACGTCGTGGAAAATGTTACCCAGTCCTGCTCTTTGGCCAGAATGGCAGTAAAGATATCGTCAACTACTGCCGGCGCAGCGCCCTGGGAAATTACCGCGCCAGTCGCCTCGGTAAGCTTAAGGCCAGCGGCCAGTGTGCCGTCATCGGCGAAGGTGATCGAACTCTCTGAGCCGGTGGTGGCAGAGGTGATGATGAATTTCTTCAGCACGCTATCCCAGGTCACCACAACCGAGGAGCCAATGCCGGTTTCAATCAGCTCTGCCGCGTTATCAAAACTGGTCGCGCCGCTGAGGTTGATAGCCGCGGAAGTCTCCTCCGTACCGTCGACGGTCAGAGTCAGCGTACCAGAAAGCAATTTGAGCTGTGCCAGCGTGGTCGCTGCGTGCGATCCGGAGCGAAGGAATGCTGCCACTGCTGCGGTATTGAATCGGCTAAAATACAGCTTGCCAGGCATCTGCGTTTTACCGGTAAAAGCGGCGAAATACAGCACCGCGGTGGTGTACTCAATCGACGCGCTGCCGAAGTACGCCTTTACCTCATCCGCACTGGCAAATGAGGGTACTGCACCAACCGGCGCGTATGCGCTGTCGGTCAGGAACAGGCCATTGAGATCAATAGCCGTTCCTGTCGCCTTCAGTACGCCGGGAAGCATCTGGGCGATTTTTGATAGCGAAATTGCCATTTATTATTTCTCCGGAGGTAATCTCACGTCGACCGGCTGCGATATCACATCGGCACCTGTCATAAACTGCTGAGGAACGCTGACGACAATCAGCGGGTTTGCGTGGAATTCAAGCGTCCAGCGGGATTCCCACTGATTTTCGCCGTTGATCATCGATGTTTGCCGCGGTGGGCCGGAATAAAGCGGCACAAGCACGTTTGCGTTTTCTCTGAACCAGGTGCAGGCGAAATCGGAACGGGCAATACGAGAAAAGATGCTGGCATTGTTCTGCGCCTGCCTACCGTAGAAGTCGAGCTGGCACTGCCACTCATCAACGCGGCGAAGACGCGCCATACCCTTATCGCTAACGACGTCGTACTCGTAATCGAAAGCACTTGTTGAAAGGTCAGTGAAAAAAAGCGGCGTCATGGTAATGAAACCGCCTTTCGGCATGGGGGTTTGGTTTTGCTGTGTCTGCGTGATTTCTGCGTCAGGAAAAATGGCTGAAAGGAAATCTCCGGTGGCCTTAAACAGATCGCTTTCAGTGACCTGCAGTCCTACGTCAATTGTTGACATGCGATAACCCTCGTCCAGTCCGACCAGATTTCAGGAACAGCCACAACCAGCCAGGTTTCATTGCCGATAACGAACTTATCGCCGCCCTGCTGCCGATCCCTGTTAATCCCGCACCAGTTGCCATCCGTCCAGATACTCACCAGAACGCCTTGAATGTTCAGGTTATCCATATGTCGGATGTCTGACTGGCTCAGAGCCTGCTTCTGCACCATCATCGTCACTGGCGGATCGAAACCCGGCGAGGTCGAGTAATCCGGATTTTTGGTTGGTCCGATCGAGCGGTAAATTTTCGCCTCAACGCGAGGGTTAACCGCGCTAATGGCGCTGCGCACTATGGAATGCAGATTCACTCTTTCACCTCGTAGTCGACCGAGCTCAGCATGTGGCCTGAGTCAATTAACGGGTCGTTAAACCCTTTTTTGTCGACAGTGCTTTTTGCATTGGGCGGTTCAGAAAAGGCGATGATTGACGACTGAATCTGCCCCTTAATCCGCTCACCCATCAGCGACAGACTTTTTCTGGCGTCAAAATCGTTGGCCTTCATGAGCTTCCCAAGCTCTCCTCCCCACTCCGGCCCATGTTCGGAAATGGTCTTCCTGAAGTACGGTCGGGATGGGATCGTAACGATATGCTCGGGTATCATTACTGACTGCGCGAAATTGGCCTTCGATGGCTTTGCGAAGCGCGAAACGCCGTCGCGGCGAACGTAAAAGTTCAAATCCCGGGTATGCGCCGGGATTTTTACCGTACCGCCGAATTCGTTGGTGGCCGCCACAAGCGCTACCGGCGTCCCGTCGGGGTACTTGGCCCCCTCAAGGAAACCCACCTTTAAATCATCGCCAGAGGACAGCCCCTTTGCGATCGACTGAAGGTGCTCCATCAGCTTATCGCCGCCTGACATTCCATCCATAGTTACCTCCGGATAAAAGAGCGGCGGTTATAATGCCCCGGGTACATTGAAGGGGATGAGCCAGGGACATATCGCACAGTGCGATAAGGGGCCGTGGCTTGCCAGTAAGCAGCGCCGTATGGCGTCTGGAGATACCACCACGATGACGCGCTGGAAGGACCCGCATCAGTCGAAACCGATACTGACCCCTCCGATGCGCTTGCCACGCGGCCAACCAGACCAGAAGCCTTCTCGCCGTTTACGCCTGAATTCAAAGCCGCGATGTGAGCAACCAGCATATTCAAGAAGACAGCACGGACAGCAACATCCGCCACCAGGCTGTGGTCCGTGTTATCAAGGTAAATCGTTGCCTCCGTGAAGTACGCATTCAGCAGCGTATTACTTACGGCATCGAACTCCGGATAACGCTCATGAAATGCGGCAACATCAAAGACAACGATCGCCATTATTTTTTGTCCGCCTTTTCAACGCCCGGGGCCGGATTACTCTGATCCAATCCTTCCAGACCGGTTTTCTCCGAAGCATTTTCATTCGCTTTTGCCTGGGCGCTGCTGGTTTTCGCCTGAGCGAACACCAGCTCTTTGCGAACGTAAGGCTGATCAGCATGTGCCGCCAGCCACGCCTCAAAGGCTTCCTTATCCACGTTTTCGGTCAGACCGTAGCCGCCAACAACGATAGAGGAGTTGGAGCCGTTAAGCTCCACTTTGTACGCGCCCTGCTCCAGGATCAGGCCATTCGGCAGTTTGCATCCTACAGTTACTGTTTCGGCCATGTTACACCCCGATCATGCTGGCAATGCCCAGCGGTTGACGAATGATTGCACCCCAGGTGCCACCAGATTTTTTCTGACGCCAGGAAGACTCTTCCACCACGACAGCGTGGGCGCGCATCTTCTCGGTGAATGCTGCGTAAGCGGTGTCCTGCTCACCCAGACGCTCAACAATCAGTTGCACAAGCTCGCCGGCGTCGGTGCTGTATTCAACAGCAGTTTCAATACGCAGGTTCGGGAAGTTTTTCTTCAGCTGATCAGTGACGTTCACGTTGTACTGGTTCGTCTTGGTCAGGTTCACTTCCATTTCCGGCGACATGCCGAGCACCATGCGATCGGTGCGCTCTACCAGACCTTTGGTCTGAGAGACCAGCTGCTTATAGAGGCGACCGGAGATATCGTCATATACGGCTTGCCCGTCTTTCGATGCCCAGGTAATGCCGCCGCCGGAACCAGTCGCCGCCGGAGTAACCGGCGCGCTCAGGGATGGATCGTTAAGCAGACCGAAGTTTTCCAGCCCGGCGATGCCGTAAAAGTAGGACTTGTTCTGGAACTTGTTCAGCACAAGTGCTGAGGCCACGTTGAGCTCGGCGGCATAGCCGATACGACCGGCGCCGTACATGTCCAGCTCGCGCTCACCCCAGCGGGTGTGAGTCTGATAATGGAACGACTGGCGCGGCACCCAGTTGACGTTGGCGGACGTCATGCCGTTGTTGTTGAAGTCGCCGTAAGCGCTGGTTTCACCAGTAGACTCGACGATCGGGAACTGCGATGTCAGCGTGGTCCAGTCGCCCTTTTTCACTTCACCGATAATCTCTGCGGCCTTCATCGGCGTAACGAGAACGCGGATAAGTTCCGGATCGACATAGTTCGTGAAGTAAGCCGGGATACCGGCGTTATTCGCAGTAACCATTTGCGGCTGGGCATCCATCGCCAGCGCGTAATTCTCCGCAAACTCCGGCTTCAGGTAGTCCTTCGCGCCGGGCAGCACAATGCCATATTTCCCGCTGGCTGCGGCGTAGTGTCGCTGAAATTCGTTCATTACTTGCTCCAGGTGCTGATTTTGACCAGCTCGCCAGCGTCACAATCGCTTGCGGCATAGAATGCGGTCTCGATAAAACCGGCCACGGTTTCGCCGGCCGCTGCGATTTGCACCTCACCGGTAGTCAGGGATGCAAAAACCTTCTGCCCGCGGGTGGCAGCGGTTGACGTTTTGGCCCAGAAGTCACCGGCTACCATCAGGGTGATTTCACGCCCGGGCTGAATAAGCATGGACGCCTGACCCAGCCAGATGGTGATCGACGCCTGACCATCACGATGGACAAAACCAGACGGTACGCCGGTGCCTGCATTAGAGGCGACGCCGCCGACGTTCCAGGCAAAGCGGCCGACGGTCAGGCCGTCTTCGCCAGCAACCAGAGCGCCCTCGCCAGCCTGATAGGTCGCATGAGGGTTAGTGCCAGCAAAGGCCCCTTCCACACCGGGGGCCGGATACTGGTTAATACGATTCTGAAAACCTGCCATGTTAACCTCGTTTCAGTTTGCCAGCGGTCGGGAATGCTTTTTCGAACTCACTGACGGAAGCGGAATCCTGCGCAATGACAGGGCGTGAATTTTCTTTCTGGCTGATCGCCATATTGACCATCGCCGGATAAGCGGACGGGTGAACGCCTGCGATATCCACACCGCTTTGCTCAAGCGCGGTGCGATAGACATCTTCAGCTGAGTCCATGGCAACGACGTCGCCAATCAGCGGGCGAACAATCTGTTCGGCTTCGCGAACCTTGCGGAAGTTTTCCGCTGCCTTTTTGGTCGCGCTGTCGGCCGCCAGACGAATCGCAGAGTCCATCGCCGTTTTGGAGACTTTGTCGTCTTCTTCATCGTCTTCGTCATCGGCGGTTTTCTTCTTGTCCTTGTCTTCTTCGTCGTCCTCATCGTCAGCCGTTTTTTTCTTATCCTTCTCGTCGTCGTCTTCGTCGTCGGCGGATTTTTTTTCTTCTCCGTCTTTCTTTTCGGCCTCATCAAGAGCCAGAAGAGCTTTGCGGACTTCTGCCTCCAGATCAGCATCCTGCGCCAGAAGTGGCTTAAGGGTGGCGCGGATCGCCTCTGCCTTATGTTTACGCATGTGGTTAAGCTCCGGTGGTAATGAATCTGCGACCAGTACATCTGGCCCTGCGCGGCCGTCAGGGACCAGCGCTTCGTGGTTTCCGAAAATGTCACGCATAACGCCGTCATAAGGCTCGCCGTCAGGG
Organism: Klebsiella sp. YJ; assembly: GCF_002108615.1. Classification (NCBI taxonomy): domain Bacteria; kingdom Pseudomonadati; phylum Pseudomonadota; class Gammaproteobacteria; order Enterobacterales; family Enterobacteriaceae; genus Klebsiella; species Klebsiella sp. YJ. Next base: position 18,640 of record NZ_MTEG01000002.1, read on the forward strand.
GTAACACCCGGGGTCATGTCTGCGACGTACTTGTACGATGCAGATAGCTCTCGCTGCTCTCCGCTCTCAATTCCAGCAATCGCGCTGTTATCCCAGATCGACATGCCAACCGTGAGATACGTGCCGTCAAACTCCGCATTGGAGTGCGTCACGCCAACACGAAATTCATTGGGCGGGTCGGTGGGAAAATCGGGAATGTGCTTGCTGAGCACGGGGATGTTATTGAAGGTTTTGGCTGCTTTCCGGAGCTCGTCCGGGTGGCGCCAAAGCCGGTAAAGTTTGTCAGGGTCGAGACCAAGCTCTTCGCTTTTTGGTATCTCGCGCCCGTAGTAGGCATTGACGTTTGCCTTGCTGATGTTCGTTCGTGAAATCTGAAGGCGGCCATTTGCGTCGATGGTGCGCACAGAGGCGCGATCGAAAGCTAAGCACTCTGTAGGCTTCATGTTCTATCCCAAATTTATACAACGAGTTACTCGTTTACCTTGCGGGCAAGAATGCATTAGGAATCACTATCCGATGCGTGCATTTGCACCTTGGCTTTTGTCCGGGGAATATCCACTCACCATCGATATAGCATCCCTTATCAAGCCGAAATCGCTGCTTTCGCTTCCCTGCAGCTACATGTCCCGGCCTTGGCTCTTTACCTGCTCCGGAGTGTTCCCATTCACCTTCGATGATGCCAAGTGAACGCTGCCTTGCTATCTGCAATACCGAGGTGGCTTTGTTATTTTGATCGAGCGCTATGAACGCTGCGCGGTTCCGGGTAATCCCGTATCTCTTCTGGAGTTCATCGGTGAGATAGGACAGGTCGCGCCCACGCGCTACCGACCGCATAACCAGACCTTCCACCTCAGTGAAATACTTCTCAGGGATGGATCGGATAAGGCCGACATTTTCGGCGATGGTCGCCTGAAGCGCGTTATTCATCTGCGAGGTCATTTTGAACTCGACGGTAAATCCCGCGTCCTTGAAGGCTGTGGCCAGCGATACATCTGCGTTCTTCATGGCGTCGTTAGCGAACCTATCAGCCAGCTTTTGCGCCATGTCATCAAAACGCCGCGTCCAGCGCTTAGCCAGCTTATGCATAGCGTTTCGCATCATCACTGCTGGCGATGCATCCATGGCAACCTCCGCACCACTGGCCCGATAGTTTGCCGAGAGCCAGTAGACGGCTGACGCCTGCATTTCCTGTACCTGCTTATCAAGCTGCCGGCGGTACCATGCTTCGACGCCGGAGTTAGGATGAACCGCCCTTATCGTCAGGGTCTGCTTCTTCCTCTTCGTCGTAGTCGTCTTCGATTTCGAGGTCATCATTCAGGTCCAGTGAGTGATAAGGAGAGTCCGGGTCTCCGGCAATTTTTTCTCGGACTTCGTTGCCAGAAAGCACGCCAGCACTGACATAAGCAGCATCCGTTTCAGCATCCAGCTTGCGAATTTCCGCCCGCTCTTTAGCGCTCATTTCGTATAGAGGCTCAAAGTCGAAGGTGATCCCATCGTCAATGTCGCCAAACTCAGAGAGCTGAATGATGTCCATCACACGCTTCAGGTTGTCTTTGAAAACAGACTGCTGCAGGGCGTGAATGTAATCGTAGAAAACGCGGATTTCGCCGTCAGACGATGCATTTAATCCGCTTGGAGTGATCCCCGCATATTTAACGAGAGGCTCGCTTGATGGAACGCATAGTTGCTCAAAAGCCTGCGCCTGCAACCCATCAAGACCAGCTATAGGCGCGCTGACAAACTCCACGGTCTCCGGTTTTTCCTTATCGTTATTGACTGCGAACGCACCACGGTTATCACGACACTGATTCATGATCTGCAGACGAGAAATCAGCGTATCCGCTGCTCCGCCTGTCAGGATTTGGCTCATATCGGTACTGAAAACCGGTATCGAATAGGAGTGGATCATGTCGCTAACGCTGTCGCGGGTGCGTAGCCAGTTATTCACATAAGGCTCGGCGATCTGCGAGAGAGACAGGCCGCGAAAGTTATACGATGCCTTCAGCAGGTCAGGAACCTGCCGCGAAACGAAGTCAATCATGCGGCTTGCATGCACAGTCCTGCCCATGACAAACCACTGCGTCGGCTTGTAGAAATCCGGGCTTAACGGGTTGTCAGAGTTATAAATCCCCGGGTAGGTCCAGATGGGCTCAATGACCCGGAAACCCTGAAGGCTGCCTTTCGTGATCTTCTTGTTGCTCATGAAGAGCTTCGATTGCAGCTCATTGTCGTCCATCCATGCGGAGATTCCCCGCGGAGAGCGAACGTCAATGTAAATCTGGCCTCCTCCGAAGTAACCGTCATGCTCTGCGGCCTCTTTAAAGCGCTCGCGAACCTTAAACCGCTTCATGGCCTCTTCGAGTTTCTTTACCCGATCCGCTTTGTCTTCATCGCCGACAGTTTTGAGTTTTATCCATTTGCGGGTCATTTCTTCCGCAATGGTGCCCACCATCTTGCGATATTCAGGTTTCTGCGCCAGCGTGGCCAGGTACGGATAGCCGGGGAAACTCTCAAAGTCTCCATAGCCGTAACCACCATACGCAGCATTGAGGGCATCGTAAGGCGTGGAGTCCATTGCCAGAATGGCGCTTTTGATAGCCTCGGGGATCACGCCTTTCGGAGGTTCGTAGCGCTGAAACCCTCTTCTCGGCGCTGCGCGGACATCGGCCACGGCTTCCGGCCTGATCACGACTTTCTGCGCTTCAGATTCTTTAGCCGGCTCAGGCGCGGCGACTTCTTTCTTTTTAAACCACCACACTTAAATTCTCCTGAGTTGATTCGGGTCGATAACCATCGGCTGCGGGCCGGAAATCAGGTTGTCGTCGATTGCGTCCATCCAGGTATCAAGGATGTCGTCGTTGTCGTGACTGTCATCAGCGGAGAAAGCAGCGCATTCCGTCATTGCCGTCAGCACCCATTCCGTTGAGCCTGCGATCGTTCCGTCTTCGTAGAAGATGCTGGATAGCTTCTGGCCGTCGTCCGTGTGCGTTGCAGGGACAAATACTTTCCCGGTTTTGATTTGAGGGATGACGTTAAGGCAGCGAACAAGCTTGTTCTGCCCGGTGCCTCGGGGAATTTCCCTCACAGGGATAGCGAGTTGCCCGGGCGTCTGGCTGCGCTTTTTCAGGGTGGTGATGAGGCCCTGTCCGGCCTGCTTCTCTTCAATCGCCATATGGCGCATCGGCATAACCCGCACGGACCCGGCCAGGCGCCATTTTTCCCAAACCTCTTCCGCTTTCTTCAAGAGGTCCTCCGGGTCCCATCGACCGCGGACGACATCAATGATGTAGAGATTCCCATCCACGCCCATACCAGCCAGCGTGAACACGGTGTAATCCAGCCAGTCCTCCACCTTTCCGCTGTTCGTATCGACGTACACGGCGCGATGCGTAAGCTTCGGCAGAGTGGTGTAGGTCCGGAACCAGCTTGTGTCGATGATCCCACCGGTCAGCGCCATCGGGTTTTGCTGGTATTGCGACAGGAAGGTGTAGCGATCCTTTTCCCACAACTGCAGGAGGTCATTGACGTCTTCCATCTGTGGCCAGTAAGACCAGTAGCGAACGCCACCCACAACCACAGAATCGGTATCTTTGACCGTCTTCCAGCAAAGCGAGCGCCATGGTTCATCGAGCGACTGGATGTACTTCTCGTCGATCATGGCCGGTATGGCGACATGGTGAAACGGAACACCCATCCCGCCGGACAACATGAATCCGGTCGCATCGTCGGTATGCAGGCGCTGTTGAATACTCACAAATGGCGTCGGGTGCTCTTTCGACTTATCGCCGCGCCGGGATCGGATGGTGTTTACCAGCAGCGTATTCGCGCTTTTCCGTCGGGACTCGCTGAGCATGTCCACCGGCTTGTTGTAGTCGTCCAGCATCACCATGCCGGAGAACTCAGGGCCGTAGTAGCCACCACGACCACCGGTGATCTGACCGTTGCTAGAGCGAGATACCGTCTGCCCTATCGAGCGCCCCTTCTCGTCCTTTATCTCCCATTCTTCCGCCTGGTTAACTCCAAACGAGCATGGCCAGAATTCCTGATATTCACGACTGGCGATAATGTCGCGGGTGCGCCGGCTGTTACGTTTTACCAACGTGTCAGCAAAGGAAACGTTCAGGTTGCGAAATCGCTTGAGCCGCTTCTCCTGCACCAGGGCGTTGACATACGCCGGGAAGTGGATGGAGAAAAACTCCGTTTTCGTACCGCCGGGCGGGATGTTGATGATGAGGTTTCTCGGGACAAGTCGCCCGGCAAGCAGATCATCAATTTTCGAAGCCATCAAGCGGTGATGCCAGTTAACCAGCAGCCGATCGCCCTGAATGAGTTCGAACCAAATCCGGGTAAAGTTAAGAAATGACTTCGTGGACTTTGAACGGATGATCACGCGCTCCGGGAATGACAGGTCATCCCATTCGATAATTCCGCTCATATCAGTCCAGCCCTTCTAACCTTCCCTCCAGCTTCTGCTGGGCCTTCGCATAGTCTTCAGCGGTATACGTAACCTGATTCAGCGGGCCGCCGTCTTTCCCGGTCAGCTCGACCTTTTGCTTATTGCTGTAAGCCTCACCCACCTCTTTGGCTGCCTGCTCCAGAAGTTGGGCCGTCATGCCGATGTTCTTCATGTTCTCGGCAGTCGTCGACATTCGCTGAAGGACACGCAAGCGGTAGGCTCTGTTAGCGATCGGGATGTCAGAGATTTCGTTGAGAAAACGCTCACGGGCCGCATTGAACAGGTCAACCCATTTCTTAGCGAGCCCTTTACCTGCTGCCTTTGTCGGGTCATGCGACGCTACCTGCTGGCGCGTCACCTGAACCTTAAATTCTTTTTGTACGGACTCAACGATTTGGGATGGCGTATCAAAGCATGCAAGCTCTTGAATGATAAAGGCTCTCACTTCTGGTTTTAGTGCAGCCATAAATCACCATCCGTATAAAGCAGTATAAAATCACGCCAGCTTGAGCATGCACGTCCCGCACGCTCTGGCAACATCGATATGAGCAACCTCCGCCGGCCTGTTTGCCGCATCAACCATTTCCTGCACGTCTTTGCTGGCGCCGTAACGCCGGACCACACCAACGAACTCCTCGACGTCATGGCCGCGAAGCTTCAGCACCGGCATCCCGGTCTCTTTGTTGAACTTCGGTGCGCCGTAGTCATCGGTAGCCTGAGCTATGTGGTAAAGCTCATGCTCAACCAGTGCGCAGAATTCGACGTCGTTGCATTGCTCGCAGTAGTCAGCAGCCAGGGTGATGATGAACTTCGGTATGCGACCGAACCATTCATGCATCTGTTGCTCCATTCTGGCTTTCTGCCAGCCACCGGCGCGCATCATTACTTGTTCACACTGACCCAGCACAATGCGGCCACTTTTGGCGAATGACCCAGAGGCCCACATGAACGCGACATCAGCGTCGAGCAAGTGCGTATGGTCAGGGTTATGGATTCGTCCGTCTTCGGAGAGGATGCTCTGGTTAATCCACTCGCCAATTTCGGCAGCAGGGATAAGCCGGGTGTAAGGCAGCCAGTTCTCACCAGTGAAATTGACGGGAGGGTATGGCCTGCGGTCTTCAAAATCAGCCATACAGAACATTCCTCTGGGTTGTTTGAATACTTACCGGGAAACTTTTCAACAGGTAGCGCATAAAACTTACATAAAACTCTGTCAATGGCGCTTTACCGGAACCATTTGCAGAACTTTATAAACGCAACATTGCCACGTCTTCTCAGAGTTGCGCTGTCACTTCTCGTCTTTGCGAGCCGTCAAGATGTGGATCACCTCTTTGGTTGATGCCAAATCTATGCTTCTTGTCGGGTAAGCATTATCGAGCCACCTCTGGAAGTGGCTCTGTAATGCCCTACTGACGTTTTGATTCCGCCTGCCTGATGTCCGCCTTATCCCGGTTGCACTGTCCCAATGCTGACAAAAGACTAACGTTTAAATCCAGGCTTTGCCCCCACGTCATTTTGTCCGGGATATCAGGGTAAGGGGTCTCAGTCGTCAGACTGGCCGGCAGCGGTACCACCGGCACTTTGACGTAAACGATCTTTGTATTGCTGCAGCCGCTTAACTGCGCTAGCAGGAATATCACGGGGAGCGCAATCATCATTCGCAACAGCAACCCGGATATCAGCCGAGGCTCCCGATGCGTCCAGTGCGATTTGCTCTTTTGCATGCTGATTGGCCTCGACGATGGTGTTGAAGATGGTCATGGTTGTCAGAACGTTGGATGTGATGGTCTGAGCTGCGTTTACCTGCTGCTCTGCGTTATCAGCTCGGGTTTTCTGCTGTGCAGCGGCATTGTGGTAATGCATCACCAGCCACCCAAGGCAAACGACCAGACAAATCACTACTGCGCTGATAATGGCGGTTAAGCGGATCATTTCTGCCCCCACAAACAAACCTCACGCTCAATCTCGCGGCGGGTTATCAGGCCTTTCCACTGCTTGCCTTTGGCGTAGGTCCAGCGGCGCAATTGGTCACATGCGCCTTTCTGGTCGCCCTGGTTGATTTTTCGCAGCAGCGTGGAGGTCTGAAAGTTTCCGGCGCCGACGTTATAGGCGAATGAGTAGAGAGCCCCGCGCATTGTTACCGGGATCGGCTTCTGGATGTACGGGTTAATCTGGCGGGCGACAGTGTTCAGGTCTTTACTGAGCAGCGCACGACATTCAGCCTCGGTGTACCTCTTGCCGAGCATGATGTCTTTTCCAGTGTGGCCATAGCATACCGTCCAGACACCGACCACGTCCTGATATGGGTTATACCGCACACCCTCAAGACCATCGTTACCGGTCGGGCCGGTAATCAGTGCTGCAGCAATAGCAATAGCCCCTGCTGGTACAGCAGCGAGAACGCTATTCCTCAGCTTTGGTGACATAGCCATTGAGGCGATCCTCCCGTTCCTTACGCCGGTAATACCAGTTCACGCCGCAGGTAACGATGGTGCACGCAATACCGACAACGATCGCCCAGTCACTCAGGCTCATTCCCGCCACTTTGTCGGCCAAAATCCACACCTCTGTTTTTGCTACATCGGCATATGCCTTTGCTGAGACACCGCAGCCCGTCAGCGCGGTCCCGGTGCCGTATGAGAGTCTGCTGTAAATGGTGCTCATTTTTGTCATAGCCTCACCTCCGTTGATGACGGATGGCGCTGTGTGTTTGAAAAGGGTCAGGCCCGTCGGGCTGGATTTAACAACGAAGCGTGTCGATGATGATTCCTGCGGGACCTGATAATAAAAAAGCCATGCAAATGCATGGCCTTGTGATTTGAATCCGTTATTTACAAAATGTATTCGAGACAGTATCTTTCGACTTCCGGACAAAAAAACATATACCGGGACAAAATCTAAATGTAACTGCCTTGCCTGCATGAAACCATGCGGGCTTTTTTTTGCCCAAAGAAAAAGCCCACCGAAGTGGGCCTTACAGCTATCATCATTTTTTATTAGGTGTGGTGCCGGGTGCCTCCCGGTAAGTCGCCGCCAGTCCACAGACGACTCGCAATGCGCAAAAAAACATATCAGACTGGCAATGCCCCTCCGCATAGGGGGATTCACCACACCATAAATTTAACATCTGATGAAACTCGTTTCAATGCTCTACGACGATGTGACAGGGGTACTGATGCAATGCATCTCGCGAATACCCCTGTCGTGTCGCCGGAAAGCAAAAAGCCCAAGGCGTTAACCTCGGGCTTGTATTTTTGCTCACTTTCGAGCCGTCACGTTGCTTTTAGAGACTGCCGCTGTCTAACTGCTTTTTACTGATGGCTTGCCAACCAACTTTTTTCAAACTTCATGCCGCCACTTAAAGTTAAGGCAGCATATCAAAGTAGCCTCAAATATGACGCATTTAATTGACTTTTGCAAGACCCTGCTGCGAAAAAGTCGCTTTTTGTTGTGATCGTGTTCTCACGGCGCAGAGAAGAGAGTCGCTATCAAGCCGCTTAAAAATGGCGCACATAGCCCGCCAGTAATCAGCGTAGTTATGGCACCAGTTATCAGGTTTAACGCCACACAGGGCTGCAAGATCTTGGTGCTGGTATACATACTTACCCGCCAGCTCTGCTTTCACGTCCTGCGCCGCCAGCCAGATAAGCTTCTTCAGGCGCTCCATCGTCTTGCCGGCCACCTTCTTTGCGCCAAGTTGCTCACGGAACTCCGCCCACGCCCACTGGGTGATCGTTTCCTGGTGCTCAAAGCGGATATTCTCGCTGTAGTTCCAGAGCAGCCAGGCTTTCTGATGCTCATCGAGAGACAGGAGCGCCCGGCGCCATGATGCGGTTGAGTATTCGACGGGCAGCACCAGGGCGATTGCCGAACCTTTGGCGCGTGACTGCTTCCCGGGGACCGGCGGGTTGCTCGGCTTGACCAATCTACCGGTCGCCGGGTCGACTACCTTCATCCGCTTGCTGCTGCGCGGCGTCGCCTCAAACATCGCGTTTTCCGCAAAGGCTACCAGTTGCCCTTTCGTCGCACCGCTCAGATCGGCTGTGGCCACTATCAGCTGTTGGCGAACATACTGGAGGTATTGGGTGTTAATCATGCTGTCTCTCCCAGGGTCTGATAGATGCGAACGTAATTCCGTAAAATGCGATAGTCGGTCATCACCGTTCCGCGGTGTCGGCAGAGGCGGAGCTTTTGCCAGCGTTCGCGGATGCGGTCGATTACGTCCTGGTTCATGCGGCCTCCGCCATAAGCTGGTCATACGTCAGGTAAAGGCCCCAGCAGCTAAACAGCACATGCGCCTTAACGACGGCCATTTCCTCGTTGTTCCAGCGGCAGAACCATCTGATCGCGCCCATAACCTCGCTCTCTATCTGATGCGGTCCGTTCAGGTGGATGGGATAAACCACATCATCAAAAACAGCAGCAGTGGACATTGGGTATTGGATTTTGCTCATGCGGCCTCCCTTTGCTTGACGAGTGCGCGGCGTAACGCGCTGTAATGGCGTCTGATGCCTTCCAGTTCTTCGATGGTGTATCGGTGAGGGGTGTTGTTGTTTTCGAGCGCTTCGACGCGCTCAGCGCCGATTTTCTCTACCAGGCCAATGCGGTACTGCTGCTGGTTGCCCGACAGCTGCACGTTGCAGTGATGGCACTGCTTATTGATATTGTCTTCGTTGTAGCGCAGGTGCGATGCCTTGCCGCGGGAACGGTAATGCCCTGCTTCCCATTGGACCGTTTCGAATGTGCCGCAGCTGATGCACGGCAGGTCAAAGTCCCGCTCGCGAATGTAGTCATTAACGACGCGCTGGGTCATGTCTTCCCAGTGCTTAAGAGGTTTCACCGCAGCTTTGCGTTTGCGCCAGGCCGCGCGCTCTTTCTTCTCTTTCGCCTGGGCCTGCTTATCGCGCTTCTTCTCCAGTTCCTGCATGGCAAATTCAGCGCCATGCTCAGGGCAGCACCAGCGTTGATTCTCAAATGCCGCGGTAAACTTCGCCCGGCAGATTTTGCACCGCCGTTGAGTTCGGTTAAGCATGACCACCACCCTGCACCTGCAGCAATGTCAGGCGCCCACCGAAGACAGCGCCGGTGTCGATATACATCTGGTTGGCGTATTTGAGCGGCTGGCGTGCCGGGGTATGGCCGAAAATAAACAGGTCCGCACCAGTGATCTCATGCACTATTCCGTCCTGCGCATCGCTGACACGCTCACGGTTCCAGATCACCTGACTGGTGCGGACTGGCTTATCGAACTCATATTCGTTATGCGGGTAATCGGCGTGGCAAATAACGACTTTCTTGCCCGCAGTTTCCAGCTCGATAATGAGGGGGAGTGTTTCGACCTTCTGGAGCAACGATCCCAGGAACATGTTCTGTTCATCGTCGAGGCGGTATAGCCAGTCACCACCATTTGACATCCAGTGATGGACACTACCGCCATTGAGCATCGCATCAAGCATCATCTGCTCATGATTTCCACGCACCGCGCGAAACCATGGCATCACGATCATCTCAAGGCATTCCACATTCTCTGCACCGCGGTCAACGAGGTCGCCAACCGAGATCAGCAGATCACGAGTCACATCGAATCCGACCTTATCCAGTTCGGACATCAGACGCGTATAGCAACCATGCAGATCACCAACTACCCACACGTTGCGCCAGTCAGCGCCGTTAATGCGTTGATAAATGCTCATGCAATTTTCCTTCTGGCAGCGTGGCGCAGCCAGCGGACATCCGCCAGGTGGGCCGTATAGTGAAAGGTTGGGATGTCGGAAGGCTTTACTTCGACTTTGCGCCGGCGGCGCGCAGGAACGCGGAAGATGCCGCGCTCGATGACTTTAGACAGAGGGCTATGCATGCGAAGCCCTCCACTCCTGGGCCCACTCAATGTGGCTATTGGATTTCTCGCTGAACCTCACGCCATGCTCAGTACCGAACCAGAAAATAGCCTCGATAACCTCGACCATATAGCGCTTGCTGGATTGAGAGGTGCGAACGCCGAAGTAGACGCGGCCGCCGTTAATGCCAGGAGCAGATTTCTGCTCACGGTCAGGGTTTTGCATCTGGCTAACCAGAACAGTAATGAGGTCTTTCCACTCTGCCGGCTCCAGCTTTTCGCCGTACCAAGAAACCTGATCGCTCAGGTCCTTCAAAAGTGGCCACATAAGACGATTTTGTTTGTCAGTGCGACTTTCCTCGCGCGCCTCGATGATGACTGGCGAACGGCGATCGACAGGAAGGGATTCAATGAAGTTGACGACGTTACGCTTAACGTTGTCGTTGATGAGGCAGAATTGTTGCTTCACGCTTCACCTCCGCAGAGGTCAAACGCTGAATGCAGAAAATCGCCGGTGACTTTCGCCATCGGTGACAGGAATTGCCTTAAGGTTTTGTGCGCCATGTGTCCCCACTTGGCGCCGGTCATTAGTGTCAGTTGCTCAGGCTGACAGGGGAATTATGACGGGCTAAATCCCAAATTGCAAAACGAGCATAGGCTATTTTTTCTCGTTCTGGCTGGCCATCTCGATATCACAGAGCTTTATTTTTCGCTGGCACAGGTAACCTTCATAGACGTACCAGTTGCCAGCACTGACCCACTCTTTAACACGCTGCCGTGGTTTATCGACAGAACGAGCAAAGGCGGCTTGATTGCCGCCATAGTGCTTAGCAATGTACTCAGCGAGCCTCATCAGTTGTACCCGAGAATGATATCCTGAATCTTACCCAGCAAAACCGCGTATTCGGCATCATCGCTGTCAATGCTGGTAAACTCGCCGCGCTCGATAGTGAAATCTTCACCGTTAAAATTTACGTTGTTGATTTCTTCCTGGGAAAGCATGCCCTGGATAGCTTCGATTTTTTCATCTGATACTTCGCGAGAGATTGTGATAGTCGCCATTTTTTTCTCCAGAGATTGGGTATTTCGTTTCGTTGAATACATAATACCCTACCTTTTTAAAATGTCACTAAAAAGCGTGACACTTGTTTGCTGTTTTATGATTCCAATCACAAACAATCGCCCCCTGCGAGTATTTCCGTTCTGCGGGGGAGTTATGCACGTCTTATCTCGCTTCGTCTATTGGCTTCCGTTATTACCACCACAGCGGAAATCAGGATGACCATAATGCCGAAAATTAAACCTGCTGCATCGTTTACGCTCTGGTCAGAAGAGGCAATCAACAGGGCGCCAATGATGTTTAGAGCCAGATGTAGCTTCAGCATCACTTCACCTCCTGCGGGGCGGCTGGCAGCGGCATCCAGTGGGTTATTTTGTCCTCCCACACAAAGCCGGGGTAAAACTGCTCGCCATCAAATGTCTGTACATCGAAGTCACTACCATCTGTAACGAGATAATCTCCGCATTCTGGCATCCCTCGCTTACCGGAATCCATCCCGGAATAATTTCAGGAATATTTTGTTGTGCGTTTTGTTGTCCGTCAGTCTTTGTCACAGGCATGTACTGCACGCCCCACGCGCTTGAAGGGTCACTCGAACCCATGACGAACTGCGGAGCGGTGCAATTTACTTGAAAGTCTTGCTGGTAATCAGTGCGAATCCAGCCAATGACTGAGCCACCCGGAATTACCGGAGAGTTGCCAGCCTGGAGCATGGCGGCGCGCAACTTACCAGGCACATCAGCCCACACGCCAGAATAATAGCTAGTGTTAGGGTCGGTATGCTCCAGCAGGTCTTCTATCGCTGAGGCAGCCATACTCAGTAGATCATCAGGCACTACCGGCGCTGGCTGTGGTCCTGCTTCGCGATAAACTGGGATATATCCAGGGCCTGCATCCTCGCTACCAGCCTCGCCATCGACTACCCCGCGCGCCAGGTAAGCATCATTGAGCCAGGCTATCGGCTCCTGCTGAGTTACCGGCGCCATCTGCTCTTTGATATGCAACCGCGGCTCACCGTCTTTCGGCTCCGGCCAATCGCGCTGTTTGTTCACAGAAAGTTTTTCGATCATCGCCTGGGTAATCTGCTCATCAGTGATACCGGCACGGCGTTGTGCATCCCACAGCAGGAATTGCGTGTCAGCCCACTCCGACAGGTCTCCAGGCTCGGCAGCAGCTTCCAGCGCTTCTTTGCTGAGATGTTTTAGTGGGCCAATCGGGCCAACATTGCCGAATGTAGCCTGTGACCACTCGGCATGCTCGTTTCGCACCTGGTCACGTTTCGGCGCTGGCTGCGCGTGGCGATAGAGTGGGACTTCGTTAATCCCCATCCCCTTTGTCCACATACAGGCCATATCATTGACGAAATTCAGTTCTTCTTCGTCGGTGTACGCCACCGGCTCGCTGTCCATTGCGGACAGCGCCATGCGGGCCAGCACTTTGCTTTCGCCATGCTTCAGGAATCCATCTTCGGCGATTTCCTGCAGGCGTTCTCTGGTTAATTTGCTGGTCATTGGTTGGCTCCTTCTGCTGCCCGGTTAACTATCACGCCGTCATAAACTTCTTTGAGGTGGCCGCGCAGGTCCATCCTGCGCAGTGCGCTGTACATGTAATCGCACTCGGCCTGTTTGTTGGCCTGAAACGGCTTATGCTCCCGAGAGCACCACAGTGCGTTACCCGGCCAGCCGTGGACTTTGTATACGCGCCCGTTCCTGACGTGCAGCAGGCCCCAGCCAGGCGGCAAATCAGAGACGTCGATAAATCCAGGCTCGGCCATAAAAAAGCGCCAGTCGCCCATTCCTTGGCTCGGCATTCTCCTGAATGGCTTTTTCTTGTCCGCCAAAAAGTCGGAACGGGAACACTTCACCTCAATCAGGCAGGAAGCCAGGTTACGGAAGCCGATAGCATCCGGCTGCTCGCCGGTTCCAACGTAGGCGACAAAGCGGTCGTGGAAAGCCACCTTGAAGCCGTTGTTTTGCAGAAAGCGGCAGGCTATCTGGCATAGTTCATCGTGTGTCAGTGCCATCACTCAGTCTCCCACTTGATGCCAGCGGCTGACGAGAGCAACTCAAGGGCTAAGCGAACCTGATGCTCAACTTCATCAGCGAAGGGGGCTTTGTAAGTATTTCGGTAGTCTGGTAGCTTCACGGCCACAGTTCTGGATTCCAGTTCGGTGGGTTTAGTGCTCCATCCATGCCACCACATAAACGCGCAATAAGCGGCAACGTCGCGCGGGTCACCTTTGGCGATATGCTGGTGAAAGTGCGCCTGGCATTGACTTGCCCACCCAGCCTGTTTCCAGTCCGCGTCGTAGCCGTATTTTAATTGGGCCTTGTACAGCTTCTCTGCCAGGGCAGTGCAGAAGTCGGTCACCAACTTCTGCGTATCCGGGTGAAGTTCTAATGGCATAACCGGCGCTTGTGGCGAGGTGTAGAGTTTGGTGCCTTCTTCGAGGTTCTTGTGCCATTCGACCAACAGTGCGTCGCCGACCTCAATAACTTCTCCCACCGGCTCGCTCTCAACCGCCGTCGTCTGCTGCGCCTTCTCCAGCGCCTCTACCAGAGATAACGCAATTTTTCGCAGATGGTCTTTGCTGCCAACTGCCGGATTTGAAAGCTCAGCACGCAGCTGCGCCAGTTCGGTGATATCAGTTGTCATGCTGAAGCCCCCTTAATCCCATTGCAGAACAGAAGCGAAATATGCCCCGCGACAAGGCGTATCACGCGGATGGTGCCAGCCTGAAAAACCTTCTTGCCCACCAATTGGACTGACTTTGTACCAGCACTGGTAATAGCGAGCGCTGGAAGCAAAATCCTCAGCCCCTTCAGCATCAATCACATCCCGATTAACTGACGCTTGGATAATATCTGCTTCGCTATAGTCGCCACGCATAACCAGAAAGCGAGCATCATCAGAGCGGAGATAATCAACTGCTCCATCAAATTTACCTTTGCTGGTTGGTTTGGTTACGTTGCTCATTTGGCCCCCTCACGCTTAACCTGACCGTCTTTGTTCATCTGCCACAGGGCTGAATTAACCACTGACGGATCGAGCTCAGTAGCGTGGCGTATTTCATTGAACGAGCACCCAGGGTGCTGGTCGATGTAATTGATTACGGCCTGTTTGCCGGTATTCTTTTTCATCAGAACCCACCTTTTCTTGCTGGCTTATCTTCTTTTTCGCGCCGGCGCTGGCTGGCAGCTTCCTGGTCGCAGTCGTAAATCGCCCCGTGGCGCTGCTCGCAATAGACAACACCTGTCTCGCCATGCCGGTTAAGGCGCAGCAGCAGCTCTGTGTCACTCTGGTTTGCGTTCTCGTCGTAGGCCCCTTCCCGGTAAATAGCCAGCCAGTAGTCGCAGTCCTGCTCTATCTGGCCTGTGTCGCGGGAGTCGCTCGGCAGCGGTCGCTTGTTGGTTCGCTTCTCCAGATCCCGGTTGAGCTGAGTCAGGAGAACGACGACGCAATCCAGCTCCTTAGCAAGAATCTTCAGGCCTTTGGTGATCAGCCCATAGGCCAGGTCGTTTCGCTCAGCCTTATCGGCGGTCATCAGCGTGAGGTAATCGACGAGGATCATCCCGACCTTCCCGCGCTCGCGCTTGATTCGGCGAGACTCGGCCATAACATGCGCCAGTGAAATACCCGGAGTGTCATCAATCAGGAGGTTGTTGGTTTCAATAAGGGCGGCCATTACACCGGTGGCCTTTTGCAGATCGCTGTTCCAGTCCCCGCGATAGCCGTAGTCATCCTTAGTCATGTCCGGGTAAAAGAGGTTTGGAGAGATCCGCCCCTTCTGCGCAGTGATTTTCTCCACCATCTGCCCTTCCGGCATTTCCAGGGAGAACATCAGGGCCGGCTCATTTTCGACCGTGGCGCAGTTAACGCCCATTTGGGTATAGAGTGTGGTTTTACCCATTTTCGGGCGAGCGCCTATAACAAACAGGCTGCCGCGCACAATGCGCTTCACACCGAGAAGCTCATCCAGAGAGCGGATCCCAGTCGATAACCCACGGGAACGACCATCAGGTTTCATCCGATCGTCAAACTCATTTGACCAGTCATTCACAGCGTCATAGAACGTGCGAAGCCCTGTCCGTCGACCTGTTTTTACGTGCTCGGTTATCTCGGTAAACAACCCCTGAATAGCGTCAAATTTCTGCTCTGCCGTCATGCCGTTTCTGGCATAAAGCAACTCGATCGCCTTCGTGGTTTTATCGATACCGTAGCGTTCCATTGCTGTCTCGCGGACGCGCATTGCATAGGCCACGATGTTCGCCGCGCTTGGCGTGTTTTTGGACAGCTCAGCCAGGTAAGCAAAACCCCCTACCGATTCCGTCAGTGACTTTCTTTCCAGTGCATCAAACAGGGTCAGGAGATCCACCGGTTTCTGGTCCCGGTACATCTGCCGCATTTCAGAGAAAATGACCTGGTGCGGACGCGAGTAGAACGATTCCGGCTTGAGGATCGAAAGAACCTTTTGGGTCCGTTCGCTGCGGTCATCATCCAGGAGAAGTCCGCCCAGAACGCTTTGCTCTGCTTCAATGCTGCTCGGAGGGGTGAAGAATTCAGAGGTCATCACAGGCCCCCTCGCGTGTTTTGGCGTAAACGTCGACGTTCAGGAAGTATTCGAGTGACTTGCGGCGCCACGTCTTACCGGTACGCTGGTCCGGGCGGTTCTCCAGCATCCAGCGGCAGTTGCTGGCGATGTAGCTCAGGTAGGACTCCCAGTCTTCCAGGGTGAATCCATGGCCATCCAGCTGACGGGTGATTTTATTAGCCTTCTGCCAGAACGAGCGGATCAGGTTACGGCGTTTGTCAGTGAGGATCCTGATGCCTTGCGCTTCTGGCAGAACCTGGTGGTAAACCTCAACAACCTGCTCACAGCTGAGAGACGGTTTTTTTGGTTCTGATTTTTGTGATGCTGATGCACTCTCTTCTACGTCAGTAGAAGAGGTATTATTTAATATATTGTTTGTGGCACTCTGTTGGCATTCTGTTGGCACAACCTCCCGTAAAGGCGGTGTGGTTACTGGGTTTGCGTTGGCACTCTGTTGGCATTCTGTTGGCACAAAAAATTGCTGATAATCGTCATAATTAGTAACGGTTAACAGGGTGAATTTCTTGTTTGTCAGGGTGGTGATCATGCCCATTTTGATGAACTTGTTCAGCAGGTATTTGACCCGATCAGGTGTTATGCCAGTATCTTTCGAAAGTGTGTGGCGCCCGGTGATGACCTGGCCACGCCCTACCGGATATTCCCCAAACTCAGTGGTGACCATACCTTCCGCTGCGTTCACTTCCATGATGAGGTGTATCCACAAATGGACGGCCTCACTGTCCGCTCTGTAGAACGGCAGTTCTCTTACTTTGCGGTGCAGGAATACCAACCCCTGCCCGGATGGCTGAGGTTTCTCCATGGGCTTCTGAGACCCTCTAAAATCGGATATGCGAAGAACGTTACTCACGGCCTTCCTCCTTCCGTTTCAGCTCTTCCAGAATGGCGCGCATCTTTTCTGCCACCACCGGATTCACCGAACGGACAAAGCGGTAACGAGTAACGTTTTTATGTGTTTGTGCCTGGTAAAATCTGCTGCTTTTAGGCATAATTACTCCTGTGAATTGATCCAGTTAATTCGCGTAGAAAGCCGTTAGTGTCCTACCACTGCGGCTTTCGCCTTTTCTGTAAACCCTCATGCCTCAAAATCCCCCTTATCTCCCGTTCTGTTAGAAATCAGGATGGCCAGCAGCAACGACATGTTCGGCAGCAGGCTTTCCCTCCAGCGACTTACCGTCGACTTATTCACTCCGGCCACTTTGGCGATAGTTGTGGTTCCCAGTTCTGCTATCTGGCTGTGCAACCAGCTTTCAATTCTCCTGGCCTCCACTTTGTTGCGTGTTGTTGAACTCTCCATTTGTGATAATTCCTCTGGTGTTGTTTGGAATGGCCGCCAGTCAGGCGGCGCTATTGTTTGGTGGCGGAAAAATCGAAGGCAGATCAGGGCGAAACTCATACGCCTTAATCTCTCCATTTACGGCCGCAACAAGGTCGGGAACATGCACAGGAGAAATCCTCTTTTTCCCGTTTAGCCAGTCGCAGATCGTCGACTGCGCTTTGCCGCATCGCTTGGCCAATTCTTTCTGACTGCCGGCGATGGAAATCGCTTTTTCTACTGCGGGGTTTTTCATAATCACCTCAGCTATTGATTTTTGATGATTATGGTTATCGCAAAAGAGATTGTCAATCGCCTATGCGATTTTTTGCTAAGTAATCGCTGTGGCGATAGGATTAAAGGAGTTACTTTGAGGAGGTGTTATGGATTTCTCTGAGCGTCTTGCTCGAGCAATGTCATTAGCTGGGTATACGCAAGGCAGGCTTGCCAAAGCGGTTGGCATGGCGCAGTCGAGCGTGAACAAGCTGCTTAATGGCGCCAACGGCTCTCGCAAGACAGTGGAAATAGCATCAGTGTTAGGTGTGCGTCCTGAATGGCTATCCACTGGCGCAGGTGAAATGCTTGCTGATTCCATACAGATTACGCAAGTGCAGACGCCAGTAACACCGCAAAATGGCATTTATCGTGTGGATGTCCTCGATGTAAAAGCCAGTGCAGGACCAGGAGCGCTTATCACGAACGATTTCATAGAGACGATTCGTGCGATCGAATACACATCGGAGCAGGCCAGATCTCTATTTGGCAATCGACCAGCTGATCACATAAAAGTAATCACCGTTACCGGTGATAGCATGGATACGACGATCTCACCCGGTGATGAAATTTTCGTAGACATCAGCGTTACCCATTTTGATAGTGATGGCGTTTACGTGTTTGTTTTTGGAAAGACCCTTCACGTCAAGCGCTTGCAGATGCAAAGGGATCGACTGGCCGTAATTTCAGATAACCCTATCTATGAAAAATGGTACGTAGAGCCAGGTGATGAAGACCAGTTCTACGTTATGGCCAGAGTCCTTCTCAGACAATCCATCGAATATAAACGATTCGCATAACCCGCTTCGGCGGGTTTTTTATCGCCCTGCCGTCGTCAAACCCTTCGTAAAAACGCCTACCTAAATTTTTTTCTTAAAAATAATCACTTTAATAATCACACACTTATCACTTTTCCGATTATTGATATCGTTTTAGCGATTGACCTCAATAATCGCCTTGGCTATTATCAACCCATCCAAACAACACCGGCAACGCCGGTCATTAGCAACAACGCTCCGCTGGCCGGCGATAAGGCAAGGTGAAGAGATGATCCGCGAAGAAGACAAGCCTGCATGGCGTAATTTTTGGTTAAAGGTCGTTCCGTTTTTGGTTGCAGTCGTAGCTGTCAGCGTTCAGTGCTGGGGTGGCAAATGAGCAAACAAGGCATTCGTTCACTGATTTACTGCCTGCTGATCTGCGTCGTTATCTTGGCAGCGGTGGTTATCAAAATTCTGCACGTTACGGGGGTGTTCAATGGCTAAAGCAATTCCAAACAACGGACGCGCCGTGATGATGCGCAATAACCGCACCGGCGCCGCCTGGCTGGTCAGCTTCGACTACCGCGACGGCAGCTACTGGCACGAGCCACAAGGCAATTTGCGCCACATTCGCCGGCCATACGCATCACGAAACGTCGAGCCAAACCTGGTACCCGCCGGGACGCATTAACCCGCGCATATCAGCGCACGAATTTAACTGAGCTATCAGGCGGCCTTTATCGCGCCGGGATTCTTACAACCAAATTTCAGGGGAAACCATGAGCGAAATAATGGATTTAGTCGTCATCGAGAAAAGCAATGCGATGGCCATATTCACCAGTAACGACCAGCTCGACCCACTTATCGAAGCGATCGAAAAAGAGGCTCGCAGCCTGGTGCCGAATGTAACCACCAAAAAGGGCCGCGACGCCATCGCATCCATGGCTCACAAGGTTGCGCGCTCTAAAACCTACATCGACAACGCAGGTAAAGACCTGGTCGCTGAGTTGAAGGCGCTGCCAAAGCAGATCGACGAAAGCCGCCGCGTTGCCCGTGAGCGTCTCGATGCGCTGAAAGATGAAGTTCGCCGCCCCCTTACTGAATGGGAAGCAGAGCAGGAACGCATTAAGGCCGAAGAAGCGATGCTCGCTCTTCACGTCGAAGCACTGGCCATGAACGAAGACTTCGATCGGAAGCTGGCAGCTCGGATTGAGTCTGACCACGAAATGGCCCTGCTGATGGATAAGGATTTCGACCGTGAACGCGCAGATAAAGCGGCAGAAGCCGAACGCCAGCGCATTGCCCGCGAAGAAGAGATTAAGCGCCAGGCAGAAGAAAAAGCGAAGCGTGAAGCGGAAGAAAGACACCGCGCTGAACTGGAGGCAGCTGCCCGCCGTGAGGCTGAGGAAAGAGCAGCAAAGGAGCGCGCTGAACGGGAGCGTATTGAAGGCATGCAACGCGCTGAGCGAGAAAAGCAGGCCGCAGTTGAAGCCGAGCGGCGCAAAGCGCAGGAAGAAGCCGATCGCATCCGCCGTGAGGCAGAGCAGCGCGAACAGGCCCGTCTGGCTGAGGAGAAGCGCAAAGCTGACGAGCAGGCGCGGCGGGAAGCCGACGTTAAGCACCGTAAGACGGTCGGTACTGACATCGTCAAAGCTCTGCAGGCCAATACCAGCCTAACCCGCGATCAGGCGATTGAAGTCCTCACAGCGGTTAAAGACGGTCGCATTCCTC
The DNA here is from genome assembly GCF_002108615.1 of Klebsiella sp. YJ. Taxonomy (NCBI): domain Bacteria; kingdom Pseudomonadati; phylum Pseudomonadota; class Gammaproteobacteria; order Enterobacterales; family Enterobacteriaceae; genus Klebsiella; species Klebsiella sp. YJ. Next base: position 38,678 of record NZ_MTEG01000002.1, read on the forward strand.
ATACCGGTATCAGTTACTGAGGTGCTTATGAACGCATACCGCGCATACGACGCTATCGAAGAACGGAAATGGACTGAACAGTCGCTCACCGAAGAGAAGCAAAAGTGGATTGACGATCGGGCGCAGGAAATTATCAGTGCGCTGCCCAGTGAGCCGATTCAACTGTTCTATTTATCGTTACAGGCGGGCCCGCACCCGTACGAAGGGATTCGCAGTGATAAAGCCGGTGAAGCGTATAACGATTTCATTTCGGCAGTAGCTTACGCCCAGGCTGAATACGACTGGGATCACCGCACCGGCTGCCCGTTTTAAGGATGCATGAAATGTCTGAATCTAAAACTCACTACCGAAAAGCTTTTGACTCTCCATACCTGAGCAGTGCCGACATCGTTGAACCAACGGTGCTGACGATCGCCCGGGCAACGTTAGAAGGCGACAAAACCAAAAAAACCAAAGACGTTTTTAACACCGCTTATTTCGAAGAGCGCGAGTTGCGCCCGGGTGAAAATCTTAAGCCGATGATTCTGAATGCCACCAACAGCAAGATGCTGAAAAGCATTACCGGATCACCATTCCTTGAGGATTGGGTCGGCGTGAAAGTCACAGTTTACGTCGATAAAAATGTCCGGTTCGGAAAGGAATCGGTTGAAGGTCTCCGCTTAAGCCCAGCGCGCGTTACCAAACCTGTGCTTTCTCCGGAAAAAACGCAGGCATGGAATAACGCTAAGGCCGCCTTCAAGCGCGATGGCAACCTGGATGCAGTTCTGGCGAGGATGGACATTTCTCCAGAGCATCGCCGCCAACTGGAACAGGAGTGCTCAGCATGATCTGGCATGACGTCGAGCAAAACGGGGAAGAGTGGGATGCTCTTCGCCTTGGGAAGGCTACCGCTTCAAACTTCGGCCTGATTATGGCTAACGATGGAAAGTCGTTTGGTGAGCCAGCCAAGCGTTATGCGCTTCAGTTAGCTCTTGAGCAGATTAAAGGGTGCAAGTCTGAGTTTGGCTTCTCAAACGAGCACATGGAGCGCGGGCACGAACAGGAGCCAATTGCCCGCATGCTGTACGAAGAGATGAACTTTGTAGACGTGGATAACGGCGGTTTCTTTGATCACGAAACATATGGGGATAGCCCAGACGGACTCGTAGGCCAAGACGGAGTGATTGAGATTAAGTCTGTCATTGCCGCCACTCACTACGCCACCCTCATCCGAGGCTCCTTCGATCCGGCTTACAGGTGGCAACTAATCGGCCACCTTGATTGCTCTGGCCGGGATTGGGTTGACTTCATCAGTTACTGCTCTGATTTCCCTGACGGGAAGCAACTCATTGTTTATCGCCTGACGGCGGCTGAGTGTGAATCAGAGATAAGCCGCCTTCGCGCGAGAAGGAAGGAGTTCCTGACGCTTGTGGCAGAGACCAAGCGAATGATACTGGAGCTCGGATGAAAACTAACCACGACGGTATCACCGTTGGCAGTGCCACTCTGCCCTATTCCATCAATCGCCGGGGATGGATCGCCCCAAGCGGCGACGTTATCAAAAACCCATTAAAGGCTCAGCGCCTGGCTGAGCTGATGAACAGTAAGAAGGTGATGGCATGACTGACTACACCGGAAGCAAAACTCCAGTTGAGCAGAGAAACCTTTGGCAAACGCCGATCCCTCTGTTCGTCGCTCTGGATGCGGAATTCTGCCTGACACTAGACGCGGCAGCCTCAGCTGATAACGCGCTGTGCAACCGCTATATCACGGAAGAGCAGAACACACTTGAAACGCCGTGGACTGATTACCTGAGCATTCCTGGCTACGCCTGGCTGAACCCGCCATACAGCGACATCACGCCGTTTGTTCAGAAGGCAGCTGATGAATCTAAAAACCAGATCGGCACGGTGATGCTGGTCCCGGCTGATACGTCCGTCGGCTGGTTCCGTGAGGCTATCGAGACGGCCAGTGAGGTACGTTTCATTGTTGGCGGTCGCCTTGCCTTTATCAATCCGGTATCCGGGAAACCTGTTAGCGGCAACAACAAAGGCTCAATGCTGATTATCTGGCATCCCTACCCGCGTACCCACTGCCAGTTCACCACCGTTGAGCGCGATGATCTGCTGAGTTTCGGTGCCCGATTGATAGCTAAGCGGGAGGCAGCATGACGCCAGAAGAGAAAGAAAACGCCCTCCGCGCCCAGGCTCGTCGATGCGCAGAAGAGCTAACCAAAGCGATGAGCGCAAAGCCTAAACCGAAGTGGAACGCTGTATGCCCCCCCCATCCTTCGCAAGCACTACGAGAAGGTCCGGCCGATGGGCGTCAGTCTGGTGAAATTTGTCAGTGTTATTGGCCGCATGCAAGGCCGCTATGGAGTGGAATCATGAGTAAGGTAACTTTTGTCGTTGATTTTGAAGATGGAAAGGAACCGGCAGTTCATTCCCGAATGAATATTCTTGGCGGGGAATTGGCGGCTGTGGCTTGGAGGGACTCGCTAAAATCAAATGTTGTTTCCGTTGGGGATTATCTTCCGGCTGCGAATCAACAGGTTTTACTCTTCGATGCCAACGGAGAGGGTTGGGTTATTGGCTGGCGCTCTGTATGGCTTTCTGAAGGTATGAAAGAAACTGGCGATTGGGAGTGGAGCTATCAAATAGATAGTCTTGATGATGAGGAAATGAACATTACTCATTGGGCTCCTACACCCTCAGAACCGGGGGCCGAATGAACAGAGCCTCTCCCGTTGATTTAAGGAAATGCCTTGAGGCTGCACATGGCCTAGCTCATATCGGTATCCGTTTTGTACCGATCCCGGTAGCGACAGAGGAAGAGTTCCAGGCCCTGTCTGCCGAGCTTTCACGAAAGCTTGAGCAGATGGCGGTTGAAGCTGAGAAAAATGAAGGCGGTGCAGCATGAGCGCAGAGATTATCGATCAGGCCAACGAACTCGAAGAGCTGCAGCGCGAAGCCGCTATAGCGAAGTATCGTATCGACCATAACTCGATTTCGGCTACTCATTGTGTGGATTGCGGGGAAGGAATACCAGAACGGCGCCGGGAGGCGGTGGCGGGATGTCAGCGCTGCGCCTCCTGTCAGGAAGAGGCTGAAGAACGCGGAAAGCATCGGAGGTGACAGGTGTTCAAGCTTATTCAGCGCGGCCAGATATTCGCAGACAGCCACGGATGGCCGGTGCTAATCCACAGTTGCGACAGCCAGACAGTGCGCTACTGGCGCCAGGGGCGGATCAACACGGCAAGCATTGACAGATTTAATACCGATTTCGAACCGCTCTCCCCCGAAGAGGCGCACCAGATACGCGCCGAACTGGAGCAGAGTGAGCATATTAAAAAGCTGCGCGCCCAGCGCGCGGCCTGATTCAGGAGAGCATATGAGCGACGTAATTCAACTGGTACCTAACAAGTGGGTTACAGAAAAAAAACTCACAGAAATTACCGGTCTTCGTTCTGGAACAATTGAAAGAGCCAGAAAGAACTCCTGGTTCGTTGGCCGAGAATATATGCATGTATCACCTGATGGTGATCCAAACCCGAACAGCCAATGTATGTATAACCTGGAAGCGATAAATCAGTGGATAGAGCGCCAGTCGTCGAAACAGCCAGGTGCTCATTCATGCTGAAAGCGATATTCTTAACATGCTCTTGGGCGCTAGGGAGGAAGAATGGCCAAATCGTCATATCCAACTGGCGTTGAGAACCATGGCGGATCGCTTCGTATATGGTTCATTTATCACGGTGTCAGGGTCAGGGAAAGCCTTGGCGTTCCTGATACACCAAAAAACAGAAAGACGGCAGGCGAGCTAAGAAGTTCAGTTTGTTTCGCAATCAAAATGGGTACCTTCAACTATGCCAGCCAGTTTCCTGAATCTCTTAACCTGAAAAAATTTGGAGTTGAGAAAAAGGAAATAACAGTAAAGGAAATTGCTGAGAAATGGCTTGAGCTCAAGCGGATTGAGATGAGCAGCAACGGATTTGTTGGCTATGAGTCCATTGTAAAAAACATGGTGCCAAGGATCGGCGCTGACAGGTTCATTTCCTCAGTTAACAGAGAGGATTTGCTGCTGATAAGAAAGGAGCTTCTGACCGGGTGGAAGGTGCCTAAAAAAGGGCATAAACCATCAAAAGGAAGAACGGTACCCACCGTTAACAACTACATGACCACTATTTCAGGAATGTTCAGTTTTGCTGTAGCGAGTGGGTACACGGCAGAAAACCCGTTTAACGGTATATCAGCTTTGACAAGAAGTCGCCCAGACCCCGATCCTCTTTCGAGAGATGAGTTTCTTCGACTGCTTGATAGCTGCAAGCATACGCAGATCAGGAACATCTGGGCCCTTGCAGTATACACCGGCATTAGGCATGGGGAGTTGGTTTCACTTGCCTGGGAGGATATCGACCTGAAAGCGGGAACGATGATGATCAGGAGGAACTTTACCCCTACAAATGAATTTACCATGCCAAAAACTAAGGCTGGAACGAACAGAGTTGTTTTCCTGATTGAACCTGCAATAGAAGCACTCCGCAGTCAGGCAGAGATGACAAGGTTTGGTAAACAGCATGAAGTAGAAGTAAACCTACGGGAGTACGGGCGAAGGGAAAAGCACGAATGTACGTTTGTGTTTGATCCACGACTAACAGGGCGAAACTACCTTGCAGGGGACCATTATGCAGTCGGGTCGATAAAGAAAATTTGGGATGCTCATATAAAGCGGGCCGGTCTGAGACACCGAAACGCCTATCAAACGAGACATACTTACGCTTGCTGGTCTCTGTCAGCTGGCGCAAACCCGAACTTTATTGCCACACAAATGGGCCATGCCGATGCACAGATGGTTTATAAGGTTTACGGGAAATGGATGGCAGAGAAAAACACGGAACAGGTAGCGCTTTTGAACCAAAAACTATCTGATTTTGCCCCATCCCTGCCCCATGACATTGCATTGAATGGTTAATATATAGATATATCATTATGTTACATGTTACCATGCTACATATTGATAACACAAGAGGCACGAAATGCGCTCGACCCGGTGCAAAGCTTGTGGTGTGATCCCTGTTCAATATATTAAACTAGGCCTCGCAAATGACCGTCAGCGTCGCCATCGACCGTCACTGCGGGACAGAGTCGGGTAATAAAGGTATACTCCGCCTCCTTTTTTCTGCTTCGGTTTTTGATGGAAACGCTCCAGTGAGAGGACGCTACTGCGCACCATGACACAATTCACTTCTCCTGTACTGCACTCGCTGCTCGATACGGACGCCTACAAGCTGCACATGCAGCAGGCTGTCTTCCACCGCTACGGCGATGTACACGTTGCGGCGGAGTTCCGCTGCCGCGGGGACGATCTGCTCGGGATCTACGCCGACGCAATTCGCGAGCAGGTTGAAACCATGCGCGACCTGAAGCTGCAGGACGATGAATATCACTGGTTGTCTACCCTGCCGTTCTTTTCCCAGGATTATCTCGACTGGCTACGCGACTTCCGTTATGACCCGGGCCAGGTCACCGTCAACAATGAAAACGGCAAGCTGAATATTCGCCTGTCCGGCCCATGGCGTGAAGTCATCATGTGGGAAGTTCCGCTGCTGGCGGTGATTAGCGAGCTGGTCCATCATTATCGCTCGCCGGAAATCAGCGTCGATTTAGCGCTGGAAACCCTCGAACACAAGCTGGCTGATTTTGCGCAACTCACCGCCGACCTCGATCTCAGCCACTTCCGTCTGATGGACTTCGGCACCCGCCGTCGCTTCTCGCGTGAAGTGCAGCAGGCCATCGTCGAACGTCTGCAGCAGGAGCCGTGGTTTATCGGTACCAGCAACTACGATCTGGCTCGCCGTCTTCATCTGACGCCAATGGGCACTCAGGCGCATGAATGGTTCCAGGCGCATCAGCAAATCAGCCCCAGTTTAGCCAACAGCCAGCGCGCGGCGCTGGCAGCCTGGCTGGAAGAGTATCCTGACAAACTCGGCATCGCCCTCACCGACTGCATTACCATGGACGCTTTCCTGCGCGATTTCGGCCCGGAGTTTGCCAGCCGCTACCAGGGGCTGCGCCACGATTCCGGCGATCCTGTCGAGTGGGGCGAAAAAGCCATCGCGCATTACCAGAAGCTGGGGATCGACCCCATGAGTAAAGTGCTGGTCTTTTCCGATAACCTCGATCTGGCAAAAGCCGTCGATCTCTATCGCCACTTCTCTTCGCGGGTCAATCTGAGCTTCGGCATTGGTACGCGTTTAACCTGCGACATTCCGCAGGTTAAACCGCTAAACATCGTGATAAAGCTGGTGGAATGTAACGGTAAGCCGGTCGCGAAACTCTCCGACAGCCCGGGGAAAACTATCTGCCACGACAAGGCGTTTGTCCGGGCACTGCGTAAAGCCTTTGACCTTCCGCCGGTGAAAAAGGCCAGTTAATCACCACATTCATCATCGCAAGGAGCCGCTCTGGCTCCTTGTTCTTTATTTATTTCCGAAAACTCCCCTTGATGGTGCGAAATCTGCTTGTCTGATGGAAGATGACAGGTAACATAGATATCCCCCATTATCGGGGGAAACAGATTTTTTTATTGGACTACGAATAGAGAGACTATTATGAGCGTTGTGCCTGTAGCCGACGTACTCCAGGGCCGTGTTGCCGTTGACAGCGAAGTCACCGTGCGCGGATGGGTACGTACCCGCCGAGATTCAAAAGCTGGCTTTTCCTTCCTGGCCGTCTATGACGGTTCCTGCTTTGATCCTGTACAGGCCGTTATTAATAATTCTCTGCCCAATTACAATCAGGAAGTGCTGCGCCTGACCACCGGCTGCTCGGTCGTCATTACGGGTAAAATCGTGGCATCTCAAGGCCAGGGTCAAAGTTTTGAAATCCAGGCCAGCCACGTTGAAGTGACAGGTTGGGTAGAAGATCCGGATACCTATCCGATGGCCGCTAAGCGTCACAGCATCGAGTATCTGCGTGAAGTTGCGCACCTGCGTCCGCGTACCAACCTGATTGGCGCGGTCGCCCGCGTGCGTCATACCCTGGCACAAGCGCTGCATCGCTTCTTTGATGAGCAGGGCTTCTTCTGGGTTTCCACGCCGCTGATTACCGCCTCCGATACCGAGGGCGCGGGTGAAATGTTCCGTGTCTCTACGCTGGATCTGGAAAACCTGCCGCGTAACGATCAGGGCAAAGTAGATTTCGATAAAGACTTCTTTGGTAAAGAGTCGTTCCTGACCGTATCCGGCCAGTTGAACGGTGAGACCTATGCCTGTGCGCTGTCTAAAATCTACACCTTTGGCCCAACCTTCCGCGCCGAAAACTCCAACACCAGCCGCCACCTCGCGGAGTTCTGGATGCTGGAACCGGAAGTCGCGTTTGCCAACCTGAACGACGTCGCAGGCCTGGCGGAAGCCATGCTGAAATACGTCTTCAAGGCGGTACTGGAAGAACGCGCGGACGATATGAAGTTCTTTGCCGAGCGCGTGGACAAAGAAGCCGTTTCCCGCCTGGAGCGCTTTATTGATGCCGACTTCGCTCAGGTCGATTACACCGACGCCGTCACCATTCTGGAAAACTGCGGTAAGCAGTTTGAAAACCCGGTTTACTGGGGCGTGGACCTCTCTTCCGAGCACGAGCGCTACCTGGCTGAAGAACACTTCAAAGCGCCGGTCGTCGTGAAAAACTATCCGAAAGACATTAAGGCGTTCTATATGCGCCTTAATGAAGACGGTAAAACCGTCGCCGCCATGGACGTTCTGGCGCCTGGCATCGGTGAAATCATCGGGGGTTCCCAGCGTGAAGAGCGCCTGGATGTGCTTGACGCGCGTATGGCGGAGATGGGTCTTAATAAAGAAGACTACTGGTGGTACCGCGACCTGCGTCGTTACGGCACCGTACCGCACTCCGGCTTTGGCCTGGGCTTTGAGCGTCTGATCGCCTATGTCACCGGCGTACAAAACGTGCGTGATGTGATCCCGTTCCCGCGGACTCCACGCAACGCCACATTCTGATTAATTTTTCTTATCATTGCCGAAGGCCAGCGTAAGCTGGCCTTTTTTTATGTCAGGCTCTGTTAATGAATATCAAGAAATTTAAACATCAACCCTTCCAGTTCACATTTATGTTACTCACTATTACGACTTCTTCTCATCCCGCAAACCGCACCTTATGTTCATTCATCGACGAAATGCCTGATAATTTTGTTCATTTTTTAACCTCGCGCAGCACAAGATGTAAAGACAAATGCTGAGCGAAAAAAAAGCGAAATGCAGACATAAAATGCACAAATGGGTCTTTATCTAAATTAATCATAATTAATTCATATAGATATATATAGTCTGTTTGTTTTACGAGCAAAGTGGAACGGAATTTTGATTGAGTTCACAAAGTTCCAGAAAATACACATTTAGTTACATACTTTTTCTTATTGTTACTCATATGCGACATTGGTAGCATTTTCCGGCTAGCGAAACGCTGGCGCGGATGGAAAGATGCCTTCAGACACCAAACTATCATCAATAGTTCTGTAAATTTTTATTGACGGAATTTATTGGCGGCAGTGGCAAGTGTTCATATAAAAAATATTAATGAGGGTAATAAATAATGATGAAGCGCAATATTCTGGCAGTGGTAATCCCTGCCCTGCTGGTAGCCGGCGCAGCTAACGCTGCAGAAATCTATAACAAAAACGGCAACAAACTGGACTTCTACGGGAAAATGGTTGGTGAGCACGTCTGGACCACCAATGGTGACACCAACAGCAGCGACACCACCTATGCACGTATCGGCCTGAAAGGCGAAACCCAGATCAACGATCAGCTGACCGGTTACGGCCAGTGGGAATACAACATGGATGCGTCCAACGTTGAAGGTTCCCAGGGTACCAAAACTCGTCTGGCCTTCGCGGGTCTGAAAGCGGGTGAATACGGTTCATTCGACTACGGCCGTAACTACGGTGCTATCTACGACGTTGAATCCGCAACCGATATGCTGGTTGAGTGGGGCGGCGACGGCTGGAACTACACCGACAACTTCATGACCGGTCGTACCAACGGCGTAGCGACCTACCGTAACTCTGACTTCTTTGGTCTGGTTGACGGTCTGAGCTTCGCGCTGCAGTACCAGGGTAAAAACGACAGCAGCCGTGCTATCCAGAAACAAAACGGCGACGGCGTCAGCACCTCTGCGACCTATGCATTTGACAACGGTGTCGCGCTGTCTGCAGGTTACGCCTCTTCTAACCGCAGCGTCGCACAGAAAGCTGACGGTAACGGCGACAAAGCTGAAGCATGGGCAACCTCCGCTAAGTACGATGCCAACAACATCTACGCAGCAGTCATGTACTCTCAGACCTACAACATGACCCCGGAAAACCAGGCGAACTACTTCGCTGGCAAAACTCAGAACTTCGAAGCCGTTGCTCAGTATCAGTTCGACTTCGGTCTGCGTCCGTCCATCGGCTACGTTCAGACTAAAGGTAAAAACCTGCAGGGCCGTACCGGTTTCTCCGGCGGCGATGCTGACCTGGTTAAATACATCGAAGTGGGTACCTGGTACTACTTCAACAAGAACATGAACGTCTACGCAGCATACAAATTCAACCTGCTGGACGACAACAGCTATACCGAAACCGCTAAAGTGGCCACCGATGACCAGGCTGCAGTCGGTATCGTTTACCAGTTCTAATCAGTACACCCCTTCGTGATATGCCTAAAAAGCAGGACTTCGGTCCTGCTTTTCTACATTACTAAGATAAAGATCGTAACTTTCGAAAACCTTCTCGCTTTTTGTCGCAAACGGTTGGCAATTTGTAAATCTCCCGTTACCCTGATAGCGAAATCCCCTCAGTAATCACAATGGAACCTCGTCATGTTTGAGAACATTACTGCCGCCCCTGCCGACCCCATTTTAGGCCTGGCCGATCTGTTTCGTGCCGATGACCGCCCGACTAAAATTAACCTCGGGATTGGTGTTTACAAAGATGAAACGGGTAAAACCCCGGTCCTGACCAGCGTTAAAAAAGCAGAACAGTATCTGCTGGAAAATGAAACCACAAAAAACTATCTGGGTATCGACGGTATTGCGGAATTTGGTCGCTGCACCCAGGAACTGCTGTTCGGTAAAGGAAGCGCCATCATCAGCGATAAGCGCGCACGTACCGCCCAAACCCCTGGCGGCACCGGCGCCCTGCGCGTTGCCGCTGACTTCCTGGCGAAGAACACCGCAGTAAAACGCGTCTGGGTAAGCAACCCGAGCTGGCCGAACCACAAAAGCGTCTTTAATTCCGCAGGTCTGGAAGTTCGCGAATATGCCTATTACGATGCGGCCAACCATACCCTCGACTTCGACGGTATGCTGGCAAGCCTCAATGAAGCCCAGGCGGGTGACGTGGTTCTGTTCCATGGCTGCTGCCATAACCCAACCGGTATCGATCCTACGCTGGAGCAGTGGCAGCAGCTGGCGCAACTGTCCGTTGAAAAAGGCTGGCTGCCGCTGTTCGACTTCGCCTACCAGGGCTTTGCCCGTGGTCTGGAAGAAGATGCCGAAGGTCTGCGCGCGTTCGTTGCGCTGCATAAAGAGCTGCTGGTTGCGAGCTCCTACTCGAAGAACTTTGGCCTGTACAACGAACGCGTGGGTGCCTGCACGCTGGTTGCGGCAGATGCCGAAACCGTTGACCGCGCCTTCACTCAGATGAAGTCGGCGATTCGTGCGAACTACTCCAACCCGCCTGCGCACGGTGCGTCGGTGGTGGCGACGATTCTCAGCAACGATGCACTGCGTGCTATCTGGGAACAAGAGCTGACCGATATGCGCCAGCGTATTCAGCGTATGCGTCTGCTGTTCGTCAATACCCTGCAGGAAAAAGGGGCCAGCCGCGACTTCTCTTTCATCATCAAGCAAAACGGCATGTTCTCGTTCAGCGGCCTGACCAAAGAGCAGGTGCTGCGTCTGCGTGAAGAGTTCGCGGTTTACGCCGTGGCTTCCGGACGTATTAACGTTGCGGGCATGACGCCAGATAATATGGCGCCACTGTGTGAAGCGATTGTCGCCGTGCTGTAATCTCGCAGCCGACAAAAAAAGGCCGCTTCCGCGGCCTTTTTTATATCCCGTCACGGTGATTACCAGACGGGCATTTCATCCTGCAGGAAAGGATTGTGCAGACGCTCATAGCCCAGCGTCGACATCGGCCCGTGACCGGGAATAAACGTCACGTCATCACCCAAAGGCAATAACTTACGTTTAATCGCATCAATCAGCTGACCGTGATCGCCGCGTGGGAAATCGCTGCGCCCAACGCCACCTTTAAAAATCACATCGCCGGAAATCAGCAGCCGGGAAGCATCATCAAAAAAGACCACGTGTCCTGGCGTATGCCCGGGACAGTGCAGCACCTGCAGAGAAATGTTCCCCACGCTGACGACGTCGCCTTCATTGAGCCAGCGGTCCGGCTGCAACGGCTGGCAATCCTCCAGACCAAACATCCGGCTTTGCGCCGGCAGACCTTCCAGCCAGAACTCATCTTCTTTTTCCGGTCCGATAATCGGCACGCCATAGTGTTGTGCCAGTTCGGCCGCCGCACCAACGTGATCGAGATGACCGTGGGTGAGCAAAATCTGCATCAGGCTGACGCCTGCTGCCGCAACTTCCTGTTTGATTCGCTCAGCGTCACCGCCGGGATCGACCAACGCGGCGAGCCGGGTTTGCTCGCACCAGATTAAAGAACAGTTCTGAGCGAACGCGGTAACCGGAATAATACGATAGTTCATGATGCTCCTTTCGTTACCAGTGCCTGACCGGACCGGTATCAATATGCACAAAGTTGCTACGTGGGTAGTATCCTACACCACCTGCGCCCATAGATAACGCCGCTTTGCGAACATTGCTTAACGAAATGCCTTCTATGTGGAAATCCATTGCCTGTCCCTTGGTGTGATAGCTATGTTTCGCCACACCACGGCTTCGTGCACGGAGCTCGTCATTGGTATCAAGGGAACGATAGCCTGAGATAAGCTGAACAGGTTTATTGGTACCAAGTAATCCCTGCAGACGATAGAGTTGATCAAACAAACTCGGATCGATTGGCTTAATTTTATTCGCGCGAAAATCACGGAAAAAATGGTTAAGCCTTGCTAATTCATCCTGAATATAGCCTCTGCCATCGAAAAACTCCGCCTTGAGTGATTCACCAGTATGCAGGTTATTCAACGTCAGAATACGCGGTCGGGGGGTCGAGAGGGTAGCAAATGCCGGCGCAGGCAGAATGGCGGCAGCACCGAGCGCAGCCCCACCTAACGCCAGCAATTTGCGGCGATTAGCGTCAAATTTGTCCATGATAATCAGGTCTACAAGTAAATGAATCGAATATATGCACTTCTGGCGCACGAAAGGCACCTTACCGGGCATTATTGCCAACGTCAAGGTAGCCTAACCCCAGTAAATACGGGCCCTGTAGAGGAACAGGGCCTGTTTTCACTGAGAGTTAGGACAACGAAATTCGTTGAACTACTTCATTTACCTGATTAATTGTTCTGCTTTCGCCAGAATTTGTGCGCCAGATCGCGCGGTGAGATCGTAATTGTAAATATCTGTGCGATATTGCATGCGGCCATCCGCATCGACGAAGGCGGTCAAGTAATAGAGATTGACCGGGATATTCTGGCGGATATTGACATAGCGGGTATCGCCCTGCTTGAGCGCATCGGAAATCCGCGTGTCGTTCCAGCCGGCATCCTGCAGCAGCATATTCGCCAGCTCCGAGGCTTTGTTGACCCGCACGCAGCCGGAGCTTAAGGCCCGCACGTCTTTCTGGAACAGATTGTGGTTCGGCGTATCGTGCAGATAGATAGCATCGGAGCTGGGCATATTAAACTTATAGCGCCCCAATGAGTTACGCGCGCCAGGCGCCTGCTGAAAACGGAACGGCAGATTGTTTTCGGTGATCGTCGACCAGTCAACCCGATACGGGTCGATAGCCTCTTTGCTGTTCCAGCCGCGCATCACGGTGTAACCATGCTGCTCAAGATAGCCCGGATCGTTACGCACCTTCGGCAGGATATCTTTGCGCGCCAGCGTTGGCGGTACGTTCCACGGCGGGTTAACCACCACGTTGTTTAGCGCGCTGCTCATCATCGGCGTTTTACGATCCGGCCGCCCGACAATCACTCGCGATGCCAGCACCTGGCTGCCATCCTGGTAATAGACCAGCGAGAAGGCCGGAATATTGACCATGATGCCGGTAGACAGTTTTCCCGGCAGCAGACGCAAGCGCTGAATGTTCAGCGCCAGCACGCCGGCGCGCTGGGCCGCGGAAACGTTGAGCCAGTCACGGGTGGATTGACCAATCACGCCATCGGCGCCCAGCCCCTGCCAGGCCTGGAAGCGCTTAACGCCCTCAACAAGCTGGCGATCGTAGACGCCGCGCGCCGCGGTTTTACTCTTCTTCCCGGCAGATGGACTGACAACATCCCCCGGCAGAGCAATTTTCGCAGAATCATCAAGCATACCGTTGCGCTGTAAAATTTCGCGCAGCGCGCCAATGTCGTTACTCCACTCTCCCGGACGTAGCGACGCGTTGCTGGTCAGCTGCGGCCACGGACGGGAATCGGCCACCAGCGCCAGCAGCGCCCGATGCATCGCCTCATACTGCGGATGCTTCGGCGCCAGTCCGGCAATAAACGGCACCAGAGAGCCATTATCCAGCGCCAGCTGCCACTGGTTAATTACCGACAGCGGCGGGGTCGCCATGGTGTACGGCTTCGTTCCGTACAGCCAACGGTTCCCCTGCACCGGAATACCGCTGATAAAATGCAGGTATCCCATCATGGCGTCGGAGAGCACGATGTCGCGAGCCATACCGCTTACCGCCGGATCGGTCAACAGACTTACCCAGGTGGTAAATTGCGGTTGAAAACCGGCGATGGCGACCTCAGCCAGCTGCTGCTGGAAAGCCTGAACCGCCCCGCGGTTCTCCCACATCGGCTTCATATCTCTGGCCGCATAGAGCGACACCAGCGGGTTCATAAACACGGGCTGATAGCCGGCCGGCAGCTGTGCCGTTATCGCGGCGCGACTTTTTTCTGCGGCGCCGGCAGCCAGCGGCTGTTCCCCGGCCATTTTCGCGACCGTCGCGGACTGACCATCGCTCTGGGTAAGCGCAGACGACAGCTCCCCCATCGTCGCAGAACTGTCTGTGGGTACGATTTCAGGCTCTTCGGCCTGGGCATTAAACAGTGGAGCAAATGCAAATGCCAGGCTCAAACTCAGCGCTGACAATTGACGACCATAGCGTTTTTTTAGCAACATCCCTTGCCCCCTGTTGTCACATTGCCGCCCGTAAAAACGGGTTTTACTCTCAGTATATAGAGGCGCAAAAGCTTTTGCCTCCCCAAATGTAAAGAAGTTTAAAGATTATAAAGCGTTAACTTAGCGAATCCGATAACAAAAAGGGCGACATCAAGTCGCCCTTTTATCTATCGATCGATGACCGCTAAGAGGCATCCGCCGTTCCAGGCAGCGTTTCCGGCAACTGTGCGGCAAAGCCGCGCAGCCCGACAACGTGGACGTGTTCGTGATTATTAAACACTTTACGCACTAGCTTATAGGTGGTGCCTTTTTCCGGGCTGATGTTTTCCGGCGCCGCGATAATCAGCTGCATCTCCAGACGTTCGCACAGCTCGAACAGCGTGGCGATAGAGCGGGCATCGAGACGCGCCGCTTCATCAAGGAACAGCAGACGGCACGGCGACAGGTCTTTGCCGCGCAGGCGACGAGACTCATCTTCCCAGCTCTGTACTACCATCACCAGAATCGACATCCCGGTACCGATAGCTTCCCCGGTGGACAGCGCGCCGGATTCTGCGCGCAGCCAGCCGTCGGAGCCGCGGTTGACTTCCACTTCCATCTCCAGATAGTTGCGGTAGTCGAGCAGCTCTTCGCCGATGGTCTGCGGCGTGCGTTGCCCCATATCGATCTGCGGGTTCAGACGCTGATACAGCTTCGCCAGCGCTTCCGAGAAGCTCAGGCGGTTGCTGTTAAACAGATCCTGATGCTGCTCGTGCTGTTCGGACAGCACATCAAGCAGCGTCGAGTGGGTTTCCCGCACGTTGACATTCAAGCGCACGCTGTTGACCTGGCCGAAGGAGACGCTTTGCAGCCCCTGGTTGAGCATCCGGATGCGGTTCTGCTCGCGCTGGATCGTTTTGCGAATAATGTTGGCCACGCTGCGGGAGCTGATGGCCAGCTTCTGCTCGCGGTTGGTCAACTCTTCCGTCAGACGGCTCAGTTCGATTTCCATCTGTTCAATCGCTTCTACCGGGTCGTCGGTGCGGATAATATCCTGACGGATACGCTCGCGCAGATGCTGGTAGACAGCGACAAAGAACTGAATTTTACGTTCAGGACGTTTCGGATCCTCGGAAACACGCAGCACATCGCGCAGATGTTCGTTATCCGATACGGCCAGACGCAGCGCACCCAGCGCTTTATCCGACATCGAGCGTAGCTCGTCAGCGGAGAGGTAGGCCAGCTCGCGGCGATGCAGACGACGTTCGACCCCGTTATCTTTCACCAGCCGCATAACCGCACACCAGCCCGCCTTGGCGCTCACTACCTGCTCACGCATTTCGCAGTAGTCGCGCTCAAGTTTACGCAGCCTGCGGGTCAGGTTGTCCATTTCGGCTTCACAGAAAGTCAGCGCTTTTTCCAGCTGATTCCGGCGTGAGCGGTTGTTGCTTAACTGCGTATGCAGCTGATCGCGGCGCGCACGCGCACGCTCTTCCGCACCGCTGTCGGCGCGTACGCCGATATCCTGCAGCTCTTTGTACAGATCGCTCAGCAGCTCTTTTTTGGTATCAAAGGAGCTTTTCAGCGACGCCAGCACCTGATTGTACTGGTTCAGCTGCGCGGAATGGGTACGCATCGCGTCGCGGGCGCGGCTGCGTTCAGCCTCCGCCTGCTCCAGGCGCTGACGCAGTTTTTCATTGAGATCGCTGTTGCCGTTCAGCATTTCCGCCGAATCGGAATAGCTGAAGTGGGCACGACGCTGAACCACTTCGCTCAGCGCAAACGCCTGCTGCCGTGCATCGCGCTGCATCTGCTGCGCATAGGCATAGTCTTCTTTCAGCTGTTCAAACTGTTCCGGGTCGCTCTGCAGGACGGAAACGATCGGCTCCAGTTTCGCCAGCTGATTGCCATACTGTTGAATAAAGCGCGCCGCTTCCTGGGCTTCATCCAGCCGTTCCTGAATTTCGTCAACGCGGTCGGCCAGCGTATCGTCCGCCAGCAGGTTAAGGCGCGGCAGCAGGCGGTTAAGGGCGGAAACCCCCTCTTTCGCCTGCTCAAACTGCACCCGGTTCTGCTGGTTGTCGCTTTCGTGCGCGCTGAGCGCGCGCTCCAGCTCGCCGCGGCGGCTGTTGAGCTTACGGATCTCTTCTTCCGGATCGTCTTCAAACGCGACGGCCAGGTGGCTGCCGATAAAGCGGCTGAAGGCCTGATGCTGACGCTGCGTTTTCTGCACGTCAAAAGAGAGGGTCGCAAAACGCTCTGACAGATCCTCACGCTCGGCATGCAGACTCTCGATGCGGCTTTCACGCGCGGCGCGGCCAAACAGCGGCAGGGTCGGGAAACGCGAGTAGCGCCACTGGCGATCGGCTACCTTAACGACAACCGCTTTTTCCAGCTCATCGACGCTGAATACGCTGTCATCGAAGGATTGCGGATCGCCCTCGATCAGATAGAGATCTTCCGGGCAATCTTCCAGCCCTTCCAGCTGTTCGGCGATCTGCGCCAGATTGGGTACCACGATCGCGTGACGCGACGGGCCATACAGCGCGGAAAAGTACGGGGCGTCTTCAAGGCTGACATCGTCATAAATTTCCGACAGCAGTACGCCACCAAAACGTTCAGCCAAGGCGTTCAGACGGGGATCTTCAGACCCTCCCGGCTGGCTGAGGCGCTCGATCTCTTCGTCGATGGCGCGTTTACGGGCGCCCACTTCGTCACGTTCGACGATGGCTTCGCGCTCGCGCTCCAGCAGCTGCTGGAGATATTCAGTGACATCCTGGCTTGATTCAAACTGCTCACCGCTCTGCTCGCAGAGCTGGTTGAGGCTATTTTGCGCGGCCAGCCAGATCGGCGCCCGACGCAGCAGAGACTGAGTGCGCGACTGCAGCTGCTCCAGTTCCTGACGCAGGTTCATGCGCTGTTCACTGGCAGAAGAGACGCTGTCGGACAAGGAGGCGATGCGCGCTTCCAGCTCCTGATGCAGCGCTTCCAGATCGTCGATCTCGTAGCGTTTACCCTGACGCTTGCAGAATTCACTCAGCTGGCGTTCGGCATCCTGCTGCTCGCGCAGACGTTGTTCCAGCTCGGTCAGACGGCTGCGCAACCCTTGTGCCTGCCCGGCGAGGTGACGCTGATTGACGCCATCGCGCAGCAGCTCGCGCGCCACGTCCCAGGCCTCATTACGCGCCAGCGGGCCGTTGATGGCCGCCACCAGCTGGTAAGCCTGCTCAAACTGACCGTGGGCGGTCTGCGCCACGCTCATTTTTTGTTCCAGCGACAGCATTTTTTCCGTCGCTTCTTGCTCTTTGGCCTGGAATGTTTCCAGCCATTCGTCGGCGCTTTCCGGCGTTAAATCCGGTAAATGACACAGCGCCTTCGCACGTTCCAGCGCCTGCAGCGCCTGGTTGTACTGAATGGCACGGGTCTGCTGCACATCCAGCGCCTGCTGGTAGTCGGCGAGCTGGCTTTTCAGCTCATCCACTTCCAGTTCAGCGGCCTCTGCGCGGGCTTCGTTCTCTTCCTGCAAATCGGTCGCTTCGGCGACGACTTCATTCTGCTCTTCAAGACGAATCTGCAGTTCATCGAGATCCGCTTCATAGCGCTCGATTTTTTCCTGCTGGCGCAGCGCGGTTTGAACCAGATTCAGGTGGTCGCTGGCCGCCTGATAATCGGCTTCCAGATCGCCTTCAGCGCCGTTATGTTCCTGCAGTTCACGGGCCATATCGACGTGCTTATACTGCTCTGCCGCCAGCTGCGCCCGCGAGGTAAAGAGATCGCGACGATACTCCAGCGCTTTGTCCAGATGCACGCGACGTTCGTTGGCGTGACGCATATAGTCCGCCGCAACATAGTTCGTCGCTTCGCTGATCAGGTGTTTAAACAGGTCGCGATCGGACTGGGTGACGCGAATGGCTTCGAGCGTCATGCGGTTTTCGCGCAGCGCGGCTTCCATATCCTGGAACGCTTTACGCACGCCGCTGTTTTCCGGCAGCAGGTAGTCGCGCAGCGAGCGGGTAATGGTGTTGGAGATCCCGCCGTACAGCGAGGCTTCAATCAGGCGATAGTATTTGCTGCGGTCGGAGGCCGAACGCAGACGACGCGCGACAACACCCAGATCGAACATCAGCGAGTGATAATCGGTTATCGAGTTGAACTGCTTGAACTGCACCCCTTCCATCTCTTCAAGCTTGTCTTTCAGCTCGTTGAGGCTCAGCACGCGCGCCTGGCGCTCGTTAAGGGTTTCCGTCAACAGCTGGGTCGGCTGAATGGACATCGGCAGTCCCTGGATAGCAAACGGCTTGATATCCACTTTACGATCGCGACCGGCGATCTGCTGCAGGCGCACGCCCACGACCACGCGCTGGTGGTGCGAGTTGACCACGTCCAGTACCGAATAACACACCCCGGCCCGCAGCTTCCCGTGCAGACCTTTATCGCGCGAACCGCTGGTGGCACCCGCTTCGGTGGTGTTACGGAAGTGCAGCAGGGTCAGATCCGGAATCAGCGCCGTGACGAAAGCCGCCATGGTGGTCGATTTCCCGGCGCCGTTGCCGCCGGAGAGGGTGGTGACCAGCTCATCCAGATCAAAGGTGCGGGCAAAAAAACCGTTCCAGTTAACCAGCGTCAGCGAGCGAAATTTACCGCGTTCTATCATTACTCTTCCTCCCCGCTATCCGGCTGATTCTCTTCATTCTCGTCATGGAGCCGCAGATGGTTTTCCAGCGCCATCGCTTCGCCGTCGCGAATCATGCGCAGCTGTGCCTCACGCGGATCGTCGCCGACGCGAACGTCAGCACCGAAGCGGAAGACCGACTCGGTGATACGAAATTTGCTGCTGTCATGGCCCATAAACCAGACCATGCCCAGGCGGCGCAGACGGTTGAGCGACGCGCGCATTTTTTCCTGCAGCTTCTGGCGGTCGAGATCGGACCCGGTAGAACGGTTGTTCACCAGCTTCAGCAGTTTAGCCTCGTCCGCCAGGGTCAGAAGCTCGTCGTAAAGCTCCTGCTGGGTAAAGATCCCTTCGTTGGCCAGCCGTTCCGGGCTGAGATAGAGGTAGCAAAGAATTTTGCCGACCATCATATCCAGCTCGGAGAGCACCGAGCGCGGAATCAGCGTCGTGGAGCGCGGGCGCAGATAGAAAAACCCTTCCGGCGCGCGAATCAGCTCAACGTTATAACGCGCGTAAAACTCTTCCAGGTAATCCTGGAAATCCATCAAAAATGCGTGATTATCCAGTTCGTCCAGGCCGATATGGCGGCCTGCTCGCAGGGCGCTATCCAGCGCCGGAAATAACGGATTGCCCAACGCCAGCGCCAGTTTAACTGGCATCACTTGTTCAATATTTGTCGATGACATGCGCCTGTACCTTGGCTCCGTAATCATTAATCGGCTGCCATTTTGCCGGCAGTCCGGTGAAATCTGCTTGTGCGACGCCCAGGCGTACCGCCTGATCGACGACGATTCGCGCCACATCAAAATGGCGAGCTCGCGGATACTGCGCCAGATATTCGCGCACCACCAGACCAAGGTCCAGCGGGACGCCTTTGTCTTTGTAAACCACCAGCTGCGCTTCAATCAGCGCGGCGAGCTGCTCGCGAATTTCGTTAAACTCTTCGTATTCCAGATCCGCCGGGAGCTCCCCGGTGACCTCTTCGTCACGCAGCGCCATCTCTTCATCGCGCATATCCAGCAGACGATCGGCGCTGGCGTGAGTCAACGCCCACGGGGCGTCAAAGTAGGTCTGGATCGACTGACGCAGACGCTGGGCGAAGACACGGTTTTTATCCATATCGATAGCGGTACGGATAAATTTGTGCACATGGCGATCGTAACCGATCCACAGGTCGATAGCCTGCTGCCCCCAGCTGACGATACGGTCCAGTTTACTTTGCAGATCGAAGACTAAGCGGTCGACAAAATGCAGGTCGTCGCGTGCAATTGTCGCATCCTGAATTCTCAGCAGATTTGCCTGCAGCTTATCGCCTGCGGCATCCAGCGTATCCTGCAGCTCGCGCAGGGTGCCGGAGGTTTCTGACAGCAGCAGCTCACAGCTGGAGATCGCCGCGCGCCAGTCTTTGTTCAGCAGCTGAGCGATATCATCTTTGACCAGCTGCTGCTGCTCATCCATGATGCGCTGCGTCAGATCGATACTGTCGAAAATCTCAGCAACCGAATATTTCAGCGGCGCAAAGACGTTGCGATGCCAGTGAAACTCATCGCCGCCCTCTTCTGCCGAGTCGGCTGCGCGCTTGAGCTCGCCGGCGACGATCGACAGCTGCATCGACAGACGCAGAGTGGAAAATTCGCGTTGCCGAATATAGTAGTCGGTAATACCGATACCCAACGGCGTCAGGCGATAAATCGCGTTGCCTTCCGTGATTTCGCTGGTAAAGCGGTTCAGCAGACGTTGGCGCACCATATCGTTGATCGCATTATTGGCGCGCTGGCTGATGGTTTCGCTGGTCTGCTCAAACGCATCACTGACGTGGCGGAACGCATCCACCAGTTCTCCCTCGGTCATTTCCCCTTCGAGCCGCTCGCCGTTCAGCGTAGCAACCGCCAGCAGAAACGAGAGTCTGTCTACCGGCAGCGAAATAGAAAAATCATTTTTTCTGGCCCAGGCAACCAGTTCGGGGACTGTCTGGGAAAATTCACTCATAGTTTATCCTTGCATCTGCGGCTTAAGCGCTGTGACATGAATGTAGCGACCCAGGCTGATATACGGCTCCTGGCGACAGTAGCGCGTCTCCAGCTCCAGCAGCGCCGCAAAATTGTCGCGCTGTTTGCGTTTTTCACGCAGATAATCATGAAACACCCGCACGCCGGTCTTACCGGTAATGTGCCAGCCCTGCTCTTCCAGCCAGCCATAAACCTGCTGCGGGGAACGCGGATAGTCCGGCGACAGCGTACGTTTTTTCTTTTTCGGCATGCCGAGTTGTACGTAGTCGAAGTTCCCGACGACCATGTTATGCATCAACAGACCGTTAGCATTGTAGAACATTAACGATAACGCACCGCCGGGTCGTAAAACCGACCACAGCGTACGTAGCATCTCCTGCGGCTCGGCCACCCACTCCAGCACCGCATGAAACAGTATCAGATCGACCGGGCTTTCCAAATGCTGCGCAATATCCTGAGCGGCGCATTGTACAAAATGCATGTTGTCGATCACACCTTTATCGGCAGCAGCCTGCCGGGCGCGCGCCACCATTTCAGCCGAAAGATCGCATAACGTCACATGGTGGCCCATTTCCGCGACTTTTACCGCCGTTTGCCCTTCGCCGCCGCCCGCGTCAAGAACCCGAAGCGGCCCTGGCCCCAGCTGGCTCAACAGCGGTTGCAGATCCTGCCACAGAATGGCCTGACGCAGTTCACCCTTGGTGGTGCCGTAAATATTGCGCGAAAACTTTTCAGCCATGTCATCGAAATTACGATCTTTCACGGACGGATCCACCTGCCAACACAAAGCCGCTATTTTGTCATACCCACGCTGAGAATGAAGCGATCTGTTATAAGATCCGGACATAACTTTGGTTATATGGTTAAAAAAGGACCCATCTGGCATGCTTTTTACACTGAAAAAGTATTTAGGCGGCATGATGCTGCCGCTTCCCCTGCTGCTGTTGCTGATGGCGGTCGGCATCGCGTTACTGTGGTTTAGCCGTTTCCAGCGTACCGGCAAGCTCTGCGTCAGCCTCAGCTGGCTGCTGTTGCTGCTGTTGAGCCTGCAACCGGTAGCCGATAGTTTGCTCAAACCAATCGAAGATAAATACCCGACGTGGCGCAATGCAGAGCGCGTGCAGTACGTCGTCGTACTTGGCGGGGGCTACACCTGGAATCCGGAGTGGGCGCCCAGTTCAAATCTCATCAACAACAGCCTGCCGCGGCTGACGGAGGGAATCCGCCTGTGGTATGAGAATCCGGGCGCGAAACTCATCTTTACCGGCGCAGCGGCGAAGACGAATCCCGTCAGCACGGCAGAAGCCGGCGCCAGAGTTGCGGAGAGTCTGGGGATACCGCGCAGCGAAATTATCGTTCTGGATAAACCCAAAGATACCGAAGAGGAAGCCGAGGCGGTGAAACAGGCCATCGGCGATGCGCCGTTCCTGCTGGTAACTTCCGCATCGCATTTACCCCGGGCGATGATTTTCTTCCAACATGTCGGGCTAAACCCGCTGCCGGCGCCCGCCAATCAGCTGGCGATCGCGTCACCTCTCAATCCGTGGGAACAGGCGATCCCTTCTCCCGTCTGGCTGATGCACAGCGATCGCGTCGGCTACGAAACGCTGGGACGCCTCTGGCAATGGTTAAAAGGCAGCTCAGGCGAGCCAGGGGAGGATTGATTTAGCGGCCAGGTCAAACCGGGCGCGGTCAAAGCGCCCGGTATTGACGAGATTATCCACCTCATCCCACAGCAGATAGAGCCAGCGTCGCCACAGGAAAGATTCAGCCACCGGCGCACGGCGTAGATAGTGCCACAGCAGCTGCTCCGCCTGCCCACCGTCGGACAGGCGAAACAGTTCATATTCTCGCGGCGCCCACAACATCATGCCCGGC
The DNA here is from genome assembly GCF_002108615.1 of Klebsiella sp. YJ. Lineage (NCBI taxonomy): Bacteria > Pseudomonadati > Pseudomonadota > Gammaproteobacteria > Enterobacterales > Enterobacteriaceae > Klebsiella > Klebsiella sp. YJ. The sequence continues at coordinate 61,498 of NZ_MTEG01000002.1, forward strand.
CCGACCATCGCCAGCAGCTGATCGCTACGCGCATCTTTCAGCATACTGCGCAGCGTGAAGTTGCCGTGGACCAGCACACAGTTATCATTAAAGTCTTTCAATAAATCCGGAAGGCACTCGCGGGCGCGGAACAGAATCCGTTTATCCTGCATCGTCAGGCCGGTATCCTGATACAAATTAAGGGTACTCCACAGCATCTCTACCCGCTGGCGGTACCAGTGCGGCCACAGGTTTTCCTGGGTGCTGTCCACCATACCGACGCAGCCGCCGCTATCGTGCCGGTGCCAGGCCAGAAGAGCTTCCACGATCTGCTCCTGCAGCTGTTCCCAACGCTCAGGCGTACGGGCCGGCGCTTCCGCAGAGACTCCGCGCAGCCGCTCAATCAGCAACACGTCCGGGCCTGGATGCTCTTCATGCGTCAACACCCCATAGACCACCGGCATGCGCGCGGTACCGCTGCGCGCCAGCATGGAGATTTTCCACGCCAGCTGGCGGGCAACCCCGGGCGTGGTAAAGCTTCTCGCCAACAGCGGCAGCGGGTTTCCCTGCGCATCATACAGCGACCACAGCGCCGAGCAGGGTTTCTCGCTGATACACTCCACGCGGCTCAGTTTTTCTCCCAGCAGGTGGCTAAGTTCGGTTCGCAGCTGTTCCATCTCTGATTACCCCTGTGAATACTACTGGTTTTATAATGAGCGCCAGCCGCAGGGATGTCATCAGGTGAGATCAAAAAATTTGGGGAAAAAGTATGGAAAAATAGCTTGAGGATATCCCCTCACGACGGAGGGGATGAACGGATTAACGCAGCTCTGCGCGCACGCGCTCCAGATCTTCTGGCGTATCGACACCGGTCCCCGGGACAACTTCGGCCACCGCGACATGGATTTTTTCGCCGTACCACAGCACCCGCAGCTGCTCCAGCATTTCGATCTGTTCCAGTGGACTCGGCGCCCAGCTGACGTAACGACGGATAAAGCCGGCACGATAACCGTAAATACCGATATGACGCAGCAGAGAATCACCGATAGTCTCGCGTGATTGCGCAAAGCGATCGCGATCCCACGGAATGGTGGCGCGGGAGAAGTAGAGCGCATAGCCCTGCGCATCCATCACCACTTTCACAGCATTCGGATTAAATGCTTCCTCTGCGTCGTGAATCGGAACGGCGAGCGTTGCCATGCCGCAGGTATTGGCCGCCAGATTCTCAGCCACCTGGCGTACGATCGCCGGCGGGATCATCGGCTCATCGCCCTGGATATTAACGATGATCGTGTCATCACTGAAGCCGCACTTTTCAACAACTTCGGCCAGACGCTCGGTCCCGGATTGATGGTCCGCACGGGTCATGCACACTTCGCCGCCGGCAGCTTCGACCGCACGCGCAACATCGTCATGATCCGTCGCGACGATAATACGATCGGCCCCGGATTCGCGCGCGCGCTCCAGAACATGAACGATCATCGGCTTACCGTTGATATCCTGTAGAGGCTTGCCCGGCAGACGCGTGGAGGCAAAACGCGCAGGAATGATGACCACGAAACTCATGAATGGCTCTCTCCCACGGCTAGTGCGCGGGCTTCGGTTTCCAGCAAGACGGGAATGCCTTCACGGAAAGGAAAGGCCAGGCTGTCAATTTTGCAGATCAGCTCTTGCTTATCCTGGCTGTAGTAGAGTTTACCGTTGCAGACAGGACAGGCGATGATTTCTAGTAAACGGTGATCCATGATTCCTCCTGATGGACCGAATAGATTCCGCAGCAGCATATCACATGATGGCAAACTCAGGGATCCGTTTGCGGCAAAGGCTGAGCGGGGTGTGGCCTTGTTCAAGCCGGGGAAATCTCCCAGCCCTGCTGACGGTCAGAGAAAAGCCCCGGTGGCAAACGACCGAAGGTTATACGTTGAGCCGACTGCCAGAGAGCAAACTCTTCAATCGCCCGGTGCAACCCTTTCTCCAGCCCCGAGGTGACCCTGACCCCTTCTTCCAGCCACAGCGAAAAAACCTCCAGAACTCCGGTTTTCCGATGCACCTTGCTGTCCATTCTGCCCACCAGTTTTCCCTGGTGCAGCAGCGGCAGAACAAAGTAGCCATACTGACGCTTCGGCGCCGGCGTGTAGCACTCGAGGCGATAGCTAAAATTGAAGAGTTGCTCAGCGCGTTTACGGTCCCAGACTACCGGGTCAAATGGCGAGAGCACCGCGCTATGGCTGGCGGCAAGTTTGCCGCCGGGCGCCGATTCCAGCTGCCCGAGCGCTTCGTGGTGGAGCCACATGTCGCCCAGTTCCTCGACCTTCACCGGGACCACCATGCCTTCCTCCTGCCAGTTCGCCAGCAGCGTCGATAAAGCGGGCTGGCGGAGCCGATAGTAATCAGCCAGCCACTGGGGGCGAAAAATGCCGAGGCTCCGGGCACTGTTGCGCAGCATTAACGCCTCCGCCTGCGGCTGCGTCAGCGCATCGCGCTCATCGTCCCAGTGCGGCATCACGCGATGCGTCAGGTCATACACCCGCTGAAAGTTACGCCGCTCCACGACCATCACTTTACCTGCGGTAAACAGGCCTTCCAGATGGCGCTTATGCGGTTTCCATTCCCACCAGCCGCTGGCGCCTTTGCGCGGATGTTCAAAGTCAGCCGAACGAACCGGACCATTCTGCGCGATATGCTCCAGCAGCAGCTGAATATCGTCCGCATGTTCCGTCATCCACGCCTTGTGATACTTCCAGCCCATATCATCGGGCGTCAGCATGCGGTGGCGCACCAGGGCAAAGTCGCTACGGGGCAGGAAACAGGCTTCATGAGCCCAGTATTCCATCAGCTCCCCGCTGCGCAGGGCGTCCTCCAGCCAGCTTTGCGGATAGCGACCAAGACGGCTAAAAAGCACAAGATAGGGGCTGCGGGCAACGACGTTGATGGTATCGATTTGCAGCAAGGACATCTGCTGAACAGTTTGCAGAATATCGCTGGCGCGGGCACGTCGCCGGGGCTTCTTCAGCAATCCCTGCGCCGCAAGGTGGAGATGACGGGCTTCTTTAAGCGACAGTTGTAATACCGACATGCAGGTTCTCCGTAAAGGACTCCGGCACAGCGTTATTGAAGCGAGCGTGGCAGAACTAACGTTGCGCCAGCGTCACCAGTTCCGTCAGCAGCTGCTGTGCGCGTTCATCCGTCATTATGGCGTCGACAGGTAAATACCACCAGTTTGATTCGGCAAACCCGCGACATTTCACCGCATCTTTCTCGGTCATCAGCAGCGTTTGCTGTGGGTTCACAAGGGCGGAAACGCTCGCCTGAGTCAATGCCTGGTGATCGGCAAGCGCGACGGTTTTTACCGGCAGGACGCCGCAGCTTTCCAGCGTGGCGAAAAAGCGCGGGGGATGGCCGATCCCGGCCATGGCAACGACATTCTCGAAAGAAGCCACGTCACGCCGTTCGCCGCTGCGTAAATTCACCGCCAGTCCGGGTCGCAGCTGCATGGGGATCTCCCCCGCCTGCGCGACGCCGCCGTTAACAATGATGGCGTCGACGCTACGTAAACGTGACGCGCGTTCACGCATCGGCCCGGCCGGTAGCCACCAGCCATTGCCAAAACGGCGCTCGCCATCAATCACGACAATTTCTTTGTCCCGTGCCAGTTTGTAGTGCTGCAGGCCATCATCGGTGATGATGAGCTGCAAATCATGTGCATGAAGCAGCGCCTGTACCGCATCACGACGCTCTGGTGAGACCGCAACCGGCGCGCCGGTGCGTTGAAAAATGAGTACCGGTTCATCGCCGGCTTCCGCGGTACTGGTGTCATTGCTGAGCAATAATGGATAGCTCGCTGCTTTCCCGCCATAGCCGCGGGAAACAACGCCAACGCGAATACCGCGCTGCTGGAGCTGTTCCACCAGCCAGATGACCACCGGCGTTTTGCCGTTGCCTCCGGCGGTGAGATTCCCCACCACCGCCACCGGAACCGGTGCTCGCCAGGCTTTCTTCAGCCCCAGCCGATAGCTGAGACGAATCAGCCCGCTCACCAGGCCATAGAGCAAGGAGAGCGGCAGCAAGAGTCGCCATACGGGCGACTCACCGGACCAGATACGCGCAATCATTGGCCAAACTGCATCTTATGTAGCTGAGCATACACGCCGCGGTGTTCCAGCAGATCGGCATGGCTACCGCGCTCGACAATGCGGCCATCTTCCACAACCACAATTTCATCGGCTTGTTCAATGGTGGAAAGACGGTGGGCAATGACCAGCGAAGTGCGGTTTTTTTGCAGTTCATCGAGGGCAGCCTGAATCGCGCGTTCAGACTCGGTATCCAGCGCCGATGTCGCTTCGTCCAGAATCAGAATCGGGCTGTTACGCAGCAGCGCACGCGCGATGGCAATACGCTGGCGTTGACCGCCAGAGAGCAGTACGCCGTTTTCCCCGATAACGGTATCGAGGCCATTATCCATTTTGCTGATAAAGTCCATCGCGTAGGCCATACGCGCCGCTTCTTCGATCTGCTCGCGGCTGTACTCTTCCGTGCGCGCATAGGCAATGTTGTTGGCCACGGTATCGTTGAACAGATGCACGTTTTGCGACACCAGCGCCACCTGGTCGCGCAGGGATGCCAGAGTGTATTCACGCAGATCGTGGCCATCCAGCAGAATCTGACCGTTATCGATATCATAAAAACGCGTAATCAGGCTGGCGATGGTCGATTTACCCGACCCCGAACGCCCGACCAGGGCGACCGTTTTACCTTCCTGGATGTTGAGGTCGATATTTCGCAGCGCCGGCGTTTCACGGCCCGGATAGGTAAAGGTGACGTCTTTGAATTCCAGGTTGCCCTTCGCACGCTCGATAACCAGCTTGCCTTCGTCTTTTTCCTGTTCGGAATCAAGAATCGCAAACAGCGTCTGGCAGGCGGCCATCCCGCGCTGGAACTGAGCATTGACGTTCGTCAGCGATTTCAGCGGGCGCATCAACGCAATCATTGAGGAGAAGACGACGGTGATGGTACCGGCAGTTAACGTTTCCATGACGCTCGGGAAGCTGGCGGCATAGAGGACAAATGCCAGCGCCAGTGACGCAATCAGCTGAATAACCGGGTCAGAAATAGACGACGCAGAGACCATTTTCATCCCCTGCAAGCGCATTTTGTTGCTGACCTTATCAAAACGTTTGGTTTCTACCGCCTGACCGCCAAACATCAGCACTTCTTTATGCCCTTTCAGCATCTGCTCTGCGCTGGTGGTGACCTGACCCATGGTGTTCTGCATATTCTTGCTGATATTACGAAAACGCTTCGATACCACGCGAATCGCCATGGAGACAATGGGGGCCAGGACGATCAGAATCAGCGACAGCTGCCAGCTGTAGTAGAACATCATCACAAACAGGCCGATGATCGAGGCGCCTTCACGCACGACGGTAATCAAGGCGCTGGAAGAGGATGACGCAACCTGTTCGGAGTCATAGGTGATACGAGACAGCAAGGTACCCGTGGACTGTTTATCAAAGAAGGAGACGGGCATCCCCATCATGTGGCTGAACAGACGGCGGCGCATCGTCATGACGACTTTGCCTGAAACCCACGAGATACAGTAGCTCGAAATGTAGCTGGTGACGCCACGCAGTAACATCAGCCCAATCACGACCAGCGGCATCCATAGCAGCACTGAGCGATCCGTTTTACCAAAACCATCATCCAGTAACGGTTTAAGAAGCGATAGCATGAAGGTATCACTAGCGGCGTTAAAGACTAACGCAACTGCCGCGACGATCAGTCCGGTTTTAAATGGCGCAATAAGTGGCCAGAGGCGGCGGAAGGTCTGCCACGTGGAGAGATCTTTATCATTCTGCATTCAATAAACCAGCTTATGTTGAAATAGCCGCATATTCTACCCGTTATCCACGGTCTCGCCAAACCACTGATGATACCAACGCGGTAAAAGTTGATCTCGTAAGCTTTGGATTTGCCAACCTTCTGTAGAAAAAATAACCGTAATTTGTCCCTGATGCGGCGTATCGAGCCAGCGATAGCCCTGCTGACGGTAGCGCTGTACCACTTTGGCCGCAGGCATACGCCAGGTATTATATCGCGAGGCCGACGCCAGCGCCGCCGCACCTCCGGTTCGCTGCAATAGTGCCAGCGAAGAAGAGGTATTGCTGCCATGATGCGGAACCTGGATAAGTGTAGACGCAAGATGCTGCCAGTAGTGGCTCATCATCGCCCGTTCCGCCGGAATTTCAATATCCCCGGTCAGCAGAATGCTCTGCTTTCCGTCATCAATACGGACCACGCAGGAGCGGTTATTGCCCGTCATGCCGGAATCCGGCAGCGGCCACAGCACGCGAAAAGTTAATCCACGCCATCGCCAGCTTTCGCCTCGCCGACAGGGAAGATGTCCCTGCCAGCCCAGCGGACTGCGGATCCAGAGCTCGGGCCAGGCCTTCAGCAGCGAATTGAGACCACCGCGGTGGTCAAGGTGTTCATGGCTCAACAAAACGCCCTCCGGGCGCAGGTTATGCCAGCGTAGCCAGGGAATAATAATCTGCTGACCGCTGTCGCCATCGGGCCAGGCCAGTCCGGTATCATACAGGATTGCCGCCCCCTCCCGCTCAATGACCATGGCCAGCCCCTGCCCGACGTCCAGCATCGTAACCCGCCATTCATCTTTCACTCCGTGACGCCAAAAAGGCCAGCTCAGCAGCAGCGTACTGCTAAGACAAAGCGCCGGTAGCGAACGCCAGGCATGAAAACGCCATACCAGCAGCATCAGCCAGGGCAATGCGCTGAGCCCCGCCCAGCGAAAATCCAGACTGAGCCAGCCCTGCGGCAACAGACGCAAAAACCAGAATAATGCTGCCAGCAGCCGATCAGCCAACCACCACACCGTCATTTCAACCCCGACGGGCCCGCTGAGATGCAGCAGCATCGCCAGCAGAATAGCGGGAACAACCGCAAAGGTGACCAAGGGTACGGCTATCAGATTTGCCGCCCAGGAAGTCAGGCTGATGCCGTGGAAAAGGAGAATCTGAATCGGCAATAGCAGAAACATCAGCCCAAGCTGCAGATGGCCTAAAGCGAGCACTTCGCGCCATGGCCAGCGCCACGCGTGCAGCCGCAGCGGCACCAGCTGATACCAGAAAATCAGCGTTGCGACAGCGAAGATGGACAGCCACAAACTATCAGACAACACCGCCAGCGGATCGGCAAATAAGATCGCGCCAATACAACAGAGCCAGACCTGCCAGGACGACCAGCGTTTAGCAGATAGCCGTAGGCCCACCACGCAGCTCAGGGCTACGCAGGTCCGCAGCGCAGGCGGCTGCATACCGGTCAGCCAGGCATAAAATAGCGCGCAGGCCAGACCGACAAGTAGCGGCATTCTCCAGCCAATCCATCGGCACGGGAAAAAGAATTGCAGGCCCCGAACCACCAGTCCACCGAGTATGGCGCCTAGCGCAATATGCAAACCCGAGATCGCCATCAGGTGCGATGTACCGGTCTCCTGCATCAGACGTTTGATATCCCCCGGTACAACCAGTCTCTCCCCCATGCCGAGCCCGAGTATCACCGACTGCCAGGGAAAAGCGTCCAGAGTGCGTTCCAGCGATGCCAGATAGCGTGCGCGGTAGCTGCACGTCGGATCTGATGCTTCAGCCGACGTAAAGCGCCCGGTTAGCGAACGATGTTGCGCCAGGGCAAAACGCTGGCCGTCAAAGCCCCCTTCGTTGAGCTGGCTATGGATGGGGCGAAGACGAACGGTCATCTTCCAGCGCTGCCCGGCACATGGCAGGCCAGGCAGCGCGTTACCATAAAGAGTCACCCCTGGCGCAGGCCATAGCCTCTGCCCGTTGAAACGGAGAATATTTCCCTGGTAGGTGGTCTCCCCTTCGACTGCCGTTAGCTTAATCACAACCTGCCGGTTGCCACCAGGTAGCACCTGCATCGGCCACAGCACCTGACGTGCGCTCAGCACGCCCCAGGCAAAAAACAGCATAGTCAAAGCCAGGTAACGTGCTGGCCCCCAGCGGTAAAACGCTATCAGGATAGCACCACCGATAATAACCTGAACGGTGAGCGGTGTGGGCAGTTCTGGCAAGAACAACAGTGGGCAGATCCCGACAACCACGCACCCGGCAAGCTGTGATAAACGCATGTCCCCTCCCTGTTGACGGAGAGTATCGCGTGAAAGCTAAAGGTCGTCAGCGGTCGGCGGGCGGGTATGGATTTCGGCTTCCGAAAAACCTACGGGGTTGCAGCAAAACGAAGATGCTGCCGTGAGGCGGGGCAAACCAGAGACATAAAAAAAGCACCGCAGAGGTGCTTTTTTTATCATCGGAGTACGTTGTCGCGGCTCTGCGAAACTTACTCTTCGTAAATATTGGCGCGGTCGCGTAATTCTTTCCCTGGCTTAAAGTGCGGAACGTACTTACCTTCCAGTTCAACTTTATCGCCGGTCTTCGGGTTACGCCCGGTGCGAGGTGCTCGATAATGCAAAGAGAAACTGCCGAAACCGCGGATTTCAATGCGCTCACCTTGAGCAAGCGTTGAGGCCATATGTTCCAGCATTTCTTTAACAGCATCTTCGACCGCTTTCGCAGGAATGTGAGATTGCTGGCTGGCAAGTCTTTCTATCAATTCTGACTTGGTCATTATTCCTCCGGTTTCCTTCAAGGCAAAATTAGCTAACTGCTTTAAACAAGGGCGGCCGTAGCCGCCCTTTGTGCTTGATTACAGGACGAATCCTGCAATCTGTCAAGTAAACTCGTCGTAATTCAGGTTGTTGTAACCTGAATGACTAAGATTACTCGCCTTTAGCTGCTTTGAAAGCTTCAGCCATTGCGTTGTTAGAGAAGTTTGCATCTTCCTGTTTGTTAACAGTTGCGATGGCATCTTTCTCATCAGCTTCGTCTTTAGCACGAACAGACAGGCTGATTGCACGGTTTTTACGATCAACGCCGGTGAATTTAGCTTCAACGTCGTCGCCAACGCTCAGAACCAGAGTTGCATCTTCAACGCGGTCACGGGAAGCTTCAGAAGCGCGCAGGTAACCTTCAACGCCGTCAGCCAGTTCTACGGTTGCGCCTTTAGCGTCAACTGCAGTGACTTTACCGTTGACGATTGCGCCTTTCTTGTTCAGTGCAACCCAGTTGTTGAACGGATCTTCTGCGAGCTGTTTAACGCCCAGAGAGATACGCTCACGCTCTGCGTCAACCTGCAGAACAACTGCTGCGATTTCGTCGCCTTTTTTGTATTCACGAACTGCTTCTTCGCCTGCAACGTTCCAGGAGATGTCAGACAGGTGAACCAGGCCGTCGATGCCGCCGTCCAGGCCGATGAAGATACCGAAGTCAGTGATAGACTTGATTTTACCTTCAACACGGTCGCCCTTGTTGTGGGTTTCCGCAAACTGCTGCCACGGGTTGTTTTTGCACTGCTTCAGACCCAGGGAGATACGACGACGTTCTTCGTCGATATCCAGAACCATAACTTCCACTACGTCGCCAACGTTAACAACTTTGGACGGGTGGATGTTTTTGTTGGTCCAATCCATTTCGGAAACGTGAACCAGGCCTTCAACGCCTTCTTCGATTTCAACGAAGCAGCCGTAGTCGGTCAGGTTGGTCACGCGACCGGTCAGTTTGGTACCTTCCGGATAACGCTTAGCGATAGCTACCCACGGATCTTCGCCCAGCTGTTTCAGGCCCAGAGATACACGAGTACGCTCGCGGTCGAACTTCAGCACTTTAACAGTGATTTCGTCGCCAACGTTTACGATTTCGCTCGGGTGTTTAACGCGTTTCCACGCCATGTCGGTGATGTGCAGCAGGCCGTCAACGCCGCCCAGATCAACGAATGCGCCGTAGTCAGTGAGGTTCTTAACGATACCTTTGACTTCCATGCCTTCCTGCAGGTTTTCCAGCAGCTGATCGCGTTCTGCGCTGTTTTCGGATTCGATAACGGCACGACGGGAAACAACAACGTTGTTACGCTTCTGGTCAAGCTTGATGACTTTGAACTCAAGCTCTTTGCCTTCCAGGTGCAGGGTGTCGCGAACCGGACGAACGTCAACCAGGGAACCCGGCAGGAACGCGCGAATACCATTCAGCTCAACAGTGAAGCCACCTTTAACTTTGCCGTTGATAACACCGACTACAGTTTCAGCTTCTTCGTAAGCTTTTTCCAGCGTGATCCAAGCTTCGTGACGTTTAGCTTTCTCACGGGACAGCAGGGTTTCACCGAAGCCGTCTTCTACTGCATCCAGAGCAACGTCAACTTCGTCACCGACCTGGATTTCCAGCTCGCCCTGGGCGTTTTTGAACTGCTCTGCCGGAATGGCAGACTCAGATTTCAGACCGGCGTCAACCAGTACGATATCTTTGTCGATAGCAACAACAACACCACGAACGATGGAACCCGGACGGGTTTCGATTGTTTTTAAGGATTCTTCAAATAGTTGAGCAAAAGATTCAGTCATGTTTAATCTTCAGGTTTCATATTTAACGTCCACCTGGCTCCGTGCCGGATGGGGTTGTTTAACATACCCGCTAACACTCCATTGCTGCGGGGGTACTGCTATAATCCTGAGGCCGTTTCGCTTCACCGCTTAGCGGTCAGGCGACTGCCAGTTTTTCGCGCGCATAGTGTAGCGCTTTTTCAATAACTTGCTCAATGTTTAGTTCAGTAGAATCGAGAACTAAAGCATCAGCGGCCGGGACAAGCGGCGCTACGCTGCGATTACGATCGCGATCGTCGCGCTCTTTTATCTCGGACAAAAGACGTTCAAAGTTAACACTAAAGCCCTTTTCCTGCAACTGCAGCATACGCCGATGGGCGCGCTCTTGTGCGGATGCATCAAGGAAAATTTTCACTGGCGCATCGGGAAACACGACGGTTCCCATATCGCGTCCGTCGGCAATCAGGCCGGGCAGTTCACGAAATGCGCGCTGACGACGAAGCAACGCTTCGCGCACGCGGGGAAAAGCGGCAACTTTCGATGCGGTATTGGCCACTTCCTGAGTACGAATGGCGGCGCTGACGTCTTCGCCTTCAAGAATCACTTCCAGACTGCCGTCGGTGGAGATAAACCGCACATCCAGGTGCGCCGCTAACGGTACCAGCGCCTCTTCAGATTCGACATCAACATGGTGATGCAGCGCCGCGAGGGCCAGAACACGATAGATGGCCCCGGAATCCAGCAGATGCCAGCCCAGCGCTTCCGCCATTGCCTTGCACAATGTGCCTTTACCTGCACCGCCAGGCCCATCAATGGTGATTACCGGAATATTTGCCGTCATCTTTTTCTCCTTCAGCAAGGCGCATAGAATATAAACGCCGCGCATTATACGCATCTCTACGCCGGAAAGTGAGCATTGCTTGCAAATTACGGACTACCAGAAATGAAACGCAGAAGAATTGCGCAATTATAGCGGGCTGACGGAGCGCCAGCCCGGAAGATGACAATATTTTACTTTTTCGTTTTGCTTTTGCGAAGGCGAACGTTACGCCAGCGTGCTGATCCGCGCCAGCTGCCCGAAGTAATCCGGGAAGGTTTTCGCCGTGCATTTCGGGTCAAGAATAGTCACCGGCGTATCAGACAACGCCACCAGTGAGAAACACATTGCCATACGGTGATCGTTATAGGTGCCAATCTCGGCAAACTGCAGCGTCAGCGGAGGCGTAATGCGAATGTAATCCTCTCCCTCTTCCACTTCGGCGCCCACTTTACGCAGTTCGGTGGCCATCGCAAACAGACGGTCGGTCTCTTTGACGCGCCAGTTATAGATGTTGCGTAGCGTGGTAGTGCCCCTGGCAAACAGCGCCGCGGTGGCGATAGTCATCGCCGCATCCGGAATATGGTTCATATCCATATCGATAGCATTCAGCTCGCCGCGGGTACAGGCAATATAATCCTCACCCCAGGTGACGGTCGCCCCCATTTTTTCCAGGACATCGGCAAAACGAATATCGCCCTGCACGCTGTTGCGGCCGATACCGGTAACTTTTACCGTTCCACCTTTGATGGCGCCGGCAGCGAGGAAATAAGATGCCGACGAGGCATCCCCTTCCACCAGGTAATCACCCGGCGACTGGTACTGCTGATTGCCGCGGACAATAAAGCGCTGATAGGCCTGATTTTCGACCTCAACGCCGAATGTTTTCATCAGATGCAGCGTGATGTCGATATACGGTCTGGAAACCAGCTCGCCTTTAATCGCGATGACGGTATCCTGCGGCGCCAGTGGCGCAGCCATCAGCAGCGCGGTCAGGAACTGGCTGGATACGCTGCCGTCCACTTCAACGTCGCCGCCGGTAAAGCCGCCGCGCAGGCGCAGAGGCGGATAGTTTTCCTGCTCCAGATAATCAATCTGCGCGCCGCCCTGGCGCAGAGCGTCAACCAGATGGCCAATCGGGCGCTCTTTCATGCGCGGCTCGCCGGTCAACACGATATCGTTGCTGCCCAGACACAGCGCGGCGGCCAGCGGACGCATGGCGGTACCTGCGTTACCGAGGAACAGCTCCAGCGCACTGCCGGCCTGCAGCGGCCCACCGTTGCCGGTCACTTCACAGCGGGTACGGTCAGAAGACAGAACGTAATGAACTCCCAGGGCGCTCAGGGCATTCAGCATATGGCGTACATCGTCGCTGTCCAGCAGGTTGGTCAGCACCGTGGTGCCACGGGCCAAAGCCGCCAGCAGCAAAGCACGGTTAGAGACACTTTTTGACCCGGGCAGGTTCACGGTGCCATCGACTCGCGCAATGGGTTGTAACGTCAGGGATTCCATCAAACTTAACTCTCAAACAAACAGAATAAAAACCCCGCAGACCAGCCGCGGGGATGAAAAACAGGAGGATGATTAGCCGTGGCGGCGTTCAAAATCCTGCATAAAGTCGGTCAGTGCCTTCACGCCCGCCAGCGGCATCGCGTTATAGATAGAGGCACGCATGCCGCCCACTACGCGGTGGCCTTTCAGTGCATGCAGACCTGCGGCAAAGGACTCTTCAAGGAACAGTTTATCCAGCGCACTGTCGGCCAGCTGGAACGGGACGTTCATACGGGAACGGTTAGCCGCTGCCACATCGTTACGATAGAAGCTGCTGCGGTCGATCGTACCATAGAGCAAATCGGCTTTTTGCTGGTTGATTTTGTCCATAGCCGCCACGCCGCCCTGCTCTTTCAGCCACTTGAACACCAGACCGGCCAGGTACCAGGCAAACGTCGGCGGGGTGTTGAACATGGAGTCGTTGGCATCCAGTACGGTGTAGTCGAGGATTGACGGACAGGCGATGCTGGCTTTACCCAGCAGGTCTTCACGTACAATCACCAGCGTCAGGCCCGCCGGACCGATATTTTTCTGTGCGCCCGCATAGATAACGCCGTAACGGCTGACATCAATCGGGGCAGAGAGAATCGTGGAGGAGAAATCCGCCGCAACCACGACGTCGTCAGCAAAATTCGGCGTTTCATCAATCGCGATGCCGTCGATGGTTTCATTCGGACAGTAGTGCAGATAGGCCGCGCCTGGCGTCAGCTGCCATTCGCTCATCGGCTTAACTCCGCGCAGGCCGTCAACCGTGATTTTCGCGTCAATGGCATTCGGCGAACAATATTTTTTCGCTTCTTTAATCGCGCTTGCCGCCCAGTAACCGGCATCGACATAGTCAGCGGTGGTTTTATCACCCAGCAGGTTCAGCGGAACGCCCGCGAACTGACCGCGACCGCCGCCGTGGCAGAATAATACTTTGTAGTTGGAAGGGATATTGAGCAGATCGCGAAAATCCTGTTCTGCCGCCTCGGCCACCTGGATAAACTCTTTACCACGGTGACTGATTTCCATGACCGACGTACCCAGACCATGCCAGTCACACAGCTCCTGCTGTGCCAGTTTGAGAACTTCCGCCGGCAGCATTGCCGGGCCCGAACTAAAGTTATAGACCTGAGCCATTTCCCCTCACCACGTTGCTATGTTGTCTGTCCGCGAACCATCGCGGGCATAAGTTATTCCTGTGGCTATCGGTTTTATCATTCAGTGACACGCACCGCAACGAGTAAAACTAAGCAGCCACGAAATGTGGCTGCCGTCACACAAAAGAATCTGCCGGCTTGACGTCATAAAACCGACATAATTGCTGTCAGGTGACTCTTTTCGCCCTGCTGGCCCGCGACCATTCTGCATTTGCGCAGCGCGGACATAATTGTTTATCCCCGGCGCGGAGCTTAAGAACTGCGCTACAACGTACGCAGGCATATTCATCGTCGCGCGGAATGGTGGCGAAGCTTGCATTATGGGGCGGAGGTAAAATAGAAAGACCGGCTTTGACGTCCCGATCCGCATAGTAGTAGAGACTAATTTGCCCGTTCGTTTCCAGAATAGCCAACCGGACCTGTCCCAGCTGTTCGACGCCGTTGATTCGCAGCTCCATAAAAAACTCGAATTCGGTCATGTTTTCCGCCTGTAAATTCTTCCAGGCCAGTTCCCCCTGTTCGATGACCGGGATCGGTTTACCCTCAAGCAGGTTCTCCAGCTTCTCGCTTTTGCCCATCAGCCACATAATCAGCCGGTAAAGCAGCGCCAGAGTGACAAAAACCACCAGCACCGGCAGCATCGGGACATCGTCATAGAAAGCGACATCCCCCGCCGCGGAACCGAGGGTCAGGATAATGAGCACTTCAAACAGCGACATCTGCCGCACGCCGCGTCGGCCGGTGATTTTGAGAAAGATAAATACCAGGACAAAGGTGTATACGCTCCTGAGCGCCACCTCAGCCAAAAAATCCACTGGCACTTTATCCAACGCCATACGATGCCAATCAAATGCCTTCATGGTTAACGCCTGTACAGTTATCGGGTGTCAGTAAGGATAGCCAGACGATGGAGATAGCGCCGGTCATCTAAAAGCCGTATCATTGCGCGCTTTACGTACGATAAAAGTGATCGCCATGACTCAAACGTTTATTCCCGGCAAAGATGCCGCCCTGGAAGATTCCATCGCTCGCTTCCAGCAGAAATTGCTCGACCTCGGATTTGATATTGAAGAGGCCTCATGGCTGAATCCCGTACCGCACGTGTGGTCAGTACATATCCGTGATAAAGAGTGCTCGCTGTGTTTCACCAACGGCAAAGGGGCGACCAAAAAAGCGGCGCTGGCTTCGGCTCTTGGCGAATATTTCGAGCGTCTGTCCACCAACTACTTTTTTGCTGACTTTTGGCTGGGCGAAACCATCGCTAACGGACCGTTCGTCCACTATCCCAATGAGAAATGGTTCCCGCTGACTGAAGACGATGAGGTGCCGGAAGGTCTGCTGGATCCTCGTCTGCGCGCATTTTACGATCCTGACGATCAGTTGACCGCCAGCATGTTGGTCGACCTGCAGTCGGGCAACGACGAACGCGGCGTTTGCGGCCTGCCGTTCACCCGCCAGTCCGATGGCGAAACCGTCTATATCCCGATGAATATCGTCGGCAACCTGTATGTCTCTAACGGTATGTCAGCGGGCAACACGGCGAACGAAGCGCGCGTTCAGGCGCTGTCGGAAGTCTTCGAGCGTCATATTAAAAACCGCATCATCGCGGAGAGCATCAGCCTGCCAGAAATTCCGGCAGAGGTCATGGCGCGTTATCCTGGTGTGGTGGAGTCCATCAATAAGCTGGAAGCCGAAGGTTTCCCGATTTTTGCTTACGATGGCTCGCTGGGCGGCAAATATCCGGTTATCTGTGTGGTGTTGTTTAACCCGACGAACGGAACCTGCTTCGCCTCTTTCGGCGCACATCCGGACTTCGGCGTCGCCCTGGAACGTACCGTCACCGAGCTGCTGCAAGGCCGTAGCCTGAAAGACCTCGATGTCTTTACCCCCCCTACCTTCGATGACGAAGAAGTGGCCGAACACGCCAATCTTGAAACCCACTTTATTGATTCCAGCGGTCTTATCTCCTGGGATATGTTCAAACAGGATGCCGACTACCCGTTCGTCGACTGGAGCTTCTCCGGCACGACGGAAGAAGAGTTCGCCACCCTGATGGCTATCTTTAAAGAAGAAGATAAAGAAGTTTACATCGCCGATTATGAGCACCTGAGCGTCTACGCCTGCCGCATCATCGTTCCGGGAATGTCAGACATTTATCCGGCGGAAGATCTGTGGCTGGCCAATAACAGCATGGGCAGCCATCTGCGCGAAACCCTGCTCTCCCTGCCGGGCAGTGAATGGGAAAAAGAAGATTATCTGGCGCTGATCGAGCAACTGGACGATGAAGGGAATGATGACTTCACCCGCGTACGCGAGCTGCTGGGCCTGGCGACGGGCAAAGACAACGGTTGGTATACGCTGCGTATTGGCGAACTGAAAGCCATGCTGGCGCTGGCCGGCGGCGATCTGGAGCAGGCGTTGATCTGGACGGAATGGACCATTGAATTCAATGCGTCTATCTTCAGTGCGGAACGCGCAAATTACTACCGCTGCCTGCAGACGCTGCTGCTGCTCAGTCAGGAAGAAGAGCGCCAGCCTCTGCAGTACCTGAATGCCTTTATCCGTATGTACGGCGCTGATGCGGTTGAAGCCGCCAGCGCGGCGATGAGCGGTGAAGCGCCGTTCTATGGCCTGCAGGCGGTAGATAGCGATCTCCAGGCTTTCCCGGCCCATCAGTCTTTACTGAAAGCCTATGAAAAACTGCAGCGGGCAAAAGCGGCATTCTGGGCTAAATAAGGCTTCATTTTACTGCCAGCCACATTATTTACGGGGTCGATAAAGACCCCGTTTTTCATCGCTAAGTAGACCCGCGGCTAATTTGTGGTTGCAACGTTAATTTACAGTAAACTTTTTTTACGCATCAGCTTGGGATTGTTAATTTTAATAAAAAATACCCCATTTTAATTAACCGTCCGGAGCGGCCCAAAATGAAAAAAATCAACATAAGTTGTAAATTTTAAAATTTATTTTTTCCATCTAAAACAATCATTTATTTCCATAATAAGTCAAAACCACACATATTCAGGGCTTATAGTTCCGGTGGGATATGATCTACATCAATTTCCCTTCTATAATGCTTTGTTAGTATCTCACCGCCAACTTTTATAAAGAGAGAGTTAGTGTGAAAGCTGACAACCCTTTTGATCTTTTACTCCCTGCAGCCATGGCGAAAGTCGCCGAAGAAGCAGGTGTCTACAAAGCGACAAAGCACCCGATGAAGACGTTTTATCTGGCGATTACCGCTGGTGTTTTCATTTCCATTGCTTTTGTCTTCTATATTACGGCGACAACCGGCACTGCCGCGATGCCTTTCGGGATTGCTAAACTGATCGGGGGGATCTGCTTTTCACTCGGCCTGATTCTTTGCGTCATTTGCGGTGCCGACCTGTTTACCTCCACCGTTCTTATCGTCGTGGCGAAAGCCAGCGGACGAATTACCTGGGGTCAACTGGCAAGAAACTGGCTCAACGTCTATGTTGGTAACCTGATAGGCGCACTGCTGTTTGTATTGCTGATGTGGTTATCTGG
Source organism: Klebsiella sp. YJ (assembly GCF_002108615.1). Lineage (NCBI taxonomy): Bacteria > Pseudomonadati > Pseudomonadota > Gammaproteobacteria > Enterobacterales > Enterobacteriaceae > Klebsiella > Klebsiella sp. YJ. The sequence continues at coordinate 78,974 of NZ_MTEG01000002.1, forward strand.
CGAGTATATGACCGCCAACGGTGCCTGGGGCCTTAACGTCCTGCAAACCGCCGACCACAAAATGCACCATACATTTATTGAAGCCGTGTGTCTGGGGATCCTGGCTAACCTGATGGTCTGTCTGGCGGTGTGGATGAGCTACTCCGGCCGCAGCCTGATGGATAAAGCCATGATAATGGTTTTACCCGTGGCTATGTTTGTTGCCAGCGGCTTTGAGCACAGTATCGCTAACATGTTTATGATCCCGCTGGGTATCGTAATCCGCGACTTTGCAAGCCCGGAATTCTGGACCGCTATTGGTTCTGCTCCGGAAAATTTCTCTCACCTGACCGTGATGAACTTCATTACTGATAACCTGATTCCGGTAACTATCGGGAACATTATCGGCGGTGGTCTGCTGGTTGGGTTGACATACTGGGTCATTTACCTGCGTGGCGACGACCATCACTAAGGGCCGTTTCAGGCAGTAAATAAAAAATCCACTTAAGAAGGTAGGTGTTACATGTCCGAGCTTAATGAAAAGTTAGCCACAGCCTGGGAAGGTTTCGCGAAAGGTGACTGGCAGAAAGAAGTCAACGTACGTGACTTTATCCAGAAAAACTATACCCCGTATGAAGGCGACGAGTCCTTCCTGGCTGGCGCAACTGAAGCGACAACCAAGCTGTGGGACAACGTTATGGAAGGTGTTAAACAGGAAAACCGCACTCACGCGCCTGTTGACTTCGACACTTCCCTCGCATCCACCATCACTTCTCATGACGCGGGCTACATCAACAAAGCTCTTGAGAAAATCGTTGGTCTGCAAACTGAAAAGCCTCTGAAACGTGCGATTATCCCGTTCGGCGGCATCAAAATGGTTGAAGGTTCCTGCAAAGCGTACGATCGCGAACTGGACCCGATGCTGAAAAAAATCTTCACCGAATACCGTAAAACCCATAACCAGGGTGTATTCGATGTCTACACCAAAGACATTCTGAACTGCCGTAAGTCTGGCGTTCTGACTGGTCTGCCGGATGCGTATGGCCGTGGCCGTATCATCGGTGACTACCGTCGCGTTGCGCTGTACGGTATCGACTTCCTGATGAAAGACAAATACGCACAGTTCCTGTCTCTGCAGTCTGACCTGGAAAACGGCGTAAACCTGGAAGCGACTATCCGTCTGCGTGAAGAGATCTCTGAACAGCACCGTGCTCTGGGTCAGATCAAAGAAATGGCAGCGAAATACGGCTGCGATATCTCTGGTCCGGCAACCAACGCACAGGAAGCTATCCAGTGGACCTACTTCGGCTACCTGGCCGCCGTTAAGTCTCAGAACGGTGCAGCAATGTCCTTCGGTCGCGTATCCACCTTCCTGGATGCCTACATCGAACGTGATATCAAAGCAGGCAAAATCACTGAACAAGACGCTCAGGAAATGATTGACCACCTGGTCATGAAACTGCGTATGGTTCGCTTCCTGCGTACTCCGGAATATGATGAACTGTTCTCCGGCGACCCGATTTGGGCAACGGAATCCATCGGTGGTATGGGCGTTGACGGCCGTACTCTGGTCACCAAAAACAGCTTCCGCTTCCTGAACACCCTGTACACCATGGGTCCTTCTCCGGAGCCGAACATCACCGTTCTGTGGTCTGAAAAACTGCCGCTGAACTTCAAGAAATTCGCCGCTAAAGTGTCTATCGATACCTCTTCTCTGCAGTACGAGAACGATGACCTGATGCGTCCGGACTTCAACAACGACGACTATGCTATCGCATGCTGCGTAAGCCCGATGGTTGTTGGTAAGCAAATGCAGTTCTTCGGTGCTCGCGCTAACCTCGCGAAAACCATGCTGTACGCTATCAACGGCGGCGTTGATGAAAAACTGAAAATGCAGGTTGGTCCGAAATCTGAACCAATCAAAGGCGACGTTCTGAACTTCGACGAAGTTATGGAGCGTATGGATCACTTCATGGACTGGCTGGCTAAGCAGTATGTCACCGCCCTGAACATTATCCATTACATGCACGACAAGTACAGCTACGAAGCCTCTCTGATGGCGCTGCACGACCGTGACGTCATTCGTACCATGGCATGCGGTATTGCTGGCCTGTCCGTTGCGGCTGACTCCCTGTCTGCTATCAAATATGCGAAAGTTAAACCGATTCGTGACGAAGACGGCCTGGCCGTTGACTTCGAAATCGAAGGTGAATATCCGCAGTTCGGTAACAACGACTCTCGCGTTGATGACATGGCGGTTGACCTGGTAGAACGTTTCATGAAGAAAATTCAGAAACTCACTACCTATCGTAACGCTATCCCGACTCAGTCCGTTCTGACCATCACCTCTAACGTGGTTTATGGTAAGAAAACCGGTAACACCCCTGACGGTCGTCGTGCTGGCGCGCCGTTCGGACCAGGTGCTAACCCAATGCACGGCCGTGACCAGAAAGGTGCTGTTGCCTCTCTGACCTCCGTTGCTAAACTGCCGTTTGCTTACGCTAAAGATGGTATTTCTTACACCTTCTCTATCGTGCCGAACGCACTGGGTAAAGACGACGAAGTGCGTAAAACCAACCTTGCTGGCCTGATGGATGGTTACTTCCACCACGAAGCGTCAATCGAAGGCGGTCAGCACCTGAACGTCAACGTGATGAACCGCGAAATGCTGCTCGACGCGATGGAAAACCCGGAAAAATATCCGCAGCTGACCATCCGTGTATCTGGCTATGCAGTACGTTTTAACTCCCTGACTAAAGAACAGCAGCAGGACGTTATCACTCGTACCTTCACTCAGACCATGTAATGGTTGTGACTGAAATCGCGATTTAAAAAGCGTACAATAAAGGCTCCACGCAAGTGGGGCCTTTTTAGCACCTCCCGTACTACAGTCTCTTTTGCCCGCTATCTATACTGCATGGATAACAGCCAAAACAGACTTAACACAGCCGGTTTGAGCTGTGCATACACAGGCCCCGGACGGGCCGAATCTGGAGATATCACCGCAATGTCAACTATTGGTCGTATTCACTCCTTTGAATCCTGCGGCACTGTCGATGGCCCAGGGATCCGCTTTATCACCTTTTTCCAGGGCTGCCTGATGCGCTGCCTGTATTGCCACAACCGTGACACCTGGGATACCCATGGCGGCACCGAAGTCACCGTCGAAAGCCTGATGAAAGAGGTTGTGACCTATCGCCACTTTATGAACGCTTCCGGCGGCGGCGTGACGGCATCGGGCGGTGAGGCAATTTTGCAGGCCGAGTTCGTGCGCGACTGGTTCCGCGCCTGCCGCAAAGAAGGCATTCATACCTGCCTTGATACCAACGGCTTTGTCCGGCGCTACGACCCGGTGATTGACGAGCTGCTTGAAGTGACCGATCTGGTCATGCTCGACCTCAAACAGATGAATGATGAGATCCATCAGAATCTGGTTGGCGTGTCTAACCACCGTACGCTGGAGTTTGCCCGCTACTTATCGAATAAAAACATCAAAGTCTGGATTCGTTACGTGGTGGTTCCCGGTTGGTCAGACGATGATGATTCCGCGCACCGCCTCGGCGAGTTTACCCGCGATATGGGCAATGTCGAAAAAATCGAACTGCTGCCCTATCACGAGTTAGGCAAGCACAAATGGGTGGCGATGGGTGAAGAGTACAAGCTCGATGGCGTACACCCGCCGAAGAAAGAGACGATGGAGCGGGTCAAAGGCATTCTGGAGCAGTATGGCCATAAGGTGATGTACTAATCCACGCCCCTTCCCCTACATTACGGCTGCCGCTTCAGGCAGCCGTTTTGCTTTCTGTCGGGGAAAACAGCGGACGGGAAACGATAGACGCTCCCTTTTTATGATCACAATATCAGGCGTGCGCCACCGGCGTCGGATGGTGCCCCGCTTTTCGCAGCAGCGTCAGCAGATAAATAAACGACACGCTGGCAATCATGATAAATAGCAGATTGTCGGAGAAATTCTGCATCAGCATGGCGGTGAAGGTTGGCCCGAGCAGACTGCCGACGGTATAGCTCATCAGTAACGCCTGGTTCATGGCGACCAGCTGATGGCGCTCGACTTTCTCACAAGCCCAGGCCATTGCCACCGGGTACAGCGTGAAGCCCGATGCGCCAAGGATAAACAGCGCCGGAGCCATTGCCGCGCCGCTAAGCATAGCCAGGCACCCTAAAATCACCACAAAAACCTGAACGCGCAACACCAGCAAGCGCCCATAGCGGTCGGCCATACGGCCGATCGGCCACTGGCCCAGAATACCTGCGCTGACCATAACCGCCATCCAGAAACCGATGCCGGAGTCACTTACGCCCTGATGGTTCAACCACAGCGGCATCAATCCATACAGCGACCCGAGAACAATTCCGGAGATAATGCAGCCGTTCACGCCATGGCGGGCCTGACGCAGCCTGAGCATTGGCCAGATCCGCGCCGGCTCATGCTGTTCATCACTTTGATTCACTACGCGGGTAAACAGCAGAGGCAGAATCGCCGCCAGCGCCAGCGCAGTCACCCACGGCAGCACGCTCATCAGGTCCGTCGGCAGTTTGCTGACCATCAGTTGACCCAGCACGGTTCCCACATAGTAAACCATCATATAGGCGGCCAGCAGACGACCGCGGCTACGCGACGTTCCGCTGCACACCAGGGCGCTTTCGACCACGACCCAAATCATCGCGCAGCCAACGCCAGCGAGAAAGCGCCAGCTGAACCAGGTCCAGAAACCGAGGGTAATACCCAGTCCGACGCAGCCCACCGCAAAGATCAGCGACGCAAGATAATAGCTGCGGTTAAATCCCAGACGCTTAATCACCCATCCGGCCAGCAGCGTCCCCACCAGGTTACCGGTGAAATAGGACGAGCCCACCATTCCGACCTGCCAGGTTGGCATATTTTCATGGGCGAGCCAAAGCGGGACGAGGGTATTTAAAACCGCAATCGCCAGCGTCAACAGAAGCAGGCCGCAGAGCAACATTTGCACCGGCCGGGTGTAGATGGACATGGATATAACCGTGAGGAAGTTTAGATTTCGTGCGCATCATGCCACCGCTAAAAACATTGTCAATCCACCAGAAATCAGGCGGGACGCGGTTTCACGGGCAACGATAGAAGTTTTTCATCCAGCGGAGCGACAACAGAATTATTCTTTATATTATTCCATTGTTTTTATTAATTTATTGAAAAAAAACGGCGGGAATATCAGTAGAAAAATTTCATGAATCAACAGCACTTTTTTGTTGCGCCAGAACCGGATGTTCTGGCGCAACGGATAATCAGCTGGCGATAGCCATGCCGACCGTCATATGCAGACCGTAGAAGATGCCACGCCCTACCATCTCGCCCACCAGTACCAGCACAAATGCCAGACTTAACAGCGGCACGGCGGGCTGATAGCCTTTGAGCAGCGGAACAACCCAGCATGCCAGAGCCAGTACCAGCGCAACCACACGCCAGGCCATCAGTGAGCCATAATCCGGCACCAGCGCGGAGGCTTGCTGAATAGAGCTGTGAATCGTCGGCAGCTCGCTGCCTTGCATCAGGGCCACAATCACGCTGGCCACCAGCGCCAGCAGCGTGACCACCGGCAACAGACGCATCGCCCAACCGTCAACTCCCGCCACGCGCAGCAGCAGATAGCCCAGCAGCGGGCCGCCGAGAAACAGGGTCAGGAAGAAGCTCAGCGGCGTCCAGACGGTATACCAGGTCGGTACGGTATCAATGGTGTTATACACCCGCACCATCATCCAGACGAAGATAATACCCAGCGCCATCGTCGCGACCAGCCAGAGGCTGCGCAGCCCGGCCGGCAGTCTCTTCATCACCGCCAGCAGCCAGCCAATTCCGCCGACGGCGAAAAAGAGGGCACCGCTGGCAATTTCGTTACTCAACGACGACGCACCAATCCGGTTAAGCGAGTTAAAAGCCCGCATCGGCGATCCCAGGTGCATCGTGGAGGCGATAAACCCAATCCCCATCAGCACCCACAAGCCAAACATGCTCAGCACCACGCGCTGCTGCTGCTCATTCGACAAACCGCCTTTCATCAGCGCCAGTGCCAGGACGATAAAACCGCCCGCCACACATTGTCCAAAGACCGTGAAGATCATCAGCGGCCATTCATGCCATCCACTTCCCATCTCACACCTCCTTCGGGTTGGCCAGATAGCCGGTTGTATCACCGCACGGACGACTATTGGCGTTCGGTTTAATGACAATGCTGGGTTTTGTAAAGTGCGCGGATGGCAGCGGCGCAACCGCAGCCAGTTCGCCGTGTTTCTTGCGCAGTTCTTCGATAGGGCCAAAGTCCAGCGCGCGCAGCGGGCAGGATTCGACGCAAATGGGTTTTTTACCCTCGGCAACGCGCTGGTAGCAGCCATCACACTTGGTCATATGCCCTTTCGCGGCATTGTACTGCGGCGCACCGTACGGGCAGGCCATATGACAATAGCGACAGCCGATGCACACATCTTCATCAACCACGACAAAACCGTCATCGCGTTTATGCATAGCGCCGCTCGGGCACACTTTGGTGCAGGCCGGGTCTTCGCAATGGTTACAGGCGATGGATAAGTAATAGGCAAAGACGTTCTGATGCCAGACGCCGTTGTCCTCCTGCCAGTCGCCGCCCGCATATTCATAAATGCGGCGGAAGCTGACGTCCGGCGTTAAGTTTTTGAAGTCTTTACAGGCCAGCTCGCAGGTTTTACAACCGGTGCAACGAGCAGAATCGATAAAAAATCCGTATTGAGTTGTCATCGGTTATTCCTTACAGCTTCTCAACCTGGACCAGGTTGGTGTGCGATGGGTTACCTTTCGCCAAAGGCGACGGGCGTTGGGTGGTGAGCACGTTGATGCTCCCCGCCTGATCCACGCGTCCTGCGTCCGGGTTATACCAGGCGCCCTCACCCAGCGCGACAACGCCAGGCATCATCCGCGGCGTCACTTTGGCTTCGATATGCACTTCGCCGCGATCGTTGTAAATACGGATGCGATCGCCGTTGGCAATGCCGCGTTGTTTCGCGTCGAGCGGGTTAATCCACATCTCCTGACGACAGGCGGCCTTCAGCACATCGACGTTGCCGTAGGTGGAGTGAACGCGCGACTTGTAGTGAAAACCGGTCAGTTGCAGCGGGAATTTCGCCGTCAGCGGATCGTTATAGTTTTCGAAACCTGGCGTATAAATCGGCAGCGGATCGATCACATCGCCATCGGGGAGTTCCCAGGTGGCGGCAATTTTCGCCAGCGCCTGGGAATAGATCTCAATTTTGCCCGACGGGGTCTCCAGCGGATTAGCCTGTGGATTGTCACGGAATGCCTTATAGGCGACATGATGCCCTTCCGGGTCGCGCTGCTTGTAAATCCCCTGCTGACGGAAGGTATCGAAGTCAGGCAAATCGGGAATAGCCTTGCGGGAAAGCTCGTGCAGATAGCGCATCCAGCCTTCCTGAGTGCGGCCTTCGGTAAACTTCTGCTCCACGCCCATGCGTTTTGCCAGTTCCGTGGTCATGTCATAAATCGTTTTGCACTCAAAACGCGGTTTAATCACCTGGTCGGTGAAGATGACGTAGGACATGTTGCCGCAGGAAGCATCCAGCGCGAAGTCCATCTGTTCGGAAGCGGTGCAGTCCGGCAGCAGGATATCGGCATATTTTGCCGACGATGTCATGTGGCAGTCGATCACCACGATCATTTCGCACTTCTTATCATCCTGCAGGATTTCATGGGTGCGGTTGATATCAGAGTGCTGGTTAATCAGACAGTTACCGGCATAGTTCCAGATCATTTTAATCGGGACGTCCAGTTTATCTTTACCGCGCACGCCGTCACGCAGCGCCGTCATCTGCGGACCACGTTCAATCGCGTCGGTCCACATAAACATCGAGATGCTGGTCTCAACGGGGTTCTCCAGCGTCGGCATACGCTCAAAAGGCAGGTCGTACGAACCTTCACGCGCGCCGGTATTACCTCCGTTGATGCCAACGTTACCGGTCAGAATCGACAGCATCGAGATAGCGCGGGTGGCGATTTCCCCATTCGCATGACGCTGCGGCCCCCAGCCCTGGCTGATAAAGGCAGGTTTGGCTGTCGCAATTTCGCGTGCCAGCTGCACAATACGCTCGACCGGAATCCCGGTAATCGTCGATGCCCACTGCGGCGTTTTGGCAGTACCGTCGCTACCCTGACCGAGGATGTAAGCCTTGTAGTGGCCGTTGGCCGGCGCATCGGCAGGCAACGTTTTCTCGTCATAGCCGACGCAGTATTTATCGAGGAACGGCTGATCGACCAGGTTTTCGGTGATCATCACCCAGGCGAGCGCGGAAACCAGCGCGGCGTCGGTACCCGGTCGAATCGGTATCCACTCATCTTCACGACCGGCGCCGGTATCGGTATAGCGCGGATCGACGATGATCATCCGGGCATTGGATTTTTGCCGCGCTTGCTCCAGGTAGTACGTTACCCCGCCGCCGCTCATCCGCGTTTCGCCGGGGTTGTTGCCGAACAGCACCACCAGTTGGCTGTTTTCGATATCCGATGGGCTGTTACCGTCGGCCCAGCCGCCGTAGGTATAATTCAGGCCCGCGGCAATTTGCGCCGATGAATAATCGCCATAGTGGTTAAGGTAACCGCCGCAGCAGTTCATCAGACGTGCGATGAGCGTTTTTCCCGGTGGCCAGGAGCGGGTCATGGTGCCGCCAAGAGTACCGGTACCGTAATTCAGATAGATAGATTCGTTACCGTAATCTTTAATCAGGCGCTGCATATTGCTGGCGATAGTATCGAATGCTTCTTCCCAGCTGATGCGCTCAAATTTTCCTTCCCCGCGTTTGCCAACGCGCTTCATGGGATACTTCAGACGATCGGGGTTGTAGACACGGCGACGCATGGAACGCCCGCGCAAACAGGCGCGTACCTGATGCAGGCCGTCATAGTTGTCGTCGCCGGTATTATCCGTTTCAACGTATTTAATTTCGCCATCAACCACATGCATACGCAGCGGACAACGGCTGCCGCAGTTCACGGTACAGGCACTCCAGGTGACCGTTTCATTCACCGGTGCCAGAGCGTCTGCAGCATGGGCAATGCGTGTAAACGGTAGGGTAAATGCGCTGCTGGCCATCGCCAGACCGCCAATTGCCGTGGTTTTCATTAAACCACGCCGGCTTACTTCGGCAGCCAGTAAAGCATCGGGGGCTTTAATTTTCATGGATACTCGCTTTGGTTGCTCACAATTCACTGACAATCGTTATATAGATACATATATAACGAATTTAATCTTTTATAGTTTTTTATGCTGCGCTAACACCAAGGGAGTATGGGGGGAATCGCCAGAGGGATTATTGCCCGGCATCAATAAGGGGATAAAAAAAAAGCGCCCGAAGGCGCTTTTGAGAAACAGGTAAAAAAATCAGCCGATAAATTCGAGGCCGCGCATATAGGGGCGCAGAATTTCCGGGATTTCGATACGACCATCCGCCTGCTGATAGTTTTCCATCAGCGCGACCAGGGTACGACCTACCGCCAGCCCGGAACCGTTCAGCGTATGCACCAGACGGGTTTTCTTGTCGGACTTGCTGCGGCAGCGTGCCTGCATACGACGCGCCTGGAAGTCCCAGACGTTAGAGCAGGAGGAGATTTCACGATAGGTGTTCTGTGCCGGAACCCAGACTTCCAGATCATACGTTTTGCATGCGCTGAAGCCCATATCGCCGGTGCAGAGCGCCACTTTGCGGTATGGCAGACCCAGCAGCTGCAGAACTTTTTCCGCATGGCCGGTCATCTCTTCCAGCGCCGCCATCGAATCTTCCGGACGCACGATCTGCACCATTTCCACTTTGTCGAACTGATGCATGCGAATCAGACCGCGGGTATCACGGCCGTAGGATCCCGCCTCAGAACGGAAACACGGCGTGTGAGCGGTCATTTTGATCGGCAGATCGTCTTCGTCGATGATCTCATCGCGAACGAGGTTGGTCAGCGGTACTTCCGCAGTGGGAATCAGCGCATAGTTGCTGCTATCCGCTTCTTCTTCCAGCGGGCGCGTATGGAACAGATCGCCGGCAAATTTCGGCAGCTGACCGGTACCGTACAGCGTCTCCTGGTTCACCAGGTACGGCACATAGTTTTCACTGTATCCGTGCTGTTCGGTATGCAGATCCAGCATGAACTGCGCCAGCGCACGATGCAGACGGGCCAGTTGCCCTTTCATCACCACAAAACGGGAGCCGGTCAGCTTAACGGCTGCGGCAAAGTCCAGCCCGCCGTGCATTTCGCCCAGCGTCACGTGATCGCGGACGTCAAAATCGAACTCGCGCGGCGTACCCCAGCGGCTGACTTCAACGTTGTCGTTTTCGTCGCGACCGGCCGGAACGTCGTCGTGCGGAATGTTCGGGATAGTCAGCGCGATATCGCGGATCTCTGCCAGTAACACGTCCAGTTCGGCTTTCGCCGCATCCAGCTGTTCGCCAAGTTTGTTGACTTCCTGGCGTAATGGCTCGATATCTTCCCCGCGCGCTTTCGCCTGGCCAATGGATTTCGATCGGGAGTTACGCTCCGCCTGCAGGTTTTCCGTTTCAACCTGCAGAACTTTACGACGCTCTTCCAGAGCGCGCAGTTTATCTACATCCAGCTTAAAGCCCCGGCGTGCCAGTTTTTCAGCGACTGCGTCTGGCTCGGTACGCAGCAGATTGGGATCGAGCATGCTTATCCTGTGCTTATCGAATAAATAAAAGAAAAGTGGCCGCAGACTACGACCACCGGGATATCTTGATAACCTTACCGCAACGTCTCTGTTAGCGGTAGCGTTTTATGGGGCTATTTTGATCCTGTTCGGTAAGCCAGGCGAGCTTTTCGCCAATTTTCCCTTCGAGCCCCCGATTTGTTGGCCGATAATAACGAGTTTGAGCCATTTCCTGCGGGAAATAGGCTTCCCCGGCAGCATAGGCGTTTGGCTCATCATGGGCATAGCGATACTCCTGCCCATAGCCCATCTCTTTCATCAAGCGGGTCGGCGCGTTGCGCAGATGCACCGGCACATCATAATCCGGACGCTCGCGGGCATCGGCCATGGCGGCTTTAAATGCCGTGTAGACCGCGTTGCTCTTCGGCGCGCAGGCGAGATAAACGATGGCCTGCGCAATAGCGCGCTCGCCCTCCGCGGGCCCGACTCGGGTAAAACAGTCCCAGGCAGAGAGCGCGACCTGCATAGCTCGCGGGTCAGCATTTCCGACATCTTCTGAAGCGATCGCCAGGCAGCGTCGGGCCACATACAGCGGATCGCCGCCGGCGGTGATGATACGTGCGTACCAGTACAGCGCCGCATCCGGCGCGCTGCCGCGCACGGACTTGTGCAGCGCGGAAATCAAATCGTAGAAACGGTCGCCTTTATTATCAAACCGCGCGCTGCGTTCACCGGCAATTTCGGTCAGCAGTTCCGCTTTCAGCACCCGGTTGCCGGAGGCATCCGTCTCTGCCATATCGGCCATCATTTCCAGCGTATTCAGTGCCCGGCGCGCATCGCCGTTAACCAGCCCGGCGATAGCCTGGCGGGTATCATCCGGCAGCACGATATTTTGCCCGCCATAGCCACGATCTTTATCGTTCATCGCCTGCGTGAGCACATGCTCAATATCCTCGCTGGACAACGATTTCAGCAGATACACGCGCGCCCGGGATAGCAGTGCGGAATTGAGTTCAAAAGAAGGGTTTTCCGTCGTCGCGCCGATGAAGGTGATGGTGCCGTCTTCAATATGCGGTAAAAATGCATCCTGCTGGCTTTTATTGAAACGATGGACTTCATCAACGAACAGAATGGTGCGGCGTCCGGCATTGCGGTTCTGTCTGGCGCGCTCGATCGCTTCGCGGATCTCTTTTACGCCGGAGGTCACCGCCGAAATCCGTTCAACATCGGCGCTGGCATAGCGAGCAATCACTTCAGCCAGCGTAGTTTTACCGGTGCCAGGCGGCCCCCATAAGATCATCGAATGCAGATGCCCGGCCTCAATCGCCCGCGGCAAAGGTTTCCCCGGCGCCAGCAGATGCTGCTGGCCGATGTACTGCGCTAAATTTTCTGGCCGCATGCGGGCGGCCAGAGGTTGAAACGCATTGTCGGAAAAATCGAGCGACAGATTGCTCACATTCGCCTCTACTTACGTTGATCGTCCACCGTCACCCCTTTCGGCGGTGTAAAGGTGAACTTCGATGCATCGACCGCACCGTTTTGCTGAGACTTCAGCTGGTAGCTGCTGCGCTGGTCATCCTGCTCTACCGCGCTGAACTGATGGATAGTCCCGTCGCGGCCCACGTTAATCGTAAACTGCTTCAGGTTGCCGCCGCCGCTTTTTGGCGTCAGGACAAAATCATCGCCGTTTTGCTTGATGTTGTACTGCTGCCAGTCGTTGGACTGGTTGCGGGCAATCAGCATAAACGGCGTGTTGCTGGTGGCGTCTTTCAGCCAGGTGACGGTTGCCTGCTCCACAAACGGGTTGTAGAACCACAGGGTCTTCCCGTCAGAAACCAGAATGCTTTCATCCGGCTGGGTCATATGCCAGTTAAACAGATTCGGACGTTTAACCCACAGGTCGCCCTGTCCGTCCTGTACGGCGTTACCGCTGCCATCGGTCACTTTTTGGGTGAAGCTGGCATGGAAGCTGCTCACTTTATCGAGGCGGCTTTTCAAATCACTGGCGGCATCCGCCCAAACCTGGCTCACGACAAATCCAGACAGTAATGCACAGGTGATTGCGAGTTTTTTCATTGTTATTCCTTAATGTGCGTCACTCCCGACGCGGGAGCCTCTTCTGCCTCCTAATTTAGGGCCGCCTGGCACGGCGGAACAGCAGAACAGGCTGATTTTGCGCTTATTTACCCAACTTTGCACTTACTCGAAGGGCGGCGGCGCCAGCACTTCACGGTTACCATTATGGCCCTGCTCGCTGACGATACCCTGCGCTTCCATCTGTTCGATAATACGTGCCGCACGGTTATATCCGATGCGGAACTGACGCTGAACGCCGGAAATCGAGGCTTTACGTTTTTCAGTGACGAAGTTTACGGCCTGATCGAACAACGGATCCAGCTCTTCACCACCGTCAAAGCCGCCGCTGCCGCCTTCGCTTTCACTATCTGACGTAATGCCGTCAACATACTGCGGACGCCCGCGCGCTTTCCAGTCCTGAACCACGGCGTGGACTTCCTGGTCGCGAACAAACGCGCCGTGGACACGAACCGGCATGGTCGAGTTCGGCCCGGAATAAAGCATATCCCCCATCCCCAGCAGTGATTCCGCACCGCCCTGATCGAGGATGGTACGCGAGTCAATTTTGCTCGAGACGGTGAAGGCGATACGCGTCGGAATGTTCGCTTTAATAAGACCGGTAATCACGTCAACCGACGGACGCTGGGTTGCCAGCACGAGGTGAATACCCGCCGCACGCGCTTTCTGCGCCAGACGAGCAATCAGCTCTTCGACCTTCTTGCCGACGGTCATCATCAGGTCGGCGAATTCATCCACCAGAACGACGATATACGGCAGTTTTTCCAGCACCGGATGGACGGCATCCATACTGTCGCCCGGTTTCCAGTACGGATCCGGAATCGGACGGCCCATACGCGCCGCTTCGGCGATTTTCTCGTTGTAACCCGCCAGGTTACGCACACCCAGCGCCGACATCAGCTTGTAGCGACGCTCCATTTCGTTCACGCTCCAGCGCAGTGCGTTAGCGGCGTCTTTCATATCGGTGACGACTTCGGTCAGCAGATGCGGGATCCCTTCATAGACCGACAGTTCAAGCATTTTCGGGTCGATCATAATGAAGCGCACATCTTCCGGCTGCGCTTTATAAAGCATGCTGAGGATCATGGCATTCACCCCAACCGATTTACCGGAACCGGTGGTACCGGCAACCAGCAGGTGCGGCATTTTTGCCAGATCGGCAACGACCGGATCGCCAGCGATGTCTTTACCCAGCACCACGGTGAGCGGCGATGGGTTATCGCGGAATTTGGTGTTATCCAGCACTTCACGCAGATAAACGGTCTGACGTTTTTTATTCGGCAGTTCCAGACCCACGTACGGTTTACCCGGAATCACTTCCACGACGCGCACCGCAATGGTGGACAAGGAGCGGGCCAGGTCACGCGAAAGGTTTGAAATCCGCGCGGCCTTCACGCCCGGCGCCAGATTCAGTTCGAAGCGAGTGATAACCGGGCCTGGCGAGTAGTTCACCACATCGGCTTTAATACGGAAGTCAGCCAGACGGGCCTCAACCAGGCGCGCCATTTGCTCCAGCGCGAAGGTATCCACCGGCTCGACCTCGCTCGGCGGCGGGGTCAGCAGATCCAACGACGGCAGCGGCGTCGTCGGCCGTTGCATCGGCTGGCTGTTGCCGTTACGCATCAGCAGCGGGTGAATCAGGCTATCCTGCGGCGGCACTGCGGCTGCCTGCTGCGGCATGTGGCCCTGATGGGCTTGCTGCGGCTGATAGCTCTGTGCGGCAGGCTGAGGCTGCTGCGCCATCTGCGGAGGTTGAACCGGCTGCACAGGTTGTTGATACGGTTGTTGTACCGGCGACGATTGCGCCGGTTGTTGATACCGTTGGACGGGCTGCTGGTACTGCTGCACCGGCGGCTGAGTCTCCGGCATCGGCGTGAACAGCGGTTCGCTCGGACCGTCATCGACCAGCGCTTTCATCGGCGAGAAATCATAATCCGCAGGAGAGAACGGCGTTGCGCCCTGCGGCTGTTCGCTGCTGTAGCGCTGCTGCTGCGACGCCGCAAACTGACGGGCCAGTTCAGCTTCAGCTGCGGAGTCATCCTCTTCATCCTGCGCGTAGACTTCGCCGTAACGCTGCTGCTGGGTGGCGGCAAACTGGCGCGCCAGTTCGTCCTGTTCCAGCGCGTCCGCTTCTTCATCCGTTAACGGCTCGTCGTCATAGGCATGATTCAGCTCCGCTTTACGCGCCCGCTCTTCAGCCATACGTTGCGACGGCAGTTTAATACCATACGATGCCAGCTCACGGCGCGTAGGGACGCGGACATGATTAGGACGCGGCAGTTTTGGACCAATCCCCTCTTTCACCTGCGCACGCGGCCCACCGGATGCCGGACTGAATAGCGGCGCAGCAGATGATGCGGCGGAAGCAACCGTCGCCGCCGTTGCACCAGCGCTCGTCGCCTGGTGTACACCGGCGGCAAGGGTGGTCACCGCTGCGGCTTCGACCGGAGAGGCTGGCGGTGGTGTAACAGGCCGTGTGGCGACCGGGCTTGCCGGCTCAGGGATCGGCTGATACCAGGCGGCCAGCTGCTCACGTTCGCGCGCACGTTTTTCTTCGACTTCTTCAAAATAATACATCGGCGGACGCTGCGGCTTCACCTCTTCCTGCGGCGCTTCAGGCGCTACGGCAGGGGCGGCTGCCGGCGGATCCGGTTGGTAAACCGGCTGCTGTACCGGCGCCTGCTCAGGCTGATACGCCTGATGCTGCGGGTAGGACGGCTCCGGCTGGTAAACCGGCTGCTGTACCGGGGCCTGCTCAGGCTGGTACGCCTGATGCTGCGGGTAGGACGGCTCCGGCTGGTAAACCGGCTGCTGTACCGGGGCCTGCTCAGGCTGGTACGCCTGATGCTGCGGGTAGGACGGCTCCGGCTGGTAAACCGGCTGCTGTACCGGGGCCTGCTCAGTCTGGTACGCCTGATGCTGCGGGTAAGACGGCTCCGGCTGATAAACCGGCTGCTGTACCGGCGCCTGCTCAGGCTGATACGCCTGATGCTGCGGGTAAGACGGCTCCGGCTGGTAAACCGGCTGCTGTACCGGCGCCTGCTCAGGCTGATACGCCTGATGCTGCGGGTAGGACGGCTCCGGCTGGTAAACCGGCTGCGGCGCGTGCTCAGCTACCGGTTCAGCCCATGCCTGTGGCGCTGCGGTTGCAGCAGCTGCCGCTGCCAGCGGATCGGCAATGCTGTGACCATTTAATAGCGGATCGTAAGGGTCAAAATCCCCCGGCCGCGCGGCGCTGGCGCCAGAGAACAACACATCGTCAGCATCGCCAGGACGTGCGGCGCTGGAGCCCGAAAAGAGTACATCGTCCGCCGCTACGGGCGCGCCGTTGGCGCTGAACTGTACATCCTCTTCGGCATCATCCATACGCTTGCCAGAGAACAGCGCGGCATCGGTTTTACGCCCCATCGGATTGGAGAATTTCTCCGCCAGACGCTGACGGCGAGCGAGCGCGCTGCGTAAAATGCGCGCACGACGAGATTCCTGCGGTTTGACTGCATCGTCGTAGTCGTCTTCATCGTCTTCGTATTCGTCCTCATCCACCCAGGTATCGTCCCGTCGGGTACGGTTGCTGGCGAAGGTCAGAACAGACAAAATCGCACCGCCGAGTTTTTCGGCAATGCTGACCCATGACCAACCGGTAAACAGCGTTAAACCGGCCGCCCAGATGCAGAGCAACGCAATAGTGCCGCCGCTGCTGTGCAGCAACGGTTGCAGAGTGGTACTCAGTAAACTGCCGATCACGCCGCCGGAGGCAAAATACCAGATATCATCAGCGTTAATCGCGGCCAGGCCGCAGGAGGTCAGAATCAGCGCCAGTGCGCCAATTAAGCGTAGCGAAACGGCGAAGTAGTCGATGTACTCGTCGCTGGCCTGATTACGCCAGGCGAACCAACAACCGCCGATAATAATCACGGGAATGGTGTAAGCCATTACGCCAAAAATGAAAAATAGCGTATCGGCAAGCCAGGCTCCCGGAATGCCACCTATGTTATGAATAGGTTCATGCCAGGCCGTTTGCGACCAGCTAGGATCCGAGGGATTAAAGCTCAGTAATGCCGCCATCAGCCAGATGGCAAACAGGGAGCAAAGGATGAGTAACGCCTCAAGGAGTCGGCGCCCGCTGCTTAACTTGGTCAGTTTGACTTCTTTGTCTTCGGTGTATTCCTGGCTCAAAAAAGGCTCTCCAGGTATCAGGCTGTTTCCTGCCTGCTGCTAAAACGGACAACAGTGCCGGGTCACCCCGGCACTGTTGCTGTATGGATTAACAGGAGTGTAATCAAACTACATCGATTTTGCACCTGTTCCGTGTTAGCGCGTCTTAATTACCAGACGATTACTTTGCTTGACTTCTTCCATTACCACGTAGGTACGGGTGTCGTTCACGCCCGGCAGACGTAGCAGGGTCTCGCCCAGTAATTTGCGATACGCTGACATATCCGGTACGCGGGTTTTCAACAGATAGTCGAAATCACCGGATACCAGATGACACTCTTGAATTTCTTCAAGTTTTTGCACAGCGGCGTTAAATTGCTCAAACACATCCGGCGCGCCACGATTCAGAGTAATCTCAACAAATACCAGAAGTGATGCATCCAGATAGTGTGGGTTGAGCAGCGCCGTATAGCCCTGAATAAAACCCTGTCTTTCCAGTCGACGCACGCGCTCAAGGCAAGGCGTCGGGGAAAGTCCCACCCGTTTAGAAAGTTCGACGTTTGAAATACGCCCGTCTTTTTGCAGCTCATTCAAAATATTACGATCGATGCGGTCGAGATCTTTGCCAGGGCGCTTCTTGCTATCTACCATTATTATTGTCTCTCTGTATTCCTTCCCTACTCCTGTTCCGACTCAGAGCCTTCACTGCCCGAGTCCATCCTGTTCTTACCCGTATACGACATTGAGTAACCCCAGGGGTACGTGAGAAGCCCGTTGCCTGACGGCAGCCACCGACATCACGCATGGCGTCTGTCCACACCATGCGTAGATTTCGCTAACCCGGATAAAAATGGCATTTGCGTGCATGAAAATTCGCCGCACGCGAAACACTGCTTTTTGTCTTCCATGAATGTTTTCGCAAAAGCACAGGGGATTGTCAAAGCAAAACATCGATTTTTAGTACAAGATGCCAGATATTCATTATCCGCCCCCGGTGATTCTCATGTTTTCCTCTTATAATTGTCCCGACGACAGTAGAATTAGTTATATTCTTCGCACGTAAAATCGCCAGTTCATTGGCGGCCTCTATTGCACATATCGTTAACAAAACTGCTGCGCTCTTTTTTTACGTCAACAAATTCCCTACAATCCAGCCCAATGTATGCCAATAAATTATGGGGATCTCATGGGCACGACCAAACACAGTAAACTGCTTATTCTTGGTTCTGGACCTGCGGGATATACCGCTGCAGTCTACGCCGCGCGCGCAAACCTGCAGCCGGTACTGATAACCGGCATGGAAAAAGGCGGTCAGCTGACCACCACCACGGAAGTGGAAAACTGGCCGGGCGATCCCAACGATCTGACCGGGCCGCTGCTGATGGAACGGATGCACGAACATGCGACGAAATTCGATACCGAAATTATTTTCGACCATATCAATAGCGTCGATCTGCAAAACCGTCCTTTCCGCCTGGTCGGCGACAGCGGCGAGTACACCTGTGACGCGCTGATTATCGCCACCGGCGCTTCGGCACGCTATCTGGGGCTCCCGTCAGAAGAAGCCTTCAAAGGACGCGGCGTTTCCGCCTGTGCGACCTGCGACGGATTCTTCTATCGCAACCAGAAAGTGGCCGTCATCGGCGGCGGCAATACCGCGGTGGAAGAAGCCCTGTACCTTTCTAACATCGCCTCCGAAGTCCACCTGATTCACCGCCGTGATACCTTCCGCGCCGAAAAAATCCTGATTAATCGTCTGATGGATAAAGTGGCCAACGGAAATATCGTGCTGCATACCCATCGCACGCTGGAAGAAGTGACGGGCGACCAGATGGGCGTCAGCGGTCTGCGCCTGCGTGATACGCAGAATGCCGACAATGTCGAGTCTCTGGAGGTCGCGGGTCTGTTTGTGGCGATTGGCCACAGCCCCAACACGGCCATTTTCGAAGGCCAGCTGGCGCTGGAAAACGGCTATATCAAAGTGCAGTCCGGGATCCACGGCAATGCCACCCAGACCAGCATTCCGGGCGTATTCGCCGCAGGTGATGTGATGGACCATATCTATCGCCAGGCCATCACCTCTGCCGGTACCGGCTGTATGGCGGCGCTGGATGCTGAACGTTATCTTGATGGTTTAGCTGACGCGTGCAAATAATCTTTACAAGTCAGTAACAAAGGTAAAGAAGGCGACGAAAAGTCGCCTTTATTTTTTCCTCGTTGTAACATTGCGTGGCCTAAAAACCTCATAACTACACCTGCTAAGTGCGCAATGAATAAAACCCGTCAACAAGAGTTAACACGCTGGTTAAAAGAGCAAAGCATTCTCTCCCGTCGCTGGTTGATGATTTCCCGCGCGCTGGGCGTCATTAGCGGCCTGCTGATCGTCGGTCAGGCCTGGCTGCTGGCGCGGATCCTTCATCGCATGATTATGGAGAATATTCCGGCGACGGCGCTGGTATTGCCGTTTATCGTCCTGGTGCTGATTTTTGTTCTGCGGGCCTGGGTGGTATGGCTGCGCGAGCGGGTAGGTTTCTATGCCGGGCAGCATATTCGCTATGAAATACGCCGCCAGGTGCTCGATCGCCTGCAGCAGGCCGGTCCCGCGTGGATTCAGGGGAAACCCGCCGGAAGCTGGGCGACGCTGGTGCTTGAGCAAATTGACGATATGCACGACTACTACGCGCGTTATCTCCCGCAGATGACCCTCGCCGCCAGCGTCCCGCTGCTGATTGTCATCACCATTTTCCCGATAAACTGGGCGGCGGCGCTAATTCTTCTCGGCACCGCCCCGCTGATCCCGCTGTTTATGGCGCTGGTCGGCATGGGCGCGGCGGAGGCTAATCGCCGCAACTTTCTGGCGCTCGCTCGCCTGAGCGGCCACTTTCTCGACCGTCTGCGCGGGATGGAAACGCTGCGTCTCTTTCACCGTGGCGAAGCGGAGACGGACAATATTCGCCATGCTTCCCAGGATTTCCGCCAGCGGACGATGGAAGTGTTACGCCTCGCCTTTCTCTCCTCCGGCGTACTGGAGTTTTTCACCTCGCTTTCCATTGCTCTGGTTGCGGTTTACTTCGGTTTCTCCTATCTCGGAGAGCTCAACTTTGGCCACTATGGCGTAGGCGTCACCCTGATGTCAGGTTTCCTGGCCCTGATCCTGGCGCCGGAGTTTTTCCAGCCGCTGCGTGATTTAGGCACCTTTTACCATGCCAAAGCACAGGCCATCGGTGCCGCAGATAGTCTGAAAACGTTTATGGAAAAGCCGCTGGCGCAGGAAACTCGCGGCGAGAAGCTCCTCAGCGACAACGAACCGATCGGTCTCGAAGCGCGCGATGCGATCGTCAAATCGCCGGAAGGCAAAATCCTGGCGGGGCCGCTGAACTTTACGCTCCCTGCCGGTAAACGCGTCGTGCTGGTCGGTCAGAGCGGCTCCGGCAAAAGTTCGCTTTTGAATGCATTGACCGGTTTTCTCCCTTACGACGGCTCGCTGTTGGTCAACGGCGTTGAACTGCGCGATCTTGACGCCAGCCGCTGGCATCGTCTGCTCAGCTGGGTGGGGCAGAACCCGCAGCTACCCGCCGCCACGCTTCGCGAAAACGTTCTGCTGGCCTGGCCGGAAGCCAGCGAAGCACAGCTTCAGCTTGCGCTGGATAAAGCCTGGGTGAGCGAATTCATCTCGCAACTGCCGCAAGGGATTAATACGCCGGTCGGCGATCAGGCGGGTCGTCTGTCCGTCGGGCAGGCGCAGCGTATCGCCGTGGCGCGGGCGCTGCTGGTACCGTGCCGACTGTTATTGCTGGATGAGCCGGCCGCCAGCCTTGATGCGCATAGCGAACAGCGGGTCATGCAGGCGCTCTTTAATGCCTCTTCGCAGCAAACAACGCTGATGGTGACCCACCAGCTGGAAGGTATCGCCGACTGGGATGTCATCTGGGTGATGCAGGATGGGCAGATAGTCGAACAAGGGACGTATAGCCAGTTGGCGATGGCAAACGGGCCTTTTGCCGCCCTGTTAGCCCACCGTCAGGAGGAGATTTAAATGCGCGCACTATTACCTTATCTGGCGTTGTATAAACGCCATATCTGGCTGCTGACTCTCGGCGTGGTACTGGCTATCGTCACCCTGCTGGCCAGTATCGGCCTGCTGACGCTATCAGGCTGGTTCTTATCCGCTTCTGCCGTCGTTGGCGTCGCCGGTATTTACAGTTTCAACTATATGCTGCCGGCAGCCGGCGTTCGCGGTGCGGCGATTATCCGTACCGCCGGTCGCTATTTCGAACGTCTGGTCAGCCACGATGCCACCTTCCGCGTGTTACAGCATCTGCGGGTGTTTACCTTCAGTAAACTGCTCCCCCTCTCCCCTGCCGGGCTGGCGCGTTTTCGTCAAGGTGAACTCCTCAACCGGGTGGTCGCCGACGTCGACACCCTTGACCATCTCTATCTGCGGGTCATCTCGCCGCTGATCGGCGCACTGGTTGTCATTGTGGTGGTCACCGCAGGCTTAAGCATTCTCGATGTCACGTTGGCGCTGACGCTAGGCGGTATTATGCTGGTGACTCTACTGGTCCTGCCGCCGCTGTTTTATCGCGCCGGGAAACCCGCCGGTGAGAGTATCACGCAAATGCGCGGGCAATACCGTCAACAGCTAACCGCCTGGCTGCAAGGACAGGCTGAACTGATGCTGTTCAGCGCCAGCGACCGCTACCGCAAGCAGCTGGAAAAAACCGAGCAGCGCTGGCAGGATGCCCAGCGTCGTCAGGCGGAGCTGACGGCGCTGTCGCAGGCGCTGATGCTGCTGATCGGTGGCGTTGCCGTGGTTGCGATGCTGTGGCTCACCTCTGCTGGGGTAGGCGGCAACAGCCAACCCGGCGCGCTGATCGCCCTTTTTGTCTTCTGCGCGCTGGCGGCATTTGAAGCGCTGGCGCCGGTAACCGGCGCCTTTCAGCATCTCGGGCAGGTGATTGCTTCCGCCCGCCGAATTACGCAGATTACCGCGCAACAGCCGGAGGTCACTTTCACCGCCGGCAACGGGCAGGCGTTCGGGCAGGTCTCATTGACGTTGAACCAGGTCACCTTCAGCTATCCACAGCAGCCTTCTCCGGCGCTGGAAAATATCTCATTGCAGGTCGGCGCAGGGGAGCATATTGCCATTCTTGGCCGCACCGGCTGCGGTAAATCTACGCTGCTGCAGCTTCTGACCCGCGCCTGGGATCCGGCTGATGGCGAGATTTTACTCAACGACCAGCCGTTAACCCGGCTTAACGAGGCCACTTTGCGTCAGGCGATGAGCGTGGTTCCACAGCGCGTGCATCTGTTTAGCGCCACGCTGCGCGATAACCTGTTGCTGGCCGCTCCCGGCGCCAGCGATATCCAGCTGATGAAAGCTCTGGAGCGTGTCGGACTGGAAAAACTACTGGAAGATAGCGGTCTCAACGCCTGGCTGGGCGAAGGCGGCCGCCAGCTTTCCGGCGGTGAACTGCGCAGACTGGCCATTGCCCGTGCGCTGCTGCACGATGCGCCGCTGATGTTACTCGATGAGCCGACCGAAGGCCTTGATGCGACGACGGAGAGCCAGATTCTGGATTTACTGGCTGAAGTGATGCGTGAAAAAACCGTGCTGATGGTAACTCACCGCCTGCGCGGACTGGCGCGGTTTAATCGGATAATTGTCATGGACAACGGCAAGATTATTGAGCAAGGTAGTCACGCGGAACTGCTGGCTGAACAAGGGCGTTACTACCAGTTTAAGCAGCGTCTGTAGTCCGGCTGTTTCACGCCGTTTTGCGTATATACTCTATGAGTTTCAGGCGTGCTGAAAGAGCGGTCCGCTGCGTCCTGGCGTTGCCGGTATGGCGACGGACCATCCGCTTGAACCACAGCGAATATATTGAACAATTGCCTGGTGCGTATTGAGGTTAAAATGCGTCTGGTTCAGCTCTCCCGTCAGTCCATTGCCTTCCCTTCCCCGGAGGGAGCGTTACGCGAACCCAATGGCCTGCTGGCGCTCGGCGGCGATCTCAGTCCGTCGCGTCTGCTTATGGCCTATCAGCACGGGATTTTCCCCTGGTTTTCGCCGGGCGACCCGATTTTATGGTGGTCCCCCGATCCGCGGGCGGTGCTGTGGCCCGATCAGTTCCATCTCAGCCGCAGCATGAAGCGTTTTCACCAGCGATCGCCCTATCGCGTGACGCTGAACCACGCGTTTGGTCAGGTGATTGAAGGTTGTGCCGACAATCGCGATGAAGGGACATGGATCACCTCCAGCATCGTCAAAGCCTATCACCAGCTGCATGAGCTTGGCCATGCGCACTCGATTGAAGTGTGGCAAGGCGAGACGCTGGTGGGAGGAATGTACGGCGTAGCGCAAGGCGCGCTGTTTTGCGGCGAGTCAATGTTCAGCCGCGCGGAAAATGCGTCGAAAACGGCCTTGCTGATATTCTGCCAGGCGTTTATCCGCGACGGTGGGAAATTAATCGATTGCCAGGTCCTGAATAAGCACACGGCATCGCTGGGCGCCATCGAAATCCCCCGCCGCGATTATCTTGATGCGCTGTCGGTATTGCGCGCCCGTCGCCTGCCGGAAAGATTCTGGGTGCCCCGGGTGCTATTTACCGGCGATGTGTAAATGTTTTCAGCACATTTTTTACCGTGATGGTATAATTGCGCAGTAGAGTAGCTTCTGCCTGTTGCCCCGCCGCCGTTTGGGAATAATAAGAGTCAGATAACGCCCATCGTTCTGTCGCTCCCCTTTACGTTTGCGCCTGTCATGCGGCTTATCCGTGTGAATTCCGGGCAATGCGCCAAAACTACTTCAATGATTTTACCCTTAATAATTTTGGATGCGTCAGGTGGCACCGCAAAGCGCCTGGCTGCGTCAATAACTATGTAACCGAGTGAGCGAAGGCAGCCTGAAAGATAAAGTGCACAAACGTAAACCTTTACTTACTCGCTGAACTTCGGCATTATCTTGCCGGTTCAAAACTACGGTAGTGATACCCCAGAGGACTAGATGGCCAAAGAAGACAATATTGAAATGCAGGGCACCGTACTTGACACGTTGCCTAACACAATGTTCCGCGTAGAACTGGAAAACGGTCACGTGGTAACTGCGCATATTTCCGGTAAAATGCGTAAAAACTACATCCGCATTCTGACGGGCGACAAAGTGACTGTTGAGCTGACCCCGTACGACCTGAGCAAAGGCCGCATTGTCTTCCGTAGTCGCTGATAGTTTTCCGCCCTCGTGGCGTCAGATGCTGAAGGCCGGGATAATTCCCGGTCTTTTCATATCTGCAGCCGGCTAAAAGCGGCATAAAAAAACCGGCCCGCAGGCCGGTTTTTGCTATCACGAAGCGGCATTAATGTGCCGTTTCTGGTTTGTGCTTCTGCGCGCTCTGGAAGTCATAAGTCAACGCGCCCTTCTCTTTATCCAACGCAACGGTGACCTGTCCACCGTCCACCAGTGAGCCGAACAGCAGTTCGTTAGCCAGCGGTTTCTTCAGGTTATCCTGAATCACGCGCGCCATCGGACGTGCGCCCATTGCCCGGTCGTAGCCTTTTTCTGCCAGCCAGTCACGCGCTTCCTGGCTCACTTCCAGCGAAACGCCTTTCTGATCCAGCTGAACCTGCAGCTCGACGATAAACTTATCTACCACCTGATGGATCACCGTCGTGGACAGATGATCGAACCAGATAATGTTGTCGAGACGGTTGCGGAATTCCGGGGTAAAGATCTTCTTGATCTCATCCATCGCATCCGGACTGTTATCCTGCTGGATAAGACCAATCGATTTACGCTCGGTCTCACGCACGCCGGCGTTGGTCGTCATCACCAGCACCACGTTGCGGAAGTCCGCCTTGCGGCCGTTATTGTCGGTCAGCGTACCGTTATCCATCACCTGCAGCAGCAGGTTAAAGACGTCCGGATGCGCTTTTTCGATCTCATCAAGCAGCAGTACCGCATGCGGATGTTTAATCACCGCATCGGTCAGCAGCCCGCCCTGATCGAAACCAACGTAGCCCGGAGGCGCGCCAATTAAGCGGCTGACGGTATGACGTTCCATATATTCAGACATATCAAAACGCAGCAGCTCAATGCCCAGCGCTTTCGCCAGCTGCACGGTAACCTCGGTTTTCCCGACTCCGGTCGGCCCGGCGAAGAGGAAAGAGCCGACGGGCTTGTGCTCGTGACCGAGGCCCGCACGCGCCATCTTAATCGCTTCGGTTAACGCTTCGATCGCTTTGCCCTGGCCGAAGACCAGCATTTTCAGGCGGTCGCCGAGATTTTTCAGCGTATCGCGATCGCTCTGCGAGACGCTCTTCTCAGGAATACGGGCAATACGCGCCACCACGGACTCGATATCCGCAACGTTGACGGTTTTCTTCCGTTTGCTGGCCGGCATTAACCGAGCCCGCGCACCGGCTTCATCAATGACGTCAATAGCCTTATCCGGCAG
Organism: Klebsiella sp. YJ; assembly: GCF_002108615.1. NCBI lineage: Bacteria > Pseudomonadati > Pseudomonadota > Gammaproteobacteria > Enterobacterales > Enterobacteriaceae > Klebsiella > Klebsiella sp. YJ. The sequence goes on from NZ_MTEG01000002.1 coordinate 104,340, forward strand.
ATGGCGATCGTTAATGTATTTCACCGCCAGCTCCACCGCCGCACGCACCGCTTTCGCGGTATAGCGCACATCGTGGTGCGCTTCGTACTTCGGCTTCAGGCCGTTGATAATCTGCACCGTCTCTTCCACGGAAGGTTCGGTAATGTCTATCTTCTGGAAGCGACGAGCCAGCGCCCGGTCTTTTTCGAAGATGTTGCTGAATTCCTGATAGGTTGTGGAACCCATCACCCGAATCTTGCCGCTGGAGAGCAGCGGTTTAATCAGATTAGCGGCATCGACCTGGCCGCCTGACGCCGCGCCCGCACCGATAATGGTGTGGATTTCATCAATAAACAGAATGCTGTTGGTATCCTGCTCAAGCTGTTTAAGCAGCGCTTTGAAACGTTTTTCAAAATCGCCGCGATATTTCGTGCCCGCCAGCAGGGAGCCAATATCCAGCGAGTAGATGGTGCAATCGGCCATGATTTCCGGCACGTCGCCCTGAACGATCCGCCAGGCCAGACCCTCGGCAATCGCGGTCTTACCCACGCCGGACTCACCCACCAGCAGCGGGTTATTTTTACGGCGGCGGCACAGCACCTGAATCGCGCGCTCCAGCTCTTTGTCGCGGCCGATCAGAGGATCAATTCCGCCGACGCGAGCAAGCTGATTAAGATTGGTGGTGAAGTTTTCCATACGTTCCTCCCCGCCTGCTTGCTCTTCATTGCTGGGCTGGCTTCCGCTGTTATCGGAAGACTGGCTCGGCTCGTCTTTGCGTGTACCGTGAGAGATGAAGTTGACAACGTCAAGACGGCTCACTTCGTGTTTACGCAGCAGATAGGCCGCCTGTGATTCCTGCTCGCTGAAAATCGCGACCAGAACGTTAGCGCCGGTCACTTCGCTGCGGCCGGAGGATTGTACGTGGAAGACGGCACGCTGCAGCACGCGCTGAAAACTCAGCGTCGGCTGGGTGTCACGCTCTTCTTCCGTGGCGGGCAGAACGGGTGTGGTCTGTTCGATGAAGGCTTCAAGTTCCTGACGCAGCGCCACCAGGTCCACGGAACACGCTTCAAGCGCCTCGCGGGCCGAGGGGTTGCTGAGCAGCGCCAGCAGCAAGTGCTCGACGGTCATGAACTCATGACGGTGCTCGCGCGCTCTGGCGAAAGCCATGTTTAAACTGAGTTCCAGTTCTTGATTGAGCATAGGCACCTCCCCCAATTTTCACGCCTGTCTTCAGGCTTTCTCTAGCGTACACAGCAATGGATGCTCGTTCTCCTTCGCGTATTCATTCACCATCGCGACTTTGGTCTCCGCCACTTCTGCGGTAAATACACCACAAATCGCTTTACCTTGATAGTGAACCGTCAGCATCAGTTGCGTTGCACGTTCTACATCATAAGAAAAGAATTTTTGTAACACGTCAATAACAAACTCCATTGGAGTGTAGTCATCATTGAGCAATATCACTTTATACATAGATGGTGGTTTAAGCTCATTACGAACTTCGTCTTCTACCAGCTGGTCGAAGTCCAGCCAATCTCTCTTACTCATCGTCAGTATTCATCATCGGTTGCTGTTGCCAACAGGCGGCGGCCTGTCGATGACCAGAGGCTATGCACAACGCAAATCTACAATAGATCATAGATAACTATCATCTATTACTTCCATCCGCGATGTCTGTCACATTCCCCGGCAATAGCGTTAACTGCTTCAAATTTTGACGCATTTTTCGCCTCCCACTACCGTCAATTGCTTGACGCATTTCCGTATTTCTCTAAATTGTACTAGCGAGAGTTGGCGAGCATTTGAACAACTCGTCACTCCACCACCGGTTCATTCCATCTTACTTATAAAGATTTACGAAGGATGTCGAAGTATGGAAATGGGTACTGTTAAGTGGTTCAACAATGCCAAAGGGTTCGGCTTTATTTGCCCTGAGGGCGGCGGCGAAGACATTTTCGCCCATTACTCCACCATCCAGATGGATGGTTACAGAACGCTTAAAGCCGGACAAGCCGTTCGGTTTGATGTTCACCAGGGGCCGAAAGGCAATCACGCCAGCGTGATTGTTCCTGTGGAAGCAGAAGCGGCTGCATAACTCTTTTGCTTCATTGTGTACATCCTGCCAGTAAAATGCCAGTCCTTCTGACTGGCATTTTTTTGTTTCTACTCGCGGGCCAGCGCATCTACCGGATCGAGGCGCGCGGCATTTCGCGCCGGCAGCCAACCAAACAGCACGCCGGTTAGCGTCGAGCACAAAAACGCCGTCAGCAGCGCCAGCGGAGAAAAACCGATCTCCCAGCCGGGTAAAAACAGCTGCAGAACCACCGCGATCATCAGCGATAAGGTCACGCCGAGCGCGCCGCCGACCAGACAGACTAAAACAGCCTCAATCAGAAACTGCTGCAGTACGTCGCTGGCCCGCGCCCCGACCGCCATCCGAATCCCAATTTCACGCGTTCGTTCGGTCACCGACACCAGCATGATATTCATAACGCCGATACCGCCCACCACCAGCGCAATCACCGCAACCAGCGTCAGAAACAGCTGTAATGTATGTGTGGTCCGTTCCGCCGTTTTCAAGATGCTGTCCATATTCCAGGTAAAAACATCTTTTTTGCCATGGCGCAACTCAAGCAAACGCAGCAGCTGCTGTTCGGCGGCGGCGCTGTCATACCCTTCCCTCACGCGAACGGTAATCGAATTGAGCCACGATTGCCCCATCACTCTCCCGGCCATGGTGGTGTACGGCAGCCAGACACGGAGGATTTTACTGCTGCCGAACATCGACTGCTTCTCATCCGCTACCCCGACGATGGTCGCCGGCATATTGCCGACGAGGATTATCTCCCCGACAACTCGCGTTTTGTGCGGAAACAGCTGGCGACGCGTATTGCTATCCAGCACCACCACCTGCGCCCGACTGTTGAGCTGCAGCTCGTTAAACGTATTGCCTTCGCTAAAGGTCATGCCGTAGACATTAAAATACTGTGGCCCGACCCCTTCCGCGCTGGCGGCAACATCGATGTTGTCGGCACGCAGACGCAGGCTTTTCGACACCGCGGGCGTCGCCGAACTCACCCACGGCTGCTTCTGAATGGCCAGCAGATCGTCATATTTCAGCGCCTGCTGATAGCGGGGGTCGTCATCGCCAAAATCTTTACCGGGATAAACATCGATCGTGTTGGTGCCAATCGCACGAATATCCGCCAGCACCATCTGCTTCGCCGCATCGCCGACCACCACGATCGACACCACCGACGCGATGCCAATAATGATGCCGAGCATGGTCAACAGCGTGCGCATTTTATTCGCCGCCATCGCCCGCCAGGCCATCACCAGCGCTTCACGAAAACCGCTGGTAAACTGGCGCCATGCGGAAGGCTCTTCACCGCCCAACGGCCGGGCTACCCCGCCGCTGACCGGACCTTTCGCCGGCGGGTTACGCACAATTTCCCCATCGTGGATCTCAATGATCCGTTCGGCCTGCGCCGCCACCTGCGGATCATGGGTGACGATAATCACCGTATGCCCCTGCGATTTCAGCTGGTGCAGAATCGCCATGACCTCTTCACCCGAGCGGCTGTCCAATGCGCCGGTCGGCTCATCGGCCAGAATCACCTCCCCGCCATTCATCAGCGCGCGGGCGATACTGACCCGCTGCTGCTGGCCGCCGGAGAGCTGCGAAGGTTGATATTCCGCTCTCTCTCCCAGACCAAGCCGCACCAGCAAATCATGCGCCCGGGCCAGACGTTCTCGTCGCTCGGCCCCGGCATACACCGCCGGGACTTCAACATTCTGCGCTGCCGTCAGGTGCGAGAGCAGATGGTAACGCTGGAAAATAAAACCAAAATGTTCCCGTCGCAGGCGGGCCAGCGCATCACCGCTGAGCGAGGAGACATCGGTTCCGGCAACGCGGTAGCTGCCGCTGGTCGGCTTATCGAGACAGCCAAGAATATTCATCAGCGTCGATTTTCCTGAACCCGATGCCCCGACAATCGCCACCATTTCACCAGCGGCAATGCTCAGCGTCACGCCCTTGAGCACGTCAACACTGCCGTCGCCGGAGAGGTAGCTGCGGCGGATATCACGCAGTTCCAGCAACGCCGTCATTTTGCCGTCCCGCTACGACTTTCGCCGACGATCACCTCATCGCCTTCTTCCAGCCCTTTCACCACCGCCACATCGGTATCGTTGCGCGCGCCGATAGTCACTTCGCGCTCTTTCACCTCGCCGGTGCGCAGCAGCCGCACGTGGTAACGGTTATCGCCGATGGCATCGCCCAGCGCGCTGAGCGGGATGGTGATGACATTTTTGACTTCCGCCATCTGGATATGTACCTGGGCCGTCATCTCCAGGCGCAGGATCCCCTGCGGGTTCGGCACTTCAAAGCGAGCGTAATAGAAAATGGCGTCGTTGACTTTTTCCGGGGTAGGTAAAATATCCTTCAGGCTCCCCTCGTAGCGGGTCAGCGGGTCGCCGAGCACGGTAAACCAGGCTTTTTGCCCCGGGCGAAGGTGGATCACGTCCGCCTCAGATACCTGAGCTTTGACCAGCATCGTACTGAGATCGGCCAGGGTCAGAATATTGGGCGCCTGCTGGGCGGCAATCACCGTTTGCCCCTGCAGGGTGGTAATTTGCGTCACTTCCCCAGACATCGGCGCCAGAATCCGCGTGTAGTCGAGGTTGGTTTTGGCGGTATCCAACGTCGCCTGATTACGCTTTATCTGCGCTTCAATGGTACCAATCTGCGCCTCTTTCACCGCCAAATCCGTCGCCGCCGTATCCAGCTCCTGGCGGGAAACCAGCTGGCGTTGGGCCAGCTGCTGCTGGCGAGCCAGGGTGACCGCGGCAAGCTTACGTTCGGCGCGCGCCTGATTCAGCTGGGCGCGCAGTTCCATCAACGTCGCGTCGACTTCTTTGATCTGGTTTTGCGCCTGCTCGGGGTCAATCACCCCCAGCAGCTGATCCTTCTGAACCTTGTCGCCGATATTCACGCGCAGCGTTTTTAACTGTCCGCTGACCTGCGCCCCGACATCGACTTTGCGCAGGGCGTCCAGTTTGCCGGTGGCCAGCACGCTCTGCTGTAAATCGCCTTTACGCACCACTAATGTCTGATACTGCGGCAGCGGCGCATTGAGTATCCGCCATCCCCAGAAGGCCAGCGCCAGCACGATAACGACCAGCAGCCACCAGACTTTCCTGCGTTTTCCATTGAGCTTCATAAAAATTCCTGATGTTTTCACTCGCAGAGCCAGGTGGTGATTCTATCCGCAGAGGGTAAAAACATAACGCTAAATTTGAATCATTCTTATTGTCACCACGCTTAGTCTGCCCGACCGCGCGCCAGCCACAGCACGCGGGAGAACATTTTTTTCAGCAGCGTCGGCACCGACTCCACGCCGCGGCGACCGGCCTCCATCGCCACCTCAATGGCCAGATCCGGTTTTGACGAGCGGTGAATCGCCTTGGTAATCACCCGTCGCATATTCATCGGCACATTCGCCGGTAGCTGCGCCACCCGATGATAAACATCGTTAAAGCCCTGGCGATACATAAAGTGCTCCATGTCCAGCGCCGGAAGCGTGGTCAGGTGCTCGCGTTCAAGATCGCGATCATCGTTGAGCAGGCCACGAACCGTCGCCGCATATTTTTTCCCCGCCTCATCGCCGTCGACCAGCACGTGCCATTGAATTCCCATCCGACGGGCAAACTTGATCAGCGGCTTCAGCCCCGACTGAGCAAATTCAATGACCTTGACCCCTTCAGCATCAAAATGATGCCCGCACTGCCGGGCCAGTTCGTTGATAACCCAGGTCTCGGTCTCCCCTTCAACCAGCAGCCAGCAGCGGGCAAACAGTGAGGAGGAGCGGTTAAAGCGAATGTGAAAAGCGATGCGCCGGCTGTCTTCCGCATTCATCCCCCCAGGCCCAAGCCGCCAGGCCGATACGCGCGAGGATTCGCGCACCAGTCGGCAGACGTGTTCCACCGGCGTCAACGACAGGAGTTCGCCGGAATTGGTGGTTGTGACGCGCTGCAGCGGCAGCAAATTCAGTAAATGCCAGGCTACCGACAGCATAATGGGATGCAGACGCGTTTCCGGATCTTCAATCAACAGCAGAGGCCGCGCGTCGCGGTCGAGCCTTACCGTCCCTTTGGCCTGTAGCAGGGTTGAAAACAGACCAAGCAGGATCACCCGATGGCTACGGCCGCCGGGCTTATCAATCATCCGGTTAATAATATCCAGGTAACGCCAGCTACGCTGTTCGTCATGCGAGTGACGACGCATCAGGCGGTGACGAGATTGCGCGCTACTCTGCTCGGCAAAATAGTGCTCCAGCAGTTGCACCATAGCCGATAGCCCCTGGCGTATCTGACTATCGGTTAAATTTTGCGGGTGATTCACCAGCTCACGAGAGAGAAAATCCAGCTGGCGAGCGGTTATCTCAATCTGCGGCGAGTGCGGCACGGCATCATTATGAATGCGCCGCATAAAGCGCGCATCGCGCAGACGCAGAACCGGCATCAGCCGCACCAGGTGGCGCACCATTTCGTCAATATCGTCCAGCGCCAGCGCCTCGCCTCTGCTGTTGATAAAGCTGCGCAGCGTCATGACGCTGTTGTCATCGGTCAGTTCGCCTTCCAGGCGATAAAAAATACGCTGATAGCCATCCTCGCAGGGCACCCAGCAGTCGCTCAGCGGACGAAAACGGCGCACCCGATGGTGGCCTGGCTCATTCTCGCGGAAGGTCAAAATGATATGCAGATGATGTTCACGTCCCTGAACATCGCCCGGCGGAAACCAGAAATCATCGCGGACGAAGTGATAGAGCTCAAATTCCGGCGAAAGCAGTAGCGTCAGCGCATCCAGCAGGCTGGATTTACCCCATGCATTCTCGCCGATCAGAACGTTATTTTGCTCCAGCATCAGCGATAAACGATTGATGCCGCGAAAACCGACGATTTCTACCCGCTCAAGATGCATATCTCCTCCGCTCAGTCACCACTTTCTCCTTCAATAATCAGCAGTATAGCGAGACATGCGTAAACATGACACTACCGGCCCAAACGCGGCCCCGAGCCGACGAGTGACATTGCCCAGGTTATGATTATTAACCGTGCTATTTATTTTGAAAATAATTCATTCGCCAAAGTGGTTATCTTTATTATTTTTGTTCTACACTTTTGTGCAATCACCAATGGTGCAAGGATTAAGATCACATTGCCCTAAATCAAATTAAATCTAGTTATTTAGCTAGCCGCAGGATGACGATCGTCCATAAAATAGCGTCGCTTTATTTTTATCGTTATCCTTTATGTCGATAAATAAAGATCGGCACACAATCCGTGCCCGTTTACATTATTCTTTTGAGGTGGTTATGTTCAGAAAATTAGCAGCGGAATGCTTTGGTACATTCTGGCTTGTGTTTGGTGGGTGCGGTAGCGCCGTGCTCGCCGCAGCCTTCCCGGAGCTGGGAATTGGGTTTGCCGGGGTGGCTTTAGCCTTCGGTTTAACTGTATTAACCATGGCATTTGCCGTCGGTCATATTTCCGGCGGGCACTTCAACCCGGCGGTCACTTTAGGTCTGTGGGCCGGCGGTCGTTTCCCGGCGAAGGACGTGATTGGCTATATTATTGCCCAGGTGGTTGGCGGTATTATTGCCGCTGCCGTTCTGTATGTGGTGGCCAGCGGTAAAGCCGGTTTTGATGCCGCAGCCAGCGGCTTTGCTTCCAACGGCTTCGGAGAACATTCGCCTGGCGGCTACTCCATGCTGTCCGCCATTGTGATTGAAATTGTCCTGACCTGCGGCTTCCTGCTGGTCATTCATGGCGCAACGGATAAAAACGCACCGGCCGGCTTCGCACCCATCGCGATTGGCCTGGCGCTGACCTTAATCCACCTGATCAGCATCCCGGTCACCAATACCTCGGTTAACCCGGCGCGCAGCACCGCCGTGGCGATTTTCCAGGGGGGTTGGGCGCTGCAGCAGCTGTGGTTATTCTGGGTGATGCCTGTTATCGGCGGTATCCTCGGCGGCGTGTTGTACCGTACTCTGCTGGAAAAACGCAATTAACCCTTTATCTGGTTTCACGCAAGGCCCGGCAATGCCGGGCCTTTCTTTTCAGGCACAGCTTTACTCGGTTCTCTGATTTGGGTAGTGTCAGTGGCGCTCACCTCATTCTGCAAGGACCAGATCGTTCATGTTTTCGGGATTATTAATCATTCTGCTGCCATTGGTTGCCGGCTACCTTATTCCTCTGCGTCACCCTTCAGTACTAAAACTTATTACGCGACTGTTGAGCTGGATTGTCTATGTGATCCTCTTTTTCATGGGGATTAGTCTCGCCTTCCTCGACAATCTTTCCAGCAACCTGCTGTCCATTCTTCATTATGCGGTGGTCAGCGTGGTGGTTATTCTGCTGTGTAATATTGCCGCATTAATGTGGCTCGAGCAGAAAATGCCGTGGCGTCACCAGCACCGGCAGGAGAAATTACCTTCGCGCGTCGCAATGGCCATGGAATCTCTGCAGCTGTGCGGCGTGGTGCTTATTGGTTTCCTGATTGGTCTGAGCGGTTTGTCATTTTTACAGCATGCCACCGAGGCGAGCGAATATACGCTGATCTTCCTGCTGTTCCTGATTGGTATTCAGCTGCGAAATAATGGAATGACTTTACGGCAAATAGTACTTAATCGTCGCGGCATGATTGTGGCGGTGGTCGTCACGGCGAGTTCATTAGCCGGCGGGGTGATTAACGCCTTTATTCTCGACCTGCCGCTGAAGACCGGTCTGGCCATGGCCTCCGGGTTCGGCTGGTATTCGCTCTCCGGGATCCTGATGACTGAATCCTTTGGACCGGTCATCGGCAGCGCCGCATTCTTCAACGACCTTTCCCGCGAGCTGCTGGCCATCATGCTGATCCCGGGCCTGGTTCGCCGCAGTCGCTCCACGGCATTAGGGCTATGCGGCGCCACCTCAATGGACTTTACCCTGCCGGTTTTACAGCGTTCCGGCGGCGTCGAGATTGTCCCTGCCGCCATCGTCCACGGTTTTGTTCTGAGCCTGCTGGTGCCGGTGCTGATCGCCCTCTTCTCGGCCTGAAGCATTCAGCGCCCTCACTCTGCCCCCGGCGATGGTATTCGCCGCGCCCGGGGGCACATCGCCCTGGTCTTGATCTGTACCTCCGTGGCGGTAGCCCACCGCGGCCAAATTTGCGCTAAATCAATCTCCCTTTAAATTGTATCAGAAATACCTTTTCTCCCTTCTTTTACCGGCATAACCTTAAACATGTATCTCAAATATAACTTTAAAAAAGGTGTGACCATGTTTTGTGTGCAATGTGAACAAACCATCCGTACCCCGGCAGGGAACGGCTGCTCTTACGCGCAGGGTATGTGCGGTAAAACGGCAGAAACGTCCGATCTCCAGGATCTGCTGATTGCTTCCCTACAAGGTCTGTCCGCTTGGGCGGTAAAGGCCCGTGAATATGGCATCATCAATCATGATGTTGATAATTTTGCCCCGCGCGCATTTTTCTCCACGCTGACCAACGTTAACTTCGATTCCCCGCGTATTGTTGGCTACGCGCGTGAGGCGATTGCCATGCGCGACGCGCTGAAAGCACAATGCCTGAGCGTTGATGCGACCGCCAGCGTCGATAACCCGATGGCCGATCTGCAGCTGGCGAGCGACGATCTCGGCGACCTGCAGCGCCAGGCGGCGGAATTTACCCCCAACAAAGACAAAGCGGCTATTGGCGAGAACATTCTCGGCCTGCGTCTGCTGTGCCTGTACGGCCTGAAAGGCGCAGCGGCCTATATGGAACACGCGCACGTTCTCGGTCAGTACGACAATGACATTTATGCGCAGTACCACAAAATCATGGCCTGGTTAGGCACCTGGCCCGCCGATCTGAACGCTCTGCTGGAGTGCTCAATGGAAATCGGCCAGATGAACTTCAAAGTAATGAGCATTCTGGATGCCGGTGAAACCACTCAATATGGCCATCCGACCCCGACTCAGGTCAACGTCAAAGCGACCGAAGGCAAGTGCATCCTGATCTCTGGCCACGACCTGAAAGATCTCTACAATCTGCTGCAACAAACCGAAGGCACCGGCGTCAATGTCTATACCCACGGTGAAATGCTGCCGGCGCACGGCTATCCGGAGCTGCGTAAATTCAAACATCTGATCGGTAACTACGGTAGCGGCTGGCAAAATCAGCAGGTAGAATTTGCCCGCTTCCCTGGCCCTATCGTGATGACCTCGAACTGCATTATCGACCCGACCGTTGGCGCCTATGATGACCGTATCTGGACCCGCAGCATTGTCGGCTGGCCGGGCGTCAATCACCTCGAGGGGGATGATTTTGCTCCGGTTATCGCTCAGGCACAGCAGATGGCGGGCTTCCCGTACAGCGAAATTCCACACCTGATCACCGTCGGCTTCGGTCGCCAGACGCTGCTCGGCGCCGCGGATACCCTTATCGACCTGGTGAGCCGTGAAAAACTGCGCCATATCTTCCTGGTCGGCGGCTGCGACGGCGCGCGCGGTGAACGTAACTACTTCACCGATTTCGCCACCAGCGTCCCGGATGACTGCCTGATCCTGACCCTGGCCTGCGGTAAATACCGCTTTAACAAACTGGACTTCGGCGATATCGAAGGTCTGCCGCGTCTGGTCGATGCCGGTCAGTGCAACGACGCCTACTCGGCGATTATTCTGGCAGTCACCCTCGCGGAGAAACTGGGCTGCGGCGTCAACGATCTCCCGCTCTCGCTGGTGCTCTCCTGGTTTGAGCAAAAAGCGATTGTTATTCTGCTGACCCTGCTTTCGCTGGGGGTGAAGAACATCGTGACCGGTCCAACCGCGCCGGGCTTCTTCACGCCGGACCTGCTGGCGATTCTCAATGAGAAGTTTGGCCTGCGTTCAGTGACCACCGTAGAAGAAGACATGCAGCAGCTGCTAAGCGCGTAAGGAGCGAGAGAATGACCATGCCAACCCATCAGTGCCCGTGGCGGATGCAGGTTCATCACATCCATCAGGAGACGCCGGATGTCTGGACGATTTCGTTGCTCTGCCACGACTATTATCCGTACCGTGCCGGGCAGTACGCGCTGGTGAGCGTGCGCAATTCGGCAGAGACGCTGCGCGCTTATACCCTTTCGTCGACGCCGGGGGTCAGCGAATACATTACGCTGACCGTTCGCCGGATTGACGAGGGAGCCGGCTCACAGTGGCTGACCCGTCAGCTCAAACGCGGTGATTATCTCTGGCTGTCCGACGCGATGGGTGAGTTCACCTGTGAAGATAAAGCGGAAGACAAGTTCCTGATGCTGGCCGCCGGCTGCGGCGTGACCCCGATTATGTCGATGCGCCGCTGGTTGGCAAAATATCGTCCACAGGCCGATGTGCAGGTGATTTACAATGTTCGCTCGCCTCAGGATGTGATTTTCGCCGATGAGTGGCGACAGTACCCGGTGACGCTGGTGGCGGAAAATAACGCTACCCACGGTTTTGTCGCCGGGCGTCTGACCACGGAGTTACTGAAAAGCGTGCCGGACCTCGCAACCCGTACGGTAATGACCTGCGGACCTGCGCCCTATATGGATTGGGTCGAGCAGGAAGTGACCGCCCTTGGCGTAACGCGTTTCTTTAAAGAAAAGTTCTTTACGCCGGTTGCACAAGCGGCCACCGCCGGACTGAAGTTCACCAAACTGCAGCCAGCGAAGGCGTTTTATGCACCGGTCGGCACCACGCTGCTGGAGGCGCTGGAAAGCAACCAGGTGCCGGTGACCGTCGCCTGCCGCGCGGGGGTGTGCGGCTGCTGCAAAACCAAAGTGGTTTCTGGTGAATATACCGTCAGCAGTACCATGACGTTAACCGATGCGGAAATCGCTGAGGGTTACGTGCTGGCCTGCTCCTGCCATCCGCAGGGGGATTTGGTTCTCGCCTGATCGTAGACTTGTCCGACCTACGAGAGCCGTTGTCGTTTTGTCGGTCGGGTCAACACCGCGCCACCCGACACAAATGCCCGGTGGCGCTAACGCTTACCGGGCCTACGAGAGTCGCTGTAGGCCGGATAAGCGCAGCGCCATCCGGCAATTCCTCATCGCCAGACCGAATTTCCCACCACCGAGAAACGCCCCGCCCCAAGACAGGCAATCGCCAGCGCGCCAATAAAGAAATAGACCAGACTCTCAATTGCCCAGGCCCCGGTTTTATCCAGCGATCCGGTTTCGCCCATTCCCACCATCAGCCACGCCACGATCATCGTAAACGCCAGTACCAGCGCCGCCGGGCGGGTAAGGATCCCCAGAATCAGCAGACAAGGCGCAACCACCTCCCCCACCAGTACGCCATAGGCGATAAAACCGGGCAATCCTTTGGCCACCAGCATACCGCTAATGCCGTCCACGCCAGCAACAAGCTTATGCAATCCGTGAAACAGCATCAGCCCACCCACTGCAAGTCGTAACAAGAGTTTGCCGACATCATCATGTGAAAACATTTTATTAACAGAATTTAACAGCGATTTAACCATTTGAAATGATTCCTGTTTACCGTCTGGTGTGTCGACACAATATGCGGGATTGGCGAACAATAATACCAGCGGAAAATGAGGGGGACTGGCGGGCGGAACGGTCAGTTTCATCTAAGCTTGTAAGCGTTATCACAAAAAGGAGATGGAGAACCATGAAGCAAACTGTGGCGGCATACATAGCAAAAACACTTGAACAGGCCGGCGTAAAACGCATATGGGGCGTCACCGGCGACTCCCTCAATGGACTGAGCGATAGCCTGAACCGGATGGGCACCATTGCCTGGATGCCCACCCGACATGAAGAAGTCGCCGCCTTTGCGGCAGGCGCCGAAGCGCAGTTAACCGGTGAACTGGCGGTTTGCGCAGGTTCGTGCGGCCCGGGTAACCTCCATCTGATTAACGGTCTTTTTGACTGCCATCGCAACCACGTTCCCGTGGTGGCCATCGCCGCCCATATTCCCTCCAGTGAAATCGGCAGCGGCTATTTTCAGGAAACCCATCCGCAGGAGCTGTTCCGCGAATGCAGCCACTATTGCGAGCTGGTCTCCACGCCAGAGCAAATCCCGCAGGTGCTGGCAATAGCGATGCGCAAAGCGGTGATTAACCGTGGCGTATCGGTGGTCGTGCTGCCCGGCGACGTGGCGCTGAAAGCCGCGCCGGAGAACGCCAGCACTCACTGGTACGCTGCGCCGCTGCCGACGGTCACGCCGCCGGAAGAGGAGATCAAAAAGCTGGCGCAGGTACTGCGCTATTCCAGCAATATCGCCCTGCTGTGCGGCAGCGGCTGCGCTGGCGCGCACGCCGAGCTGGTCCAATTTGCCGCGAAATTAAAAGCCCCTGTCGTTCATGCCCTGCGTGGCAAAGAGCACGTTGAGTATGACAACCCCTATGATGTCGGGATGACCGGACTGATTGGCTTCTCCTCAGGTTTCCATACCATGATGAATGCCGATACCCTGGTGCTGCTTGGAACCCAGTTCCCCTACCGGGCCTTCTACCCCACCGACGCCAAAATCATCCAGATTGATATCAACCCCGGCAGCATCGGCGCCCACAGCAAAGTCGATATGGCGCTGGTCGGCGATATTAAATCCACGCTCGGCGCGCTGCTGCCGCATCTGGAAGAGAAAACCGACCGCGCGTTTCTGGATAAAGCCCTTGAGCACTACCGCGAAGCGCGTAAAGGACTCGATGACCTGGCGAAACCAAGCGACAAAGCGATTCACCCGCAGTATCTGGCGCAGCAGATCGGCCATTTTGCCGCCGACGACGCAATTTTCACCTGCGACGTCGGGACGCCAACCGTCTGGGCCGCCCGCTATCTGAAAATGAACGGCCGACGCCGCCTGATCGGGTCGTTTAACCACGGTTCGATGGCTAACGCCATGCCGCAGGCGATTGGCGCCAAGGCGACAGCGCCGGATCGCCAGGTGGTGGCGATGTGCGGCGACGGCGGTTTCAGCATGTTAATGGGCGACTTCCTCTCGCTGGCGCAAATGAAGCTGCCGGTAAAAATTATCATTTTTAACAATAGCGTCCTCGGCTTCGTGGCAATGGAAATGAAAGCCGGAGGCTATCTGACCGACGGCACCGAATTGCACGACACGAATTTCGCCCGCATTGCTGAAGCCTGCGGGATCACAGGGATCCGCGTCGAAAAAGCCAGCGAGGTCGATAGCGCGTTACAGACCGCGTTTAGTACCGATGGTCCGGTACTGGTGGATGTTGTCGTCGCCAAAGAGGAGCTGGCCATTCCGCCACAGATCAAACTGGAGCAGGCCAAAGGGTTTAGTCTGTACATGCTGCGCGCCATTATCAGCGGACGCGGCGATGAGGTAATCGAACTGGCGAAAACCAACTGGCTCAGGTAAAACATTCTTTTAGTTAATACCTGAAATCATGCCCGATGCCGTGATGCGGCGCGCCCGAGAATCCCCGACGACAGCACCACGCCTGTCGCCGGGGTCAGAAAAGGCGCGCCACAGCCGCCTGCGGGATGAGCCACCCAGAAGGAAATGCCGTGATAGATTTACGCAGTGATACCGTAACCCGCCCAGCACCCGCCATGCTGGAGGCGATGATGGCCGCCCCGGTCGGAGACGACGTGTATGGTGACGATCCAACGGTAAATGAACTTCAGCGCTACGCCGCCCAGCTGGCCGGTAAAGAAGCCGCGCTGTTCCTGCCCACCGGTACCCAGGCTAATCTGGTCGGCCTGCTGAGCCACTGCCAGCGCGGCGAAGAGTATATCGTCGGCCAGGGCGCGCATAACTATCTGTATGAAGCGGGCGGTGCGGCGGTACTGGGTAGCATTCAGCCGCAGCCGATAGACGCCGCCGCAGACGGCACTCTGCCGCTGGATAAAGTCGCCGCGAAGATTAAACCTGACGATATCCACTTTGCCCCAACTCGCCTGCTGAGCCTCGAAAATACCCATAACGGTAAGGTTCTGCCGCGCGACTATCTCAAAGAAGCCTGGCAATTTACCCGTGAGCGCAATCTGGCGCTGCACGTTGACGGCGCGCGTATCTTCAATGCGGTCGTGGAATACGATTGTGAGCTGCGGGATATCGCCCAATATTGCGACTCTTTTACTATCTGTCTTTCTAAAGGATTGGGCACGCCGGTCGGCTCGCTGCTGGTCGGTAGCCACGAGTACATTCGCCGCGCCACCCGCTGGCGGAAAATGGTCGGCGGCGGCATGCGCCAGGCCGGTATTCTGGCGGCGGCAGGCCTCTATGCCCTGCAAAACAACGTCCAACGGTTAAAAGAGGACCACGACAATGCGGCGTGGATGGCCGGGCAGCTCAGCGCAATGGGCGCCGACGTGACCCGGCATGATACCAACATGGTGTTTGTCCGCGTGGGAGAAGAACACGCCGAAGCGCTGGGCGCATTTATGCAGCAGCGCGGCGTGCTGATCAATGCCTCGCCGATCGTGCGCCTGGTCACCCATCTGGATGTCAGCCGCCAGCAGCTTGCGGACGTCGTCGGCCACTGGCAGGCATTTTTGCAGCGCTAAGGAGCCCGGCGTGTCGCAACGAATTCTGGTGCTCGGTGCCAGCGGCTATATCGGCCAGCATCTGGTGCAGGCATTAAGCGAGCAGGGTTACCCGGTGCTGGCGGCGGCACGCCATGTCGACAGGCTGCAGAAACTCAATCTTCCGGGCGTAAGCTGCCATCCGCTCGATCTTAACCAGCCGCAGGGGCTTTCCGCCCTGCTGGCGCAGGTGGATACCGTTTATTATCTGGTGCACGGGATGGGCGAAGGCGGCGATTTTATTGCGCACGAACGTCGGGTCGCGGTCAACGTTCGCGATGCCCTGCGCGTCACGCCGGTCCGGCAGCTGATTTTTCTCAGCTCCCTGCAGGCGCCGGAAGCCGAACAATCGGATCATCTGCGCGCCAGGCAAATCACCGCCGACATTCTGCGGGAATCCGCCGTACCGGTCACCGAACTGCGGGCGGGAATTATCATCGGCGCCGGCTCCGCCGCTTTCGAAGTGATGCGCGATATGGTCTACAACCTGCCGATCCTGACGCCACCGCGCTGGGTTCGCTCGCGAACGACGCCTGTCGCTCTGGAAAACCTGCTCTATTATCTGGTGCAGCTGCTTCACCATCCGGCCAGCGCTCATCGCGTACTGGAGGCCGCCGGCCCAGAAATATTAAGCTACCAACAGCAGTTCACTCGCTTTATGGCAGTGAGCGGCAAACATCGCCTGTTAATCCCGATTCCCTTCCCCACCCGCTGGATTTCGGTGTGGTTTCTCAACGTGATTACGTCGGTCCCTCCGACTATCGCCCGGGCATTGATTCAGGGGTTAAAGCACGATCTGATCGCCGACGATCGCACCCTGCGCGCGCTGATCCCCCAGACGCTGCTCTCCTTTGATGAAGCGGTGCGCCGCACGCTAAAAGAGGAAGAGCAGCTCGCCAACTCCAGCGACTGGGGCTATGACGCCCAGGCGTTTGCCCGCTGGCGGCCGGAGTATGGCTACTATCCTAAACAGGCCGGTTGTACGGTGAGCACCCACGCCAGCGCGGCGGCGCTGTGGCAGGTGGTCAATCAAATCGGCGGCAAAGAGGGTTACTTCTTTGGCAATATTCTGTGGCGGATCCGCGGGGCGATGGACCTGTTGGTCGGCCACCGGCTGGCGAAAGGTCGTCCCGATCGTGCCAACCTACGGACCGGTGATACGGTGGACAGCTGGAAGGTCATTATCGTCGAACCGCAAAAGCAGCTAACCTTATTATTCGGCATGAAAGCGCCGGGTCTTGGGCGCCTGAGTTTTACGCTGAGCGATAAAGGCGATCGCCGCGAACTGGATGTCCGCGCCTGGTGGCATCCTCACGGCATGCCCGGGCTGTTCTATTGGCTGCTGATGATCCCGGCGCATCTGTTTATCTTTCGCGGTATGGCGCGACGCATTGCCCGGCTGGCCGAACAAATCACAGGCAAATAGGCAGTATGTGTGGCATTCTTTCATCATTCTCATTGCATCATGAGGAGAATCACGGAAAAATGCGCACGAAATTCTTTTCTGGGACAGTAGGTTGATATGAAGGTACTGGTTACCGGTGCGACCAGCGGATTAGGCCGCAACGCGGTGGAATATCTGCGTCATCAAGGCATCAGCGTCAGAGCCACCGGGCGTAATGAAGCGATGGGCAAGCTTCTGAGCAAAATGGGCGCCGAGTTTGTGCCTGCTGATTTAACCGAACTGGTTTCTTCGCAGGCCAAAGTGATGCTCGCCGGTATCGATACCCTGTGGCACTGTTCAAGCTTTACCTCTCCCTGGGGTACACAGCAGGCTTTTGATCTCGCTAACGTGCGGGCTACCCGCCGTCTCGGAGAGTGGGCCGTTGCCTGGGGCGTGCGTAATTTCGTTCATATCTCCTCCCCGTCGCTCTACTTTGATTATCACCATCATCGCGATGTGCAGGAAGATTTCCGTCCGCAGCGTTTCGCCAATGAATTTGCCCGCAGCAAGGCGGCCAGCGAAGAGGTCATTCATCTGCTGGCCCAGGCGAACCCCAACACCCGCTTTACCATTCTGCGTCCGCAAAGCCTGTTCGGCCCCCATGATAAAGTGTTTATTCCTCGCCTGGCGCAAATGATGCAGCACTACGGTAGCGTCCTGCTTCCGCGCGGCGGCAGCGCGCTGGTTGATATGACCTATTATGAAAATGCGGTACATGCGATGTGGCTCGCCAGCCAGCCACAGTGCGATCATTTGCCCTCTGGCCGCGCCTGGAATATCACCAACGGCGAACCGCGCACGCTGCACAGCATCGTGCAGAAGCTGATTGATGAACTGGGCATTAAATGCCGGATCCGCTCAGTGCCCTACCCGATGCTGGATATTATCGCCCGCAGTATGGAGCATTTTGGCAACAAGTCCGCCAGGGAACCCGCCTTTACCCACTACGGCGTCTCCAAGCTGAACTTTGATTTTACCCTCGATATCTCCCGCGCTCAGCAAGAGCTGGGCTATCAACCCGTGGTCACGCTGGATGACGGCATTATTCGCACCGCCGCCTGGCTGAAGGACCACGGGAAATTACACCGCTAGCCTCAGGTTATCCCTGGCCATACTTTTCCAACAGCGCATCGGCGATGGCCTGGGTTTCAGCATCGGCGACGCCATCCCAGCGCGCCGGGCGGAAGTGCATCTGAAAGGCCATAATGACTCGTTTCTGTTGCGCCGGGGTCATCTCTGGCGTGACCTGATAGCCATAGCGGGAGAGCGTATCCAGCAGTTCAGCGCTATCAACCGGTTGATACGATGGCCGACCGTTGAGATAAAACGCCACCCGACTGGCATCCGGCCATGCGCCAATACCTTGCCCGGCCAGCTGCCGCCATGGGAATAACGGCCCGGGGTCGTCCTTACGCTGCGGGGCAATATCGGCGTGGGCAACCACGTTTTGCGGCGCAATGTGGTAGCGGGAAATAATATCTTTTGCCAACGGAATCAGTGCGTTAATCTGTGCCGGGTTGAACGGTGTAAAGCTTTTCCCCCCCACGCTCTTCTGCCAGCCGCGGTTCTCCAGTTCAATGCCAATAGACGTATCGTTAATGCGCGTACTGCCGCGCCAGAAGCTAATCCCGGCATGCCAGGCCAAATCTTGTTCCGGCACCAGTTGCCAGATCCGCGGTTTGCCCTGATACAGCGGCGGCTGCTCGGGGATCAGATAGTGGGAGCTGACCTGATTGTCCGTCAGGGTCGCCAGGGAAACGTCAAAGTCATCGGCGGTATAGTGAATGACTAAGACTTTCACTCTCGGGTAGGCTGCCTGCGCCGGATGGCGGGTATCGAGCTGGTAACCGTCGCGGTCAATAATCCCTTTTTCTGCGCTACAACCGGCCAGCAGCAGTAAGAGCGCGATAAGTCCAGAACGTTTCATCGGGAGGTCATCCCCCAACATACGGTGAGTCGGGCCATCAGTCAGATCCTTATATAAACCACCTTCCGCCAATGTCGATAGCGGCTTGACTCATGATAAACCATGAACTCAACGCTGTCTGCCGGTGCCATTTTGCAAATTTCACAGCCGTAATACATAAGGTAAATTTATACTAACCACTGTTTAAAATGAGATTAAGTAGAGTCTTAACTACTCTTTTGAAAAAAGACGCCACAAATCATAAACCCGGAGTCATCTTTTCCTTATCAGTACACGAGTTAGCGATCATAGTTTTGTAGTATTTAGCTTGAAAAAAAAATTCACTTGATTCAATCTGGAGCCGCTCATTGGTTAGTTAAAACAAGGGCATGATGATAGCAAGTTAAACAATGGAGATTAAAAATATGAAATATGCAGCTTTAGTGGCAGGTGCAGCATTGTTTTTAACCGCAAACGCATTCTCAGCGGAAATTTTGTCCAAAGAAGATTTCGCCAAAGTGCAGACCCAGTATCAAAAAGTGGGTACCATTTCCTCTACAGGCCAGACCGCTCCTGGCGATGCGCGTGCAGAGTTGCTGAAAAAAGCTGAAGAAAAAGGTGCTGATGTTGTCGTTCTGTCTTCCGGCAACACCGACAAGAAACTTCATGTTTCTGCCAATATTTATAAGAAAAAATAATTAACTTTTCTTTCTGAAGGGGGATTATCGCCAAATGGCGATAATCCCCCTTGTGTATTCCTGACAAGGTTTATTTTTAGATAGCATTTAATATTTACAGCCCCTGCATATCATTATCAGATAGCGCCCCGCGCAAGACCAGCATACTCAAATTCAGATCGACACATTTTAAATTCCGCCGAAATGATTGTGGTACCACGCCACGAAATGATGTTTAACAACCGAAGTTCATTCTGGCACCGGCGAGTTGGCTATACTTTGCGGAGATAAAAACGAGACTAAAATTTACAACCCTGCAGCTGGCAGGCGGCCAAGGAAAAAAGTCATATCGAGCTTCTCTGGGTTGGTCTGTAGCAGTGGTGCGCACACGAGTGCACTCGGTTTTATGAAATCGGTACGGAAGATGTCGATCTGGCGGGAGTCTGCCAGACGGCGCGGGCGCAAGATGCCTTTACTCTCGCCCCAGCGCTGCGGGGATCGCCAGCCTGCCGTAGAGAAGTGCAAGCGCTTCATCCAGCGTGATGCCTGCCACAGGATTTGACGGGCGCCGCCTTACGAACTCATACACAATTAAACGCAATAGGAATACACGCTCCTGACTGGTGAGTTCACGCGCCTGGAATGGGGAAACATGAGCGCAATTTCCCTATAAGGGCAAAGTATTGCCATCAATAATATGCAGCGAATCGTTAATGGCGTTAAAGAAATCGATTCTGATATGATCTTGCCATATTTTTATAGTGCACAGTTTGGCTTTCCATCCCGAGCCGGCGGGAAACGAGGAATTTTCCCGTTTGCATATTATCAGACACCGATACGGCCAGACGCTCAACATGGACGTCATGCCCCTTAAACCCGTCGAGCCAATAGTGCTGCCTGCCGGCATCGGAAAAATATACCGCATAATCATCATCCCGGTTCACCGTCCGGTCGTTTTTTTTCACAAAGCGAGGTAATAATTTCGCCCGCACTGGAGTTTATTATTTGCTATTAAATAATAATACCATTGCAGCGGCGGGCTGTGCTTAGAGCTTATCCCGGCAGGTGTAATTGTTGCCGCCCGTCCGGACACCGACAGGGAGTACGTGAGGAGGGTGAGCACCGCCTGGTTCTGAAATGGCAAATACCATAGTCTGAGGAGACAGGAGCTCTATTTTAAATATAAATCCTATCGCGCCTGATTATTGAATATTTAAGCAGATATATAGTTTTCATTTTACGGAAAACAGATTGTATTGGCGAAAATAAATAGCGTGTGATCGCTGATAAAAAATAGCGCGATCGCTGACAACGCATGGGCAAAAATACACTTTGGGGAAAAATGTATTGCCTGAGCTCTAAGAGTCAAGCACATTCCGGAGCCAGTACGCTATGCTTGAACAGAAACTAATAACGTAGTGAGCTTATAAGGAAATCATCATGCGCTACAAACTCGTTGCTTTTATTATCCCGTGCGCGCTCGCGCTGAGTGCCTGTACCACCGTCACACCCGCCTATAAAGATAATGGCACCCGCAGCGGGGCCTGCATCGAAGGTGGGCCGGATGAGGTGGCGCAGAAATTTTACGATTATCAGGTCCAGCATCGGAACAACGACCTGACGGCCCTGCGTCCTTACCTCAGCGACGATCTGGCCAAACTGTTAAACGATGCCCGCCAGGATCCGTCACGCAGCTCGCTGCTGCAATCGAACCTCTTCTCCAGCTCGACAACCCCGGCCGATAGCGCCAGCGTGGCCAGCGCCTCGACCATTCCAAACCGCGATGCCCGCAATATCCCTCTGCGCGTCGATTTAAAACAGGGCAGTCAAAGCTGGCAGGATGAAGTGCTGATGATTCAGGAAGGCCAGTGCTGGGCCGTCGACGACGTGCGTTATCTTGGCATTAACTCCCATGCCCCGGCCGGTTCCCTGCAACAGAGTCTTGAAAAACGCGGATAAGGGCGTGGAACCCACGCCGCTGAAACGATAACCCCGGTAAAATGTCGGTATTTCTCCAGGTTATGCCGACATTTGTGCCTCCCCACCCCACGAACCCATATTTTGTGCTAAGTTTAGAGGTAAATGTGGTTTACATTTAACTTTTAACGCATAAATATTGCATAACTATTCTGTCAAAGGTAGTATTTGCGGCCTCAATAGCTATTCGTATCAGACAGCCCAGATGAGTATTAAACTAAACGGCATTAACTGCTTCTACGGCGCGCATCAGGCGCTGTTCGACATCACGCTGGATTGCCCGCAGGGGGAAACGCTGGTGCTGCTCGGCCCCAGTGGCGCCGGGAAAAGCTCGCTGCTTCGCGTACTCAACCTGCTGGAAATGCCGCGCTCCGGGACATTACATATCGCCGGTAACCACTTCGACTTTACCAAAGCGCCTTCTGACAAAGCCATTCGTGAGCTGCGCCAGAACGTGGGTATGGTTTTCCAACAGTATAATCTGTGGCCGCACCTGACGGTGCAGCAAAACCTGATTGAAGCCCCCTGCCGCGTGCTGGGGTTAAGTAAAGACATGGCGCTCGCTCGCGCCGAAAAACTGCTGGAACGTCTTCGTCTCAAGCCCTACAGCGATCGCTATCCGCTGCATCTTTCCGGTGGCCAGCAGCAGCGCGTCGCCATTGCGCGGGCGCTGATGATGGAACCTCAGGTTCTGCTGTTTGATGAACCTACCGCCGCACTCGACCCGGAAATCACCGCTCAGATCGTCAGCATTATCCGCGAACTGGCCGGTACCGGCATTACGCAGGTTATCGTCACCCACGAAGTGGAAGTGGCGCGTAAAACGGCAAGCCGGGTGGTGTATATGGAAAATGGTCACATCATTGAACAAGGGGATGCCAGCTGCTTTACGCATCCTCAGACCGACGCGTTTAAAAACTATCTTTCACATTGATGTTTTCGGGGAAATGACGATGAAAAAAGTACTGATTGCCGCGATCCTGGCCAGCATGAGCCTGTCAGCTACTGCCGCCCAGACCATTCGTTTCGCCACTGAGGCCTCCTACCCTCCGTTTGAATCGATTGATGCCAACAATAAAATTGTCGGTTTTGATGTCGATCTGGCCAACGCGCTGTGTAAAGAAATTGATGCCACCTGCACCTTTACCAACCAGGCCTTCGACAGCCTGATCCCCAGCCTCAAATTCCGCCGCGTCGATGCGGTGATGGCCGGGATGGATATCACGCCTGAGCGTGAAAAACAGGTGCTGTTCACGACCCCTTACTACGAAAACTCGGCGCTGTTTGTCGGCCAGCAGGGTAAATACACCAGCCTCGAACAGCTGAAAGGCAAAAAAGTCGGCGTCCAGAACGGGACCACGCACCAGAAATTTATTAACGACAAACACCCTGAAATCACCACCGTGCCATACGACAGCTACCAGAATGCGAAGCTGGATCTGCAAAATGGCCGTATTGATGCCGTGTTTGGCGATAATGCCGTCGTCACCGAGTGGCTGAAAAGCAATCCGAAGCTGGCCGCGGTGGGCGATAAAGTCACCGATAAAGACTACTTCGGTACCGGTCTGGGCATTGCGCTTCGTCAGGGCAATACCGAACTGCAGCAGAAATTTAATGCTGCGCTGGAAAAAGTGAAAAAAGATGGGACTTACCAGACCATCTATAGCAAATGGTTTCAGAAGTAACGCTAAATGAATGAAATTTTTCCATTAGCAAGTGCCGCCGGGATGACCGTCGGCCTTGCCGTTTGCGCGCTCATCATCGGCCTTGTGCTGGCGATGCTGTTTGCCGTGCTGGAGTCAGTGAAATGGCGCCCGCTGGCATGGCTCGCAACCGGCGTGGTCACGGTTCTGCGTGGACTACCGGAGATTCTGGTGGTCCTGTTTATCTATTTCGGCTCCTCACAGCTGCTGCTTACGCTCTCCGACGGTTTTACGATCAATCTTGGCTTTGTGCAGATTCCGGTACAGATGCAGATTGAAAACTTCGACGTCAGTCCGTTCCTGTGCGGCGCCATCGCGTTGTCCCTGCTTTACGCCGCTTACGCCTCGCAAACTCTGCGCGGAGCGCTTAAGGCGGTACCTCAGGGACAGTGGGAGTCCGGCCAGGCGCTGGGGCTATCGAAAGGGGCGATCTTCTTCCGTCTGGTGATGCCGCAAATGTGGCGTCATGCGTTGCCGGGCCTCGGCAACCAGTGGCTGGTTCTGCTGAAAGATACCGCGCTGGTCAGTTTAATCAGCGTCAACGATCTGATGCTGCAAACCAAAAGCATCGCCACGCGCACCCAGGAGCCGTTTAACTGGTACATCATCGCGGCGGCGATCTATCTGGTCATCACCCTGCTCAGTCAGTACATCCTCAAACGTATTGACCAGCGTGCGACGCGCTTCGAACGGAGACCAGGCTGATGCTCGATTATTTACCCGAACTGCTGAAAGGGCTGCATACCAGCCTGACGCTGACGGCGGCTTCGATCGTCGTGGCGCTGATTCTGGCGCTGGTTTTCACCATCGTCCTGACGCTGAAAACGCCGGTACTGGTGTGGATTGTTCGCGCTTACATCACCTTATTTACCGGTACGCCGCTGCTGGTGCAGATCTTCCTGATTTACTATGGTCCAGGTCAGTTCCCCTCTTTGCAGAACTACCCGGTGCTGTGGCATCTGATTTCTGAACCCTGGCTGTGCGCCATGATAGCCCTGTCCCTCAACAGCGCAGCCTACACCACCCAGCTGTTTTATGGTGCGATCCGCGCCATCCCTGACGGCCAGTGGCAATCCTGCAGCGCGCTGGGCATGAGCAAGAAAGACACGCTGGCGATTCTGCTGCCGTACGCCTTTAAACGCGCCCTCTCTTCTTATTCCAACGAGGTGGTGCTGGTGTTCAAAAGTACCTCTCTGGCTTACACCATTACGCTGATGGAAGTCATGGGGCACGGCCAGCTGCTGTACGGACGTACCTACGACGTGATGGTGTTTGGCGCGGCCGGTATTGTCTATCTCATCGTCAACGGTCTGCTGACGCTGCTGATGCGGTTGGTGGAGCGTAAAGCGCTGGCGTTTGAACGACGGAACTAACCCCAAAAGGGATCCCGTTGGGATCCCTTTTTTTATTCCTTAAAAGAACAGCGCGTTAATCAGCAGTAAGGTGACCGACCCGGTCGCCCAGAGGATAGTTGAGGTGATACTCCACACCTTGATCTGTTCCTGAACTTCAGTCACGCCAAGGGAGCGGTTGACGACCCAAAAATAGGCGTCGTTAAAGTAGGAAAACATGAAGGAGCCAACCGTACAGCCCAGGCCAGCAATAACAGGATCCACGCCTAACGTCCCAATCATCGGGGCGGTAATACTTGCAGCGGTAATCATCGCCACCGTACCAGACCCCTGAATTAAGCGCACCAGCGTCGAAATGGTCAGCGGCAGCAAGACGCCCGGCACGCCTGTCTGGATAATGTAATCGGCGATCATATTACCGGCACCAGAATCACGCAGCACCATCCCCAGCGCCCCTCCCCCGCCGATAACCAGAAAAATGATCCCCGCCGAGCGAATCGCATTTTCCATGTTTTGGGTCACTTCTTTACGCTCGTAACGGCTGCCCAGCCCAATAATGGCGATCAGTAACCCGGTCCCCACCGCCGTCACCGGATGACCGATTGCGATGACCATCTGCACTAACGACTGCTGCCACGCATGACTATCGGGCTCAATATAGCCGAACTCCTTGAAGAAAGTGGCCAGCAGAATAAGCACAATCGGCACCATCAGCGGAGCAAACGAAATCACTTTGCCCGGCAGAGATTCCTCCTGCTGCACACTTTCCTTTGCGGAAACGGGGCGTTCACGGGTAAATCCACTGCCGTCTTCCGTCGGGATCAGGAAAATAGCGTTGCCAAGTCGTCGGGTATACAGGAATCCGGCTATCGCTACCGGTACCGCCACGACCATACTCCAGAGCATAAAGCGGCCAATAGGCATATTGAACTGTGATACCACGCCAAACGGACCAACGGCGGGCGGGATCATGCTATGACTGATCACCAGTCCAGCCGCAAGCGTTGCCCCTAACCCTACCACCGATTTCCCCGTTGAACGGGAGATCGCCTTAACCAACGGTACCAAAACGATAAATGCCGAATCACAGAATACGGCCATTGAGACGATTAGACCGATCATCACCAGCGCCAGCTCCTCGCGCCCCTTGCCCAGCAGGTTGATAAACGAAATCGCCATGCGCTTTGAGGCCCCGCTCATCTGCAACAGCGATCCCATCATCACGCCAAAGCCAATCACGATACCGATATTCCCTAGCGTCCCACCAAAGCCCCGGGTAACAGAAGCGATCATCATTTCGCTTTTCATCCCGCCTAACGAACCGGTAATCACCGCGGCAATGATCAAGGCGGGAAATGCCGGAATGCGCGTTTTAAGGATCATAAAGAGCAGTGCCGCTATTGCGACCAGCAGCCCACCAATCACGCGGAAACTGTCGAGCTCCTCCCCGCTGGTACTTCCAGGATTAAAAATGATTAACCCAATGCCAAGAACTAATGCCCCCTTCAATGCCGGACTCATTCCCGCCGCGGCGGCTTCCACTGGTTTATCAGACATACTCACCTCGGATTATTGAGCGGCGGGCGTCACGCCCGCCGCAGGTTATTATTTTTTGTAATAGGGCGCGTAGAGTGCAGCCAGCCTGACCGCTTCAATCAGGCTAACCGGATCGGCAATCCCCTTACCCGCAATATCATTTGCCGTACCGTGATCAACGGAGGTTCGCAGGACAGGCATGCCGCTGGTGATAGAAATGGTGCGGTGGAAGTCCACCATTTTGGTGGCGATATGCCCCTGGTCATGGTACGGCGACAGTACGGCATCCCATGCCCCCAGCAGAGCAAAATGGAACACGCTGTCGGCCGGTTTTGGCCCCTCAATCGCTATACCTTGTTCGCGCGCAAGCTCAATACCCGGCAACAGGACTTCATCATCCTCATGGCCAAACAGACCGTGTTCGCCGCCGTGGGGATTAATCGCAGCCACCACCAGTTTGGGCTGCGGCACGCCAAGCTGCTGCAGCGCGCGGGTACAGCGCACCGCGTAATCGCACACTTTCTCCGGCGTCAGGCTGCGGATCGCCTCCACCAGAGAGAGATGACGCGTCAGGAAGAAAACCCGCAGCGTGCGCACCTGAAACAAAGTCAGCGGATCGCGGGTATCAGTGAGATGAGCAAATATCTCGGTGTGGCCAATAAAATCAACGCCTCCGGCCCGCAGTGACTCCTTATTAATCGGGGTCGTCGCCACCGCGTCAACGTCGCCGCGTAGCGTCATCTTTACCGCTTTCTCAATACAGTCATAGGCCGCCCTGCCGCACTGCCCCTGAATCTCACCCGGTTGGAACACATCAATATTAAGATCCCCGCACTCAATGAGATTCATTAATCCCGGCCGATCGAGATACTCATTCACACCAGTAATGACGTTAATAACTAACGACACGCCGGAAAACTTCAGCGCCTGTTCAAGAATATGTTTATTTCCGACAACGACCATTCTGGCATATTGTTGCGCGTGCTCAGAGGCCAGGGTTTTTACGGTAATCTCCGGGCCGATGCCAGCAGCATCCCCCATTGGAATAACCACCAACGGTCTCATAATTAACTCCTTTTATATTTACACAGTTTCGGTAATGGCGGTATTGCCCGATACTTTAGTCACTAAATAATCAATACAGTGCACCAGGGTGTTATCATTACCGATAAATCCACCTTTGGTAATTAACGGCAGCCCATCAGCCAATCCCCCGACTAACTTTCCATAGACGGCCAGCGGTTCAACTTCGTCTTTTAATACTACGCCGCTACCTTTTAATCGTCTGGTAATACTGACCATCACATCGCCGCCGCTGCCGTAGAGTCCGCTGATCGGCGATTTTTCTTTCTTCAACACCTGAGCGACGACTTCGGCGATACCACTATTAATCATGCAGCTGACCTGATGATTGTCGACTGCGAATTTTTTAGCGAGAGTATCCAGCCTGAAAATATGCTCAGGAGCCTCGACAGAATCAATGCCTATAACATCAAAGGTCCGGGTTTTATCAATTAACCGATCAACGACCTGGGCGGCACTTTCCGGGTTAAGGGAAAAATTGATTAACTCCTCTGCCGACAGCGTCTCAATATAGACTTCACGCTCGTAGCGTAATTTCTTTATTTGCCGCTGGGTTAAATCAGAAACACTGCCAATGGCCAGAAAAACTTTATTGGTCCGTCTGCGCCCGGATGAAAATTTTAACCATGCCAGCTGCGCGGTGAACACACCGGGGTCGACGCAAAAACAGGGAATTTTTGCTTTCTGTACCGCCTGCGCTATCTGCTGAATATCATCACCGGTTGTCGCATCAATGATGACAATCCGGACGTTGCCACAATACAACTCCTTCAGTTTTTTAGTCAGCGTGATTTCGCCACGCAGCACATCGCGCAGACAAATATAACTGACATTTTTATTGGTCTGCTGGCGGAACAACTCCACTACCGACGATTCCAGCATTGGGTTTTTAGGATCGTTGCGCATTGCGGTATTCTGTAGCGGAATGCCGTCCACCAGCAGCGATCCTCCCACGCAAATACGCCCGCTGGAGGGATAAACGGGGACGACGATAGCCATCAGATGGGGAAAGCTATCGATGACCGCATCAACTTCAGCGCCTAAATTACCGCGCAGCGTTGAATCAATGCGCTTACTGATCAGCGTCTGCTCCGGGTTAATCCGCGCGACGCATTCCGCTACCCGCCTGTAGGCTTCGGCAGAAGAAACTGAGCGGGAATCTGTAGAAAATGAAACCACGTCAAAGCGTTCCGCCTCTTTCGCGTCGTTATCCAGACAGGTCATGGTCGTAAACCCTTTGGTACTTAACAGCGCGGCGGTCGCATTTGCGCCGGTTAAATCGTCCGCAATTATTGCAATTTTCACAGTGCTTCCCTCTCCGTATCGGGTTGATGTCACCTCATCAGCGAATCGCTATTGACGATGACCTGACTGAATTCCGCCAAATCGGTTATTTTGTAATGGCAGAAGACATTGCGTTTACTCTTATCCACCAGCAGAACTGACTTTGCGGCGCGGCTCATTGCCATCCACTTACAGTCCGCTTTACTTTGCGTGGTGGTCATTGCGCCATAATTCTCATCAAAACCATCCGCGCCGATAAAAGCGAGGTCGGTATAATGCTCGCTCAGGTAACGCAGCGTCTCAGTACAATAGGCTGAGCGACTTTCTCTGACTAACTCACCTGGGCAAATAAGCAATTTAATGTTGGGGCGGTCATTCAGAATATAGGCAGTTGAAATATCATTAGTGATCACCGTTAGTGGAATATCTATTAGCCAGGCCAGCTGTTTCACCGTGGTGCCACCGTCCATAAAGACGATCTCTCCAGGACGCAAGAGTTTATAGGCCTGGAGCGCTATCTCCTTTTTCCATGCAATATGGTGTTGCGCTTTATCTTTATATTCTGGACTTTCATTAATGAATCCCTTAATAACTTGACCACCGAATATAACCTTGACCTGCCCGTTCTTCTGGAGTTCCTCAATATCACGGCGAATGGTCATATGTGAAACTGTAAAGTATTCAGCTAACTGGTTAATAGTAGTGGAATGATTAACGTCAAGCATCTCAATAATACGACGCACCCTTTGCGTTTTTGAATAGCGTGTCATGACATTATCTCGCTGAGTGTTAGCTTCACTCGATTTTTAAGCTAACCGTTTTTTAAATATGGAGATGTGAATAAAATCACAAATTCACAGCTCATTCACTCAATCACAGAATAAAAAGAGTACTGTGATCGGACCTACCATAATAACGATAAACGCCTAAAGGAACTCGTTATGAATAATAAAACAAGAAATACATCGGAAATAATTAATCGAGGCCGTAACGTATTGCATGAAGAGGCCAAGGCAATTATTAGCGCAACCTCTAATATTAATGATAACTTTGCACAAGCGATAAATATTATATTAAATGCGCCTGGCAAGGTGGTGTTAAGCGCCATGGGTAAACCCGGCTATATCGCGCATAAAATTTCGGCCACCCTCGCCAGCACCGGCACGCCCTCATTTTATCTGCACCCGGCCGAAGCGTTGCATGGCGATCTGGGAAGAGTCAGCCGCGAAGATGTGGTGATCCTCATCTCCAACAGCGGCGAGACGACAGAAGTCATCAATATGCTCCCCGCGCTCAAGCGAACAGGCGTGCCCATTATTGCGATATGTGGCGCCCCTGATTCCCCGCTGGCAAAATACAGTGACGTTGTTATTTCTTCACAGGTTGAGCATGAATGCTGCCCTCTGGATCTTGCCCCGACAACCAGCACCACGCTGGCGTTGGCCATCGGAGACGCCCTTGCCGTAACCCTGATGCAAGAACGAAACTTCAGCAAAGAGGAGTTTGCCCTCTATCATCCCGGCGGTTCACTCGGCAGGAGGCGGCTATTAACGGTCGGGAAAGCGATGCGCAGCGGCGAAAAAGCCTGCCTGATCGGTCGGGAGTCGACGATTCTGGATGCGCTGTTCATCATGACCCGCTATCTTTCGGGGGCAGCGCTGATTGTTAATGGCCGCAATGAACTGGAAGGCATCATTACCGATGGCGATATCCGCCGCTATATCATGTACAACAACCTCTTCTTACAGACTCCGGTGAGGGAACTGATGAACCCTTTCGCGACCTGCATTGGTCAGCATCAGTTGATTGATGAGGCGATCAGAATCATGGAGCAGCACCAGCCGGCCCCCATTACCGTGCTACCGGTGATTAACGACGACAAACAGGTTGTCGGATTACTCCATTTAACCGATCTCCTGCGCATATTTCCGCCGGAAAAATAAATAAAAATACATTTATATTGAATATAAATTCATTTTTTGGCATGGTTATTCCACGTCAGGAAACGACGAACGACCACAATATTGACAGACGGGAGCAACACGCATGAAGAAGTTACTGTTAGCCGCAATGTTCGCCGCTACCGCATTTAACGCGGCCGCGGCAGAGAAAATCAGCTTCGGCGTTTCGGCAACCTACCCCCCTTTTGAATCCATGGATGCTAACAATCAGATCGTTGGTTTCGATCTGGATCTGGCGAAAGCGCTGTGCAAACAGATGCAGGCTGACTGTACCTTTACCAACCACGCTTTCGATAGCCTGATCCCGGCGCTGAAATTTAAAAAATATGACGCGGTGATTTCCGGGATGGACATTACTCCGGAGCGCAGCAAACAGGTCGCATTTACCGATCCGTACTACGCTAACTCGGCGCTGGTTATCGCTAAAAAAGACGCCTTCCACTCCTTTGCCGATCTGAAAGGCAAACGTATTGGTATGGAAAACGGCACCACCCACCAGAAATACCTGCAGGACAAACATCCGGAAGTTAAAACCGTCGCCTATGACAGCTATCAGAATGCGATTATCGACCTGAAAAATGGCCGTATTGACGGGGTGTTTGGCGATACTGCCGTGGTGAATGAGTGGCTGAAGACCAACCCGCAGCTGGGCGTCGCCACTCCGAAAGTGACCGATCCGCAATACTTCGGCACCGGCCTCGGCATCGCGGTACGTCCGGACAACAAGGCGCTGCTGGAAAAACTCAATACCGCGCTGAAGGCGATTAAAGCGGACGGCACGTATCAGAAAATCAGCCACCAGTGGTTCCCGGAATAATCCCCGGCTGACCCGGGTCGCGGCGAAATGCCTTGCCCGGGCGGTTCCCCGGCCAGCACCGCCTGGCCGGGGAACCATCGCTACGAACGCAACGGCAGGGTAAAGCGGAAGCTGGCTCCTGCCGGCACATCCACCAGCTGAATATCACCGCCGTGCAGCTGCAGCATTCGCCGCACAATCATCAGTCCCAACCCGCCTCGCGATTCCGGGCTCTGACCGGGTTCAAGCACCGAAGGCCGCTCAAACAGTGTCGCCCGCAGCTCACCGCTAACCCCAGGACCGCTATCGGCTACCTCAACCACCATCTCCGCACCCTGCTGACGGGCCGTCAGGCTGATACTGCCGCCATCCGGCGTATGGCGAATCGCGTTATCCAGTAAATTGGTCAACACCCGCTCCATCATCGATAAATCCGCCACCACCGGCGGCAATCCCCCGGCCAGGGAGAGCTGTAAACGGATGTGGCGGGTGGCAATCGCCAGGTCGAACTTCTGCGCCACGTCCTGGACCAGCTCCGCCAGCACAAATTTCTCCGGCTGCAGCTTGATCCCGCCATGTTCCAGGCGCGCCAGCTCAAACAGCTGCTGGGAAAGAGAGCGGACTTTATTCCCCTGGCGCAGCGCAATATTGAGATAGCGCTTGCTCTCTTCCGCACTCAGCCGATCGGCTTTCAGCGTCAGCGTCTCCAGATAACCGAGCAGCGAAGTCAGCGGAGTCCGCAGATCGTGAGAAATATTGGCGATAAATTCACGCCGCTGGCGATCGCTATCGGCCAGTCGATCCCACTGCCCGGCGATCTGCCGGGCCAGGTCGATAAACCGGTTATGCAGGATCGCCACTTCATTGCCGGGATGCGGATCCGGCGCTTGCGCCGCCAGCAGTTTAATCGCTCCCATGCTGTCTTCTCCGGGCATCCCCACCTGTGCAGTCAGCTGGCGTACCGGGCGCGTCACCCAATACCAGGCAAGACCGCCGGCCAGCAGACCAAACAGGGCCACCAGCAGCAGCGTCCAGATAAGCAGGCTTCCCAACGTCTTCTGCCAGGCGCTGGCCGCCAGCTCATTAAAGGTTTCCCCTTGCAGGATAATATAGAGATAGCCGCGCAGCTGGCCGTCGACATTCAACGGCGCCACGCTGAAGACCTTGCGCTGATCCTCGCTACGCGGATCGTCACCGTACACCGGCCAGGTGCCGCCGGAGAGAAACGTCTGTATCGGCACGATGTCAACGCGCTGGCGTTTGATATGGCCCGGCGGCGCAGCATCGGCCAGCAGCTCGCCGTCAGGTGAGATCAAGTAGAGCTCGACGCTGGGGTTGAAGACCATCAGGCGATCGAAAAGCGGTTTCAGCGCCTCGCGATTGACCTGGCCCCGCGCATCGAGCAGCGGTTCACGGGCAACAATCTGCTGTGCCAGCCCGACCGAAAGACGCTGGACCATCGCATTACCGTATTGCGCGCTGCTATACAGCTGAACCACACACACCGCCGCCGCACAAAGCAGTAGCAGCGAAGTGAAGACCAGCGCCAGGCGCTGGCTCAGGCTTAATCGCCGCATCATTGCTCCGCTCCTTTACGCACAGGCGCGAATTTATAGCCCTTGCCCCAGACCGTCAGAATGATTTCCGGCTCCGCCGGGTCGCGTTCAATTTTACTGCGCAGGCGGTTGATATGGGTATTGACCGTGTGCTCATAGCCCTCGTGCTGGTAACCCCAGACGCGGTCAAGTAAGGCCAGGCGGGAGAAGACCTCGCCGGGATGGCGGGCAAAGTAGTACAGCAGGTCAAATTCGCGCGGCGTTAAATCCACCGGCTCACCGCGCAGTCTGATTTCACGCGCAAGCGGGTCGATGCTCAGGCCGTGGCAATCGATACGCCCGGAATCCATCAGCAAATTGAGCCCCATCGCCTCCTGGCGACGAAAGAGCGCTTTGACTCGCGCCACCAGTTCGATAACCGAAAACGGTTTGGCCAGGTAGTCGTCCGCCCCCATTTCCAGTCCCAGCACGCGGTGCGTCTCGCTGGAACGGGCGCTGATAATAATCACCGGCAGATAGCGGGTCATCTGGCGAATGCGCCGGCAAATCTCCAGCCCATCGACGTTGGGCAGCATCAGGTCGAGAATCGCCGCATCCCAGCCGCCCTTTTCCAGCTGCACCAGCGCCTGCGCGCCGTCCGCTTCATGCACAATCTGATATCCCTCATCCTGCAGATTTAAACGCAGCAATGCGGCAATATCGTCGTCATCTTCGACCAACAGGATTTTCTTTGCCATGGGTATTGCTCCGCTAATTTCACGCTGTTATTAGCCAAGCTTACCCGATTTACGTCGGCAGAAGAGTTCACATTTTGTTTAAACTTCGCGAACCAGCAGCGTCAGCACTTCGTAGTGGGCGGTGTGGGGGAACATATCAAACAGCTGCACCCGCTCAACCCGATAGCCCGGCAGCCGCGCAATATCTTTCGCCATCGTCTGCGCGTTACAGCTGGAGTAGATAATAAAGGGCGGCGCCATACGACTTAAATAGTCGCACAGCTCGCGGCCGATACCGCGGCGTGGCGGGTTGACCAGCACCAGGTCAGGAATCTCTCCCTCAGCGGTGGCAAACTGCGTCGAGTCCAGCGCCTGAAAATGGAGGTTGGTCAGGCCCAGTTCGGCGGCAGACTGCTTCGCGCTGGCGATCGCCTCCGGCGCAATCTCAATCCCGGTCAGGCGCATTTCCGGCGTGGCGCAGTGCAGGCCAAAGCCCCCCACTCCGCAGAACAGGTCCCACATATGATTGACCGGCAGCTGGCGTACCCAATCGCGGGCGGTCGCATACAGCTGGCTGGCAACGGCAGGATTCGTTTGAAAAAAGCTCTGCGGGCGGATCCACAGCGGTACGTCGTTAAAGTTTTCCGCCAGCGCCGCCTGCTCGCTGAGGAGAATCTCCTCTTCGCCTTCCATAATGGCCATATGCACCGGCTGAATATTGGCGGTAATCACCTTCAGCTGCGGCAGCTGCGCCTGCAGCCACGGCAGCGCGGCGCGCAGCTGCGCAAGTTTTGTCGGGGAACGCAGCACAAAACGCAGCATCATGCCGCCGTCGAGCTGGCTTTCCGTCAGCAGCAGATACTTCAGCTCGCCGCGCCTGCGGGCGACGTGATAGGGCGTTAATCCGGCGCGGGCGATAAACGGTTTCAGCACGGCAAAAACCGGCGCAAAACTGGCCGGATAGAGCGGACATTCGGTCAGGTCTTCCGGACTGCCATCGCGGTGCAACATCCCCAGCAGCGGGCGTTCAACGCTGCCGCTGACCACCATTTTAGCTTTGTTGCGAAAACCGGCTTGCGGGCCGGAAACCGGCGCTAACCATGTCGCCACCGGGCTGTCCGCCAACAGCGTTTCGAGATCGGCCATTTTACTGGCGAGCTGTTGTGTTAACGGCCGTTCCAGCCACTGACAAGAGCGACAGCGACCCGCGTCATAGAGTGGGCAGTGCATAAAAAGACCTTCCAGAAATCAGGGGCGGGGATTGTATCACCGTTATTGCAGTCGGAAAAACCGTCGACACGACGCCGGAACAAACAGCAGCGCCAGCACCAGAAAATCGGGCAGTTTTTGCATCACCAGAGAACGCAGAATTTCACGTTTTGACTCGCCGGCAATACTGAACAGCTCCGGATAGCCATACCCCAGCGAGGCCGCCCAGAGATAAGCGGTGACGATAATTTGCGTCAGGAGAAAGATCCAGCGCGCCAGATTACGCCCTTTCACCAGTGAAAATGCGCACCAGATCTCAATAAAGACCAGCAGCAGGCTGGAGAGAAACACCAGCGTCAAGGTCCATGTCTGCACGCTACGCTGAATAAACGCCTCTATCCCACCGATACCCAGCTGATTGAGGATCATCAGCAGATCCACGGCACGAATCAAAATAATGGCGAACGCCGCCACCTGCACCAGTGCAGGGACGTTAAGACGCGCATGCGATGAACGAGTTTTTGTAAACAGTCCCAACGGAAACGTCTTCCATGAAAACGGCGTCGCACCATCGCGACGCCGATACCAGTTTTACCGTAGATTTTAGGGGCTTCAGCTCCGTCTTGCACGCTGGATATCGCGCACCCGCTGCTTTTCTGCGCGCGCCATCAAATACCAGGCGATAAAACCAACAATCCCCACGACGCCGAGGATTAAGGTTGCCAGGGCGTTGATTTCCGGGTTCACCCCCATACGCACGCTGGAGAAGACCAGCATCGGCAAGGTGGTGGCTCCCGGGCCGGAAACAAAGCTGGCGATGACCAGATCGTCCAGTGATAAGGTAAACGCCAGCAGCCAGCCGGAGATCACCGCCGGCATGATCATCGGCAGCGTAATGATGAAAAAGACCTTCAGCGGCGGCGCGCCTAAATCCATCGCCGCCTCCTCAATAGAGTGGTCCAGTTCACGCAGTCGCGACGAGATCACCACCGCCACGTAGGCGGTACAGAAAGTCACGTGCGCCAGCCAGATGGTCAACATGCCGCGATCCGACGGCCAGCCGATGGCGTGCCCGAGCGCGACAAACAGCAGCAGCAGCGATAGCCCGGTAATGACATCCGGCATTACCAGCGGCGCCGTAATCATAAAGGCAAAGCCGTTTGATCCCCGAAAGCGACCAAAGCGCACCATCACCACCGCGGCAATCGTCCCCAGAATCGCCGCCGCCGTCGCCGCACAGGTGGCGATGGTCAGACTCAGCCCGACGGCGCTCATCATCGCATCATCATGGAACAACTCGCTGTACCAGCGTGTCGACCAACCCGCCCATACCGTCACCAGCTTCGAGCTGTTGAATGAGTAAATCACCAGCATTAGCATCGGCGCATATAAAAAGGTAAAGCCGAGCACGAGGATTAAAATTCGCCACGGCGAACGGACTACCGGCAAATCGTTCATCCATGATCCCCCATCTGTTTTTGCTGATGTTTATGGAACCACATAATCGGCACGATCAGCAGGAGCAGCATCACGATGGCCACCGCTGAAGCGACCGGCCAGTCGCGGTTATTAAAGAACTCCTGCCACAGGACCCGCCCGATCATAATGCTGTCCGGACCGCCCAGCAGTTCCGGGATCACGAACTCCCCAACCGCCGGGATGAAGACCAGCATTGAACCGGCGATAATCCCGCCTTTGGTCAACGGGACGATCACCTGGAAGAAGGTTTTCAGCGGCCGGGCCCCCAGATCTAAAGAGGCCTCGACCAGCGAGTAGTCGATACGCGTCAGCGCGGTATAGATCGGCAGCACCATAAACGGCAGATAGGCGTACACAATACCGATATAGACCGCCAGATTGGTATGCAGGATCTCCAGCGGCTGATCGATAACCCCGAGCCAGATCAGGAAGTTATTCAGCACGCCGTTGCTTTTCAACAGCCCCATCCACGCATAGACGCGGATCAGGAATGAGGTCCACGATGGCAGGATCACCAGCAGCAGCAGGATATTTCGCGTTGACGGTTTACTGTGCGCCACCGCCCATGCCAGCGGATAGCCCAGCAGCAGGCAGCAGAAGGTTGAGATCCCCGCCACCTGCAGCGACTGCAGATAGGCTTCAAAATAGAGCGGGTCGTCGGTCAGCTGCAGGAAGTTGCCGAGATTCAAGGTGAGCGTGAGCTGGCCGTCCGCCCACTCCCACAAATCGGTGTAGGGCGGGATCGCCCGCGCCATCTCCGCGAGGCTGATTTTAAACACGATCAGGAACGGCAGCAGAAACAGCAGGATCAGCCACAAATACGGCAGCGCGATTACCAGCTTGCGGCCATGCGCCATCTGCAACCGGGTGAGCCATTGGGCAAAACCGCCGGTTTTTTTCACCCCGGCCGGTGGTTCTAATGCACTCATCGCCCTCTCCTTACACCGTCAGAACAACGCAGCTGTCGGCATCCCAGCACAAACGCACTTCATCACCCCAGGTTGGCGTGCCCTTACGGTGGCGGTGTTCGTTCTGTAGCTGGGCGCTGATCATCTGCCCGCTTTGCAGCCGCACGTGGTAGATAGACAGGTCGCCGAGGTAGGCGATATAGATCACCTCTCCTACCGCAAAGTTGTAGCCATCCGCCGGCGGCTCATCGCAGAGCATAATTTTTTCCGGGCGCAGAGCGACCCACACCGGCACATTGTCTATGACGGAGGCATCAGGATCGACCTTCAGCGGGTGCGTCAGCCCCGGTGAACTCAGCACCAGACCATCTTCCAGACGATCTTTTACCACCCCTTCAAACACATTGACCGAGCCGATAAATTCCGCACTGTAGCGGGTTGTCGGATGCTCGTAGATCTCCTCCGGCTCGCCGATTTGCACGAACTTCCCGCGGTTCATAATGGCGATACGTCCCGCCATGGTCATCGCCTCTTCCTGATCGTGGGTCACCATGACGCAGGTCGCCCCCACGCGCTCGAGGATATCCACCACTTCCAGCTGCATACGATCGCGGAGCTTTTTATCCAGCGCGCCCATCGGCTCATCAAGCAGCAGCAGCTTTGGTCGTTTCGCCAGGCTACGGGCCAGCGCCACGCGCTGCCGCTGACCGCCGGAAAGCTGATGCGGTTTGCGTTTAGCGAACTCCTGCATATGCACCAGCGCCAGCATCTCCTGCACCCGGCTGGCGATTTCGGCTTTCGGCAGCTTGTCCTGCTTCAGACCGAAGGCAATGTTCTGCTCCACCGTCATATGGGGGAACAGGGCGTAGGACTGAAACATCATATTGATCGGCCGCTGGTAGGGCGGCACGCGCGACAGGTCAACGCCATCGAGCATAATTTGCCCGGCCGTCGGCTCCTCAAAGCCGGCCAGCATACGCAGCAGCGTCGATTTTCCACAGCCGGATGCGCCCAGCAGGGCGAAGATTTCACCTTTATAAATCGTGAGGTTGACGTCATCGACGGCGTGCTGCCCGTCGAAAGACTTCGTCAGATTACGGATTTCCAGCAGCGGGGTCAGCGCTTTGGGGGTTTTCGCTTGTGGGCGGGGAATTGCGTCGTTCACTCAGGTGCTCTCCGGCAAAAAACTACCACCGTATGGCCCGGTTGCCATACATTGAACTTTACAGTGCAGGTGCACCATCCTGGTGCATGTATTCGCTGCACTTTAATCCGTTTGTTGCCCGACCACGCGGAGAAACCACCCGGCCGGGTCAGACCTTTCAGGCCCGGTGAACCGGGCCATCAGGTTTTATTTCCCGCTTTTGACTTTCGTCCACGCCCGCGTACGTACGCGGTCGATTTTCGGATCCTGCACCTTCAGGGTGAACAGTTTGGCGAACACATCGGCCGGCGGGTAGATAGCCGGGTTATTACGGATGGTTTCGCTCACCAGCGGCGTAGAGGCTTTGTTGCCGTTAGCGTAGTACACCTGATCGCTGATTTTGGCGATCACTTCCGGGCGCATCAGATAGTTAAGGAACTGATAAGCCTCATCTTTGTTTTTCGCATCCGCCGGCATCGCGAAGACATCAAAGAACGCCAGCGCCCCCTCTTTGGGAATGAAGTAGGAGACGTTTACGCCGTTCTTCGCTTCTTTTGCCCGGTTCGCCGCCTGCCAGACATCGCCAGCCCAGCCGATGGCGACGCAGATATCGCCGTTAGCAAGATCGTTAATATATTGCGAGGAGTGGAAGTAGCGGATATTCGGCCGCAGTTTCAGCAGCAGGTCGGTCGCCGGACCGGTATAATCATCGGCTTTTGTACTGTTCGGATCTTTGCCCAGATAGTTCAGGACGGTGGCAAAAATCTCTTCCGGCGCATCAAGGAAGGAGACGCCGCAGCTTTTCAGTTTTTCAAGGTTCTCCGGCTTAAGCACCAGATCCCAGCTATTCAGCGGCGCATCTTTACCGAGCACGGCTTTCACTTTATCGACGTTATAGCCAATGCCGGTGGTCGCCCACAGGTACGGCATCGCGTACTTGTTATCCGGGTCGTGTTTGGCGACCAGCTTGAGGACTTCCGGGTCAAGATTCTTCCAGTTCGGCAGCTTGCTTTTGTCCAGCGGCTGGAAGACGCCTGCCGCCAGCTGACGTTCGAGGAAGCTGGCGGACGGGACCACCAGGTCAAAGCCGGTGCTGCCCGCCATTAATTTGCCTTCCAGTACTTCGTTGGAGTCAAAAACGTCGTACACCACTTTAATACCGGTCTCTTTTTCAAAATTTGCCACCGTATCCGGCGCAATATAATCAGACCAGTTATAAACATGCAGGGTTTTTTGTTCAGCGGCGAGTGAACCGGCAGAGACGGCCATCAACGCACCCGTAACCAGACCTGTTAACCATTTTTTACCAAAGGCGGTCATATCTCTTTTTCCTTCTCAATGCCCGTTAACAAGCGGGCTTAATATACGCACTTGTCTGCATGCAATAATCATGCATATTTTCTCATTGCCTAAGAAAAGGAGAGAGGACCTCTCCCGGAATGGTTGCCCGCAACTGGAAGCATCGTCAGAATAACTGTAGCCAGAATAAGAGGCTATAGCCCAGGTAAAATAACGCCTTTTATCAATTTTTTATGCAATAACGGTCTACGTGATAAGCCAAAAGCGGCTGAATGGCGGTGAAAAATTCTTGAAGGAAAGGTTAAATGCAGAATAAAAGCACGTAATACGCAGCCGCTATGGCAGTGGCTGCGCTATTCATCGGCAGGTTTAGTGAAGAAAATGGTGCTGAATATCTTCAGCGACGTACTCTTCTTCTTCGGCTTTATAGAGCACCTGGTTGGCTGCCGCTTCGAGGATAACCATAGAAATCTGCTCTTCGCTCTGGCGGAAGAACCAGCCAAACTGTTCGACGGTAATGCCGACGCCGACGGATAGCGCCTGACACACCACCAGTTTGGGCAGATTGTCATCCTGAATATCGAGGAAGGCTTTGACGGTCAACGAACTGGCGTTAATTGCCGAAAGATCCGCGGAAAGTCCGAGCAGCGCCGAAGGCTTCACTTCAGCCAGGGCGGAAAAGAGCACGACGTTATCCACCAGATCGAGCTTCGCATCAAAAATGCCGTCGAAATTCTGCATATGCGGCAGATGCAAGGCCTGGCAGGAATCACACTCAAAGAAGTTGATACCTAACTCATCGAGCCAGTGACGTAGCGTATCCAGACCCGGAACGACCAGTGAATCCATATGACCTGTGACCTCTTACTATAGAAAAACGACGCCATAGCTTACGCAAAAAACGCCGCGCATACCATGAAAGTGTCGCCCGCGCCGGTTATCCGCCCATTTTCAGACAAAATTCTGGCGTGGCCTGACGCTCAATCCAGGCGATCATACGCCCGGCAATATCAATTCCGGTGGTCGTTTCAATGCCTTCCAGACCCGGAGAGGCGTTCACCTCCATGACCAGCGGCCCACGGGTCGCGCGAAGGATATCCACCCCGGCGACATCCAGCCCCAGGGTTTGCGCCGCCCTGATGGCCATCTCACGTTCCTGATCGCTGATCGTGGCCACCGTCGCCACACCGCCGCGGTGCAGGTTAGAGCGGAAATCGCCCTCTTTCGCCCGCCGCTCGATCGCCGCCACCACTTCATTACCCACGACCAGGCAGCGTACATCCCGCCCTTTCGCCTCGGCGATATACTCCTGAACCAGAATATGCGCGTTCAGGCCGCGGAAAGCGTCGATCACGCTCTCTGCCGCCTGGCGGGTCTCCGCCAGCACCACGCCGATGCCCTGCGTCCCTTCCACCAGTTTGACCACCAGCGGCGCGCCGCCGACCATGGCAATCAGGTCGCTGGTATCGTCCGGAGAGTGCGCAATACCGGTCAGCGGCAGATCGATCCCCTGCCGCGCCAGCAGCTGCAACGAGCGCAGCTTGTCACGGGCGCGGGTTATCGCCACCGATTCATTGAGCGGATAGCTACCGAGCAGTTCAAACTGACGAAGGGCGGCGGTCCCGTAATAGGTAATTGCGGAACCAATGCGCGGGATCACGGCATCGAAATGCGGGAGCTGGCGTCCCTTATAGTGAATCGATGAGGCCACCGGACTCACGTTCATATAGCAGGAAAGCGGATCGAGAATTTCCACCTGGTGGCCGCGTTTTTGCGCGGCTTCGCGCAGGCGACGACATGAATAAAGCGTTCCATCCCGGGATAATATAGCAATTTTCACCCTGCACCTCTGCAACAAGGCCCGCTCCGGCGGGCCTGCAATATGTTAATTGCGCCACGACCGCCCGGTGCACCAAATGGCGGGGCGGAAAGCAGGCAGCAGTGTACACGCAATCAGCGCGTTGCCCACCCCTGCTTATGCAGATAGTCGAGAATAAACGGG
This sequence comes from Klebsiella sp. YJ, assembly GCF_002108615.1. Taxonomy (NCBI): domain Bacteria; kingdom Pseudomonadati; phylum Pseudomonadota; class Gammaproteobacteria; order Enterobacterales; family Enterobacteriaceae; genus Klebsiella; species Klebsiella sp. YJ. Next base: position 145,935 of record NZ_MTEG01000002.1, read on the forward strand.
CGACTTTCTTTAATGATAGTGCGCCGAATATGGTCGCTCCAGGTATCACGGCGGGTGTTGCTGCCGCGCGACAGGTAGTACTGCGCCATCTGCTCATCATATTGTGCCAGCACCGCCTCATCCACCGGCTGGTACGCATTTTCATGCACCAGCAGCGCCGCAGGCATGCGCGGCTTCACCCCCGGGTTATCGGCGGGCCATCCCAGGCACAAGCCAAACAGCGGCAGGACGTGCTGCGGCAGCTTCAGCAGTTCGGTCACCCCTTCAATACTATTGCGGATCCCGCCGATATAGACGCCGCCGAGGCCCAGGGATTCGGCGGCAACCAGCGCATTTTGCGCCATCATTGCGGTATCCACCGCCCCCAGCAGCAGCTGTTCGGCCAGCCCCAGCTGGGCGTCCGGACAGATTTGCAGGAGGCGGTTAAAGTCGGCGCAAAATACCCAGAACTCCGCCGCGCGCGCAACGTGCTGCTGGCCGCCGCTCATCGTGACCAGCTGCTCACGAAGCTGAGGATCGGTGACGCGAATAATGGAGCTGCATTGTAAAAAGCTCGAGCTTGAGGCCCCCTGCGCACTGGCGATGATAGCTTCGCGCTGTTCGTCGCCGATCGGCGCATCGGTAAAGTGGCGGATGGAACGGTGGCTACGCAGCAGATCAATGGTCGGCGTCATCTTGTTTTTCTCTGTCTGGTGAAGAAGTTGGTTTTGGAGTGTGAGTCAGCTGTGGCGCGACGATCCTGGCCATTCGCCACATTAATGCTATCGCCGCCGGGAGCATCAGCAGGATCCCGGAAAAGATCATCAGCATCGCCGCCGTCGGGCTGGAAAACGGCGCCGGCAGCTGCAGGTACTGATTGAGCGAGAGCCAGGCGAGGGTCAACAGCACAATCCCGATGATCTCTACCAGCAGAACGCTTTTTGGCAAAACGGCAGGCGATCGCATAGCTCTGCTCTCCTCCAGTCAATATTATTCGCGCGCTCCGCAGGCTAATCGCGCGCGACCGACACAGTATAATGATTTAACCACGAAGACATTTATCAAACATAGCCTTAAACCATCGAAGAAAAAGGCAGAACCTTCTTTTCCTCGCCAGCATAACGCGTCATCATAGCTGCCATTCGCCATCCGGCTGAGATTTAAGGAGAGAAAGTATGTTTACCGTTATTTTTGGTCGCCCTGGTTGCCCGTATTGTGTTCGCGCTAAAGAACTGGCAGAGAAACTGACCAATGAACGCGATGACTTCAACTACCGCTACGTTGATATTCACGCCGAAGGCATCAGCAAGAGCGACCTGGAAAAGACCGTAGGCAAACCGGTTGAGACCGTTCCGCAGATTTTTGTCGATCAAAAACATATCGGCGGCTGCACCGATTTTGAAGCCTGGGCGAAAGAGAATCTCGGTCTGTTTGCCTGAGCCGACTCATTCCTCTGACGAATGATTGCGTCTGGTATCCAGCCAGGCGCAGATAAACAGAAAGCACAGCGCACCCAGCGCACACCAGAATACCGCGCTAAACAGCCACGCCAGCTGTTGCCAGAAGGTACGCTGAGCCGCAAAAAAAATCCGCATGATCAGCAGACAGACGGGAGTCGCCAGAATCGCCCCCACCAGCGGCTGGATGACGCGTCGCCCCGGAGAGAGGCAGCTGGCGGCCGCACCGGGCAGCAAAAAGTAGAGCAGTCCAACCTCAGGATTACCGGTAGCCCGAAAGACGCCTTTCATATGCAGTAACAACAATAAACACACTACGATAAACAGAAAGAACCCACAGGTAATACCCACCCAGGCACGCTCAGATTTCACAATATCCTCCTGATTCTGCTTCTAACCCACTTCACTTCGTCCAGTCAGATAAAGCATTCCGGCAATCCATGCCAATTTAGCTCCCCATCGGCGTAAAAACGATTGTGACTAGCCGCAGCATCCAGGAAGGATTAAACTACCGGCTCTGTTTTTACTGGTTATAACGGGATGCCAGAACAGGGTTCGGGACAACGCGAACACTGGACCAACCTTAGACCAAATAACCATTTCCTTCAACAACTTACTAGTAAATGAGAAGTTGGCTTTCGTGAATATAAACGTCGCAGATTTGTTAAACGGGAATTACATCCTGTTATTATTCGTTGTACTTGCCCTGGGGCTTTGTCTCGGGAAACTTCGTCTCGGGTCAGTACAACTTGGTAATTCTATTGGCGTTTTAGTGGTTTCATTATTATTAGGTCAGCAGCATTTCAGTATTAACACTGATGCGCTAAATCTGGGCTTTATGCTGTTTATTTTTTGCGTTGGCGTGGAAGCGGGTCCCAACTTTTTTTCTATTTTTTTCCGCGACGGAAAAAACTATCTAATGCTCGCCCTGGTGATGGTCGGCAGCGCGATGTTGCTGGCGATGGGGCTGGGAAAACTGTTCGGCTGGGACATCGGTCTGACCGCCGGGATGCTCGCAGGTGCGATGACATCAACGCCGGTGCTGGTCGGTGCGGGGGATACGCTACGGCACTTTGGCCTGCCCAGCGATCGGCTGGCGCTCTCCCTCGACCACCTGAGTCTGGGCTACGCCCTGACCTATCTGATTGGTCTCGTCAGTCTGATCGTCGGCGCGCGCTATATGCCGAAGCTGCAGCATCAGGATCTGCAAACCAGCGCCCAGCAGATTGCGCGTGAACGCGGGCTCGATACCGACTCCAAACGTAAAGTCTACCTGCCGGTGATCCGGGCCTATCGCGTCGGCCCGGAGCTGGTCGCCTGGGCTGACGGTAAAAATCTGCGCGAGCTGGGGATTTACCGGCAAACCGGCTGCTACATTGAGCGTATTCGCCGTAACGGTATTCTGGCGAACCCGGATGGCGATGCCGTCCTGCAGATGGGCGATGATATCGCGCTGGTGGGTTACCCGGACGCCCATGCCCGCCTTGATCCCAGCTTCCGTAACGGCAAAGAGGTCTTCGACCGCGATCTGCTGGATATGCGCATCGTCACCGAAGAGATCGTGGTGAAAAACCACAACGCCGTAGGCCGCCGTCTGGCGCAGCTGAAGCTGACCGATCACGGCTGCTTCTTAAACCGCGTCATCCGCAGCCAGATTGAAATGCCGATCGACGATAACGTGGTGCTCAACAAAGGCGACGTGTTACAGGTCAGCGGCGATGCGCGACGCGTCAAAACCGTTGCCGACCGCATCGGCTTTATCTCCATTCACAGCCAGGTGACCGACCTGCTCGCCTTCTGCGCCTTCTTTATCGTCGGGCTGATGATCGGCATGATCACCTTCCAGTTCAGCTCTTTCAGCTTTGGTATCGGTAACGCGGCGGGGCTGCTGTTTGCCGGGATTATGCTCGGTTTCCTGCGCGCCAACCACCCGACCTTCGGCTATATTCCGCAGGGCGCGCTGAATATGGTGAAAGAGTTCGGCCTGATGGTCTTTATGGCCGGGGTCGGTCTGAGCGCCGGCGCCGGGATTGGTCACGGCCTGGGCGCCATCGGCGGCCAGATGCTGGCGGCGGGTCTTATCGTCAGCCTGGTGCCGGTGGTAATTTGCTTCTTGTTTGGCGCCTATGTGCTGCGTATGAACCGCGCGATGTTGTTTGGCGCCATGATGGGGGCGCGCACCTGCGCTCCGGCGATGGAAATTATCAGCGACACCGCGCGCAGCAACATTCCGGCGCTGGGCTACGCGGGCACCTATGCGATTGCCAACGTGCTGCTGACCCTGGCAGGGACGCTGATTGTCATCATCTGGCCAGGGCTACAGTAAATATTTAAGAAAAAAATGGATAGAGGCAGAACTTTTCTCTTGGGCATCAGTCATAAGTAGTGCCACTGCTTTTCTTTGATGTCCCCATTTTGTGGAGCCCATCAACCCCGCCATTTTGGTTCAAGGTTGATGGGTTTTTTGTTGCCTGAATTTTATCATCTTTAAAATTATTCAGTGACAACCGCCGGGTGCTGCCATTGGCGATAGCACGGCGACCACCGCCACATCAGCCGGGCATCCTCCCGGGACCGTGCTCCTCACCCCACCATTTCTGCTGTGCCGGGCCTCACGAATGCGTTGCCCTCCCCTTAACCACCAGGTGATGTACACTGGTACGCCGGGTGAAGCGCCAGAGTTGCACGCGTCATCAGCCAGGAACAGGGCGATTCGTTCGCGACTCCTCCCGCTTGCCCCACAGGTCAAATCATACCAATAAGGAATGTTTACCACAGGAGATGTTGATGCCCGCTTTCCCCTCTGACTTTACGATGTTTGTTTCTGAGTTCTCCGGCGCACCGCTGAGCACGACTGTCGCTGCCCTGACCGTTCTCGCCTTTCTGTTCCAGCCAGTGCGAAAAGCAGTCAATGGGATTTTCAAATATAAAAAAGGCCACAGCATCGTGTTAAAGAATGCAGGGGTGCCCCCCTTCATTTTGAACTTCTTTGCCATCTCCATCCCATTGAAAAAACTGCCCTCGACAGGCAGGCCCGAGAAATTAATCACCCTCTTGTTCTCAGCTATTTTTGGATGGTCTTTGTGGTATTTTGTCCCACCGCTTATGCAAACGATTACCGCCCCGCCAGACACGGCACTGTTGATTTGGAAAAAGTCAGGCGATCGCTTTTATGTTTCTAAAACAACCGCAACGGAGGCCACGGTGCTGGCGGCACCTCGATGGACCATCTCAGCAAACGACTGTCAAGCCAATACAGCCCCGCCGAAAAACACCGCCAGCGTCCTGGACCGCGAATACCGTCATGATCTTTGCCGCTTGCTGACAACAGCCGAAGGCAAGGAGTATTTAGACGAATCAATAAAAAACTTCAATAAAGAAATAATGATCACTTACTCATTCATTTTTATTATTGAATTTATGCTGCTATGGCTGATGTCAGGATTCTGGTTAATGATTCACTACACCAATAAAGTCAGGCGCTTTATTTTGCTTGAACAACAAAAAGCGATTCATTGCGTCCAGGGCAACTTCGCACCGACAGGTATTTACGCCATCTATCAGGAGCTGGCGGAGAGGGACGCTCGCAGGCCCCGGCGGTAACGGCATTCTCCGTCGCATTGGCATCCTCCCGGTTATTGCGCATACTTTGACGAGTTCAGTCCGGTGAGAGGGAAAGGCGATGCTGGTAAAAGATAAAGTTGCCGCCATCTTCGGCGGCAGCGGTGCGATAGGCTCCGCCGTGGCGCATGCTATGGCGCGCGAGGGGGCGCGAGTCTACCTCGGCGCGCGTGATCGGCAGAAGCTGGATCGGGTGGCGGGTGAAATTCGGGCGGCGGGCGGCAGGGCCGAAACCTTTATCGTTGATCTCCTCGACGAACGATCGACCGCCGAGCGGATAGCGCAGCTGACGCAGCAGAGCGGCGGGCTCGACATCGTCGTCAATGCCACCGGCTTCGTCCATAATCAGGGCAAGGAAATCACGACGCTATCCCTCGCCGAGTTTATGCAGGGCATCACCCCGTTCCTGGCGGCCCAGTTCAACCTGGCGAAAGCCGTTACCCCCTATATGGGCGGCGCTCGCCCGGGCGTCATTATCACCGTCGTAGCTCCGGCGGCAACAATGGCCATTCCGGGCCACCTGGGCCATATCGTCGGCTGTGCGGGTAGCGAAGCTTTTATCAAAGCGCTCGCCAGCGAACTGGGGCCGAAGAATATCCGCGTCCTCGGCGTACGCTCGCACGCCATTACCGGCGCGGTGGAGGCCGGCTCTTACACTGCGGAAGTCTTTGCTGCAAAAGCGCAGGCGATGGGATTAACGGTCGAACAGTGGGTTGGCGGCGCAGCACACAGCACTATGCTCAAACGCTTGCCGACGCTGGCGCAGGTGGCCGATGTCATCACCTTTCTGGCATCCGATCGTGCCGACGCCATGACGGCAACGGTGGTTAATATGACGGCCGGCGCCACGACCGGCGGATAATCCTCGGGCAGGGCAATATCTCTGCGCGCAGCGCTTTAGCGGGCTACTCCCCCTCTCCGGCCAGGCGTCCGACCATCAGGCGGATAGCCTGCTTTGAGAGCGGCGCGCTATCGGTGACAAAATGCAGGGTCATTCCCTCGATAAACGCATCCAGCCCGCGAGCCGTAGCCGGCTCAAACCACTGCTCCAGCGTTTGCTGACTGCGCCGCATCCAATGCTGCATCACCGCCTTCAGCGCCGGCTGGCTGCTGCAAAACGCATACAGCTGATACATCAACTCCATATTTCGCGCGGTCGTCACCTGGGCGCTGAAAATCAGCTCGGCAATCGCATCGCAGGCCTCTTCACGGCTGCTGACCGAGGTAAAAAACTGCTGGTACTGTACGGACATATCGCGGGTAAAAATGCGAAACGCCTCTTCTATCAACGCTTCAATACCGCTGAAATAGTAGGTCAGCGAGCCTAGCGGAACCTCCGCGCAACTGGCAATTTTACGATGGGTGACCGCGTGAATCCCGTGGGTGGCAATGGTATCCAGCGTGGCCTGTAAAATGCGCTCCCGGCGCTGCGGATCGTTCGGTCGACGGGCCATATCTTTCCTCTTAGTCGCTGTCATGCGCATGCTATCGGTAGCAATGTCGCGCTCCCAGGCGCCCGGTTCTTGTCCGAATACGCATTCTGAAGAATATGTACAAATGTACACAGCCTTGCTACTGTTGTCTCCATCTTCTCATTCACAGGCGTTTACGGATGACAGCGCAAACCTCCCGCCGGGCCTTACAGCTCCGACTCTGGGCCCTCTTCATGTTCTTCTTTATCCCTGGATTGCTGATGGCCTCATGGGCTACCCGTACTCCGGCGATCCGTGACCTGCTGACGCTGTCAACGGCGGAAATGGGCATCGTTTTATTTGGCCTGTCGATTGGTTCGATGAGCGGGATTCTCTGCTCGGCGTGGCTGGTCAAACGTTTTGGCACCCGCAAGGTGATTCGCACCACCATGTCGTGCGCCGTGGTCGGCATGATAGTGCTCAGCGTGGCGCTGTGGCTCACCTCGGCGGTCCTGTTTGCCATCGGGCTGGCCATTTTCGGCGCCAGCTTCGGTTCGGCGGAGGTGGCTATTAACGTCGAAGGCGCCGCCGTCGAGCGCGAAATGAATAAAACCGTCCTGCCGATGATGCATGGATTTTACAGCTTCGGTACGCTGTTCGGCGCCGGCGTGGGGATGGCGGTGACCGGTTTTGGTCTGCCCGCCGCACCGCATATTCTGCTGGCTGCGCTGGTGGCGATTGCCCCGATTGCCATTGCGATTCGTGCCATCCCGGACGGGACCGGAAAAAATGCGGCAGAAAGCGCGCATCATGAAGAAAAAGGTCTGCCGGTATGGCGTGATGTTCAGCTGTTGCTGATTGGCGTCGTGGTGCTGGCGATGGCCTTTGCTGAAGGGTCTGCCAACGACTGGCTGCCGCTGCTGATGGTGGACGGTCACGGCTTCAGCCCCACCTCTGGCTCCTTGATTTACGCCGGCTTCACCCTCGGGATGACAATCGGTCGCTTTACCGGCGGCTGGTTTATCGATCGCTACAGCCGGGTCACGGTAGTACGCGCCAGCGCCCTTATGGGCGCGCTGGGCATCGGCCTGATCATCTTCGTCGACAACCCGTGGGTGGCAGGCGTCTCGGTACTGCTGTGGGGCCTTGGCGCATCGCTCGGTTTCCCGCTGACCATTTCCGCCGCCAGCGACACCGGCCCCGATGCGCCGAAGCGCGTCAGCGTGGTGGCGATAACCGGCTATCTTGCCTTCCTGGTCGGGCCGCCGCTGCTGGGCTTCCTTGGCGAACACTTCGGCCTGCGCAGCGCCATGATGGTGGTGCTGGGTCTGGTCATGGTAGCGGCGTTGGTCGCCAGAGCGGTGGCAAAACCACACAATGAACCTGTCATGGAGAACAGTTAATGAGCATCAAACTGATTGCGGTAGACATGGATGGCACCTTTTTAAGCGATGCCAAAACCTACAATCGCCCGCGTTTCCTGAACCAGTATCAGCGTATGCGCGAACAGAATATTCGCTTTGTCGTCGCCAGCGGCAACCAGTATTACCAGCTGATTTCATTTTTCCCGGACATCGCCCACGAGATAGCCTTTGTTGCTGAAAACGGCGGCTGGGTGGTCAGCGCCGGCGATGACGTTTTTAACTGTCAGTTGCCAAAAGATCATTTCCACACCGTCATCGACTATCTGCAGACGCTGTCCGATATTGAAATTATCGCCTGCGGTAAACGCAGCGCGTATACCCTGAATAGCTATAACGATGAGTTAAAGACGGTCGCCGCGAAATATTACCATCGCCTGCAGTTGGTGGATGACTTCAACCATATCGATGACGTGATACTGAAATTCGGCCTCAACGTGCCTGACCAGCTGATTCCACAAATCCAGCCGCAGCTACACGCGGCGTTGGGCGATATGGTGACCGCCGTGGCAACCGGCTACGGCAGCATCGATCTGATTATTCCCGGCGTGCACAAAGCCAACGGTCTGCGTATTTTGCAACAGCGCTGGGGCATTGATAATCATGAAGTCGTCGCTTTTGGCGACAGCGGAAACGATATTGAAATGCTGCAACATGCCGGATTTGGCTTTGCGATGGCCAACGCGGCAGCACCGGTGAAAGCCGTCGCCGGCTTCGATGCGCCGCATAACAATGAAGAAGGTGTGCTGCACATCATCGACAAAGTGCTGAATCGCGAAGCGCCGTTCGCCTGATCGTTGTCCGGGTGCGGCAGCCGTGCCCCACCCGGAACGCTTCGCCGCTAAGCCTGCGGGTCGTTGGAATTGCCGACGCTCTTATCTTTGAGGAAATAGACAATCATCGCCAGCCACATCACGCCGCTGAGCAAGTTAAACAGGCTGAATACCCCGCTACCACCCAGCTCATAGGCATGCTTACTGACCTCTATGCCGACGGTAAATATCAGCATCTGCAGCATCCCCATCGCGGCCGAAACCGTGCCTTTACTCATGTCACTGGCAAACAGCGTCAGGCGGACTAACCCGGCGTTCGCCAGACCAATCCCGAAGGCGTAGACGCTCAGCCCGGCGGTCATCCACAAATAAGCATGGGTCGATACCACCGTCGCCACCGCAGAGAGCAGCAGCCCGAACATAATCGGCCAGCCGCCGAGAATAATCAGCGAGCGCACCGTCCGCCGCGAGGTCAGTCGCGCCAGCACCAGGTTACCGGCAATCAGCGCGCCGAAAATCGGCACCTGCAGCAGGCCATACTCATAGCTGGTGGCCTTTTCGCCACTGATGATAATCACCGGTGACTGGGCAATCCACGCCAGCAGCGGCAGGCTGACAAAACCGGTCGCCAGCGCGCCGGCGACGAAGCGCAGATTCTTCAGCACCAGGCCATAATCGCGGCCCAGCTCTTTCATCGACAGCTTCTCGCCCATCCGCGTCGCGGTTTCCGGCATCGCGCGCTGCAGGCCCACAAAGGCAATAGCGGCCAGCACGGCAAACAGCACGAACATCATTTCCCACGGCAGGATGTGGACCCAGGCCGCCCCCACCAGCGGCCCCAGCAGCGGGGCAATCAGCGCAACGTTCGCCATCAGGGCGGTGATTTTGATGCACATCGCCTCCTCAAACGACTCCTGAATGGCGGCATATCCCACCGCGCCGATGAAGCACAAACTAATCCCCTGCAAAAAGCGCAGCAGCGTGAACTGCTCAATCGTCTGCGCCAGCAGCGTGGCCAAACAGGTGACGATAAACCACACCACCCCGGTGAGCATCACCGGTCGACGGCCGATACGATCCGACAGCGGCCCCAGCAGCCACTGCAAAAACATACCGCCGGCGAGATAGGCGGTCATCGAGGTCGGTACCCATTCATTACCGACCTGAAACTCTTCCACCACCGAGAGCATTCCCGGCTGGATCATGTCGTTGCCGATATAAGTGGAAAATTCGTATAACACCAGGCAGAGCGGGAAAAGAAGCGCCTGCCGTCCGAGGCGTTTGCCTGAAAGCGAATAGTTCTGCATGCAATCTCTTAGTTAAACAAAAATCGCGCAAAGTTTAATGAAAGTCTTGCGGAGGAGATAGTGAATTGTGAGTGACAATTAAAAATAGCGCAATCCGCCCTCAGCCGGCGGATATCGCCGCCATTTTAATTAAATCTGTCTATATTTCGTTTATATTTCAATTAGGTTACAGGCGATATACTCATCCTCTGCGGCATATTCACCACCACATGCCGCGCCACGGCTTCTTAACAAGCTGATAATTAAGACAATACTGCTTTACCTTATCGCCACCGTTTTTTAAGGTGGGCGGCTGATTGCTATCGGATACCAAGAGCCTGAATCTATGCTGGAAAATATCAACGACGCGCTGTTTGCCTTCATCAACGCCACCCCTGCCTCGCCCTCATGGGTCATCGCACTGGCAACATTCATTGCCAAAGACGTGATTCTGATTGTGCCTCTGCTGGCCGCGGCGCTGTGGCTCTGGGGACCAAACCAGCGGCAGCTGGTGTTTAAAGTACTCCTGGCGCTGGCGATTAGCCTGAGTCTGTCATGGATTTTTGGCCTGCTCTTCCCCCATGAGCGGCCGTTTGCCGCAGGCATCGGCTATCAGTTCCTGCATCACGCGCCGAATAACTCCTTCCCCAGCAATCACGGCACCATCAGCTTTACCTTTGCGCTGGCTTTCTTGTTCTGGCATCGCCTGTGGTCCGGGATCGCGCTGCTGGCAACTGCCGTGGCGATCGCCTGGTCCCGCGTCTATCTTGGCGTTCACTGGCCGCTGGATATGCTGGGCGGCCTGCTGACCGGGATGTGCGGCTGCCTGGCCGCCGGATTACTGTGGCAGGCCGGCGGTCAACCGCTGTATCAATACCTGCAGCAGCTGTATCGGGTTTGCTTTTCCCTGCCGATTCGCAAAGGCTGGGTGCGTGACTAACCCTCTTCCGGCAGGTAAAATTGCCCACTGACGCCCTGCCAATGCAGGGCGATTTCAGCGTAGAGGGAATATGGAAACACGTCGTGATGAACGTATCAGCCAGCTCATTCAGGCGCTCAAGCGCAGCGATAAGCTTCATTTAAAAGAGGCCGCCGCGCTCCTTGGCGTATCAGAAATGACCATTCGTCGCGACCTGAACGGCCATAATGGCCCGGTGGTGTTGTTAGGCGGCTATATCGTTCTCGAACCGCGCAGCGCAACCCATTACCTGCTCAGCGACCAGAAAACCCGTCTGGTGGATGAAAAACGCCGTGCCGCTCGTCACGCTGCCGCGCTGCTTGAAGCCCATCAGATGGCTTTTTTCGACTGTGGGACAACCACGCCCTGGATCATTGACGCGATCGATAACGCCCTGCCCTTTACCGGCGTCTGCTATTCGCTGAACACCTTTCTGGCGCTGCAGGAAAAACCCCAGTGTCGGGCCATTCTCTGCGGCGGCGAGTTCCATGCCAGCAATGCCATTTTTAAACCGCTCAGTCTGCAGGATACGCTCAGCCATCTGTGCCCGGACATCGCCTTTTATTCAGCGGCCGGCATCGACTGTGCGCAGGGCGCCACCTGCTATAACCTCGAGGAGCTGCCGGTTAAACACTGGGCGATGAGCAGCGCGCGCTATCACGTGCTGGTTGTCGATCACAGTAAATTTGGCAAAGTCAGACCGGCGCGGATGGGCGATTTATCGCGTTTTGATGTGATTGCCAGCGATGTCTGTCCGGATGAGGATCTGCTTGCGCTGGCGAAAGAAAAGCAGATTTCACTGCTCTACTGACCGCGCCCCGCAGGGCGCGGCCTGTCGGTTAAGAGAACCAGCTACCGAACCAGCCGTGCAGTTTCATCAGCACGAAGTCCATCATCCGGCTAAAGAAACCGCCTTCATTGACCGCTTCCATGACGATAAGCGGGCGCTGCTCGATGGTTTTATCATTGAGCTTAAAGTCGATGGTGCCGACCACCTGTCCTTTGCTAAGCGGCGCCGTCAGCTGCGTATCCGTCAGGGTATAGCTGGCTTTCAGGTTTTTCAGCTGCCCGCGCGGCAGGGTAATCGAACCGGCTTCGCCGGCCCCGAGTTTGGCTTCGTTGCTGTCGCCAAACCAGACGCGCTGGGTGATAAAGGTGGCATCCGGCTTAATCGGCGTCACGGTCTCATAGAAACGGAAGCCCCAGGTCAGCAGCTTTTCGGATTCATTAAAACGAATACGGTCGGTCTTGGTACCGAGCACCACGGCAATCAGACGCATGTCTCCCTGGGTAGCCGAGGAGACCAGGTTGTAGCCAGCGCCGGCGGTGGTCCCTGTTTTGACGCCATCCGCGTTCAGGTTTGAGCTCCACAGCAGGCGGTTACGGTTCGGCTGACGAATCTTATTGAAGGTGAACTCTTTCTCTTTATGAATGGCGTACTCTTCAGGGACGTCATGAATCATCGCTTTGGTCAGCAGCGCCATGTCACGCGCGGTACTAAACTGGCCTGGCGCATCCAGGCCGTGCACGGTCATAAAGGTGGTATTGGTCAGCCCCATTTTTTGCGCATAGCCGTTCATCAGGCTGACGAATGCATCCTGGCTCCCCGCCACGTAGTCGGCGATCGCGATACTGGCATCGTTGCCGGACTGGATAATCACGCCTTTATTCAGGTCTTCGACCGAAACCTGCATCCCCGGTTTAAGGAACATCACCGATGACCCGCGCAGCGCCGGGTTACCGGTAGCCCAGGCATCGCGACCGACGGTGACCATATCGGTGGACTTAATCTTGCCCGCCTTCAGCGCCTGCCCGACGACATAGCTGGTCATGATCTTGGTCAGACTTGCCGGGTCGAGTTTTTCATCGGCGTTGCCCTCGCTCAGCACTTTACCGCTGGCGTAATCCATCAGGATCCAGGCTCGGGCATCGATCGATGGGGCATCGGGGAGTTGTTCCGCAGCCTGCACCGCAGGTGCCACAAGAACGAGAAGAGCGCAGCCTGCCACGAGGCCGCGAAGGGAAAAAGCGTCATGCGTCATAAGAGCCACCCAAGTATCCTTTCCAAACAAAATATGCCGCAGCACTCTATCGGCGCAACAGCAGCCGGTGAGTAAAGCGTACAAATGACCTTAAAGAAACAGCGAGTTGGTAAAGTTTTTAAAGTTTACGCAATAACCTCGCCCCCTGCTGAAAACAGAGCAATTTTTTTGATCATGATTGCCTAAATATTATCTTTATTCCAACATGATTGCTCACCATGCTGCAACGGCGGCTCAATAACAGGCAGGAACCAATATGATTACGCTATGGGGCAGAAATAACTCGACGAATGTGAAGAAAGTACGCTGGGTGCTGGCGGAGCTGGGTCTTCCCTATCAGCATATTATGGCAGGGCTGGAGTTTGGCTTAAATCATGACCCGGAGTATCTGGCGATGAACCCGAATGGTCTGGTGCCGCTGTTGAAAGATGATGCCAGTGATCTCGTCCTTTGGGAATCGAATGCCATTATTCGCTATCTGGCCGCCGAGTATGGCCAGGATCGTTTATGGGTCACTTCGCCGCGCAAGCGCGCGCAGAGCGATAAATGGATGGACTGGGCAAACGGTTCGCTGTCTCCCGCCCACCGTCCGGTATTAATGGGGCTGGTCAGAACGCCGGCGGATAAGCGTGACCCGGCGTCCATCGCCGCCGGTATTGCCGCCTGTGAAGCGCTTTTGGCGATTCTTGATGATGAGCTGGCAACCTCTCCCTGGCTATCCGGAGAGGCCTTTGGCCTTGGCGACATCGCCGTAGCACCGTTCGTTTATAACCTGATGACGATTGTTGACAACTGGCAGCCGCACCCGCACCTGCAGCGTTGGTACCAGCAGCTTAACCAACGCCAGGCGTGGCGCGATGTGGTGATGATTCCGGTCACCTGATGCTAGTCGGCCGGACTGACCTTCAGCAGTTCGCCGTTGGACTCGTCGGTTAACACATACAGATAGCCGTCGGGTCCGACGCGCACATCGCGGATCCGCTTGCCGCGATCGCCCAGAATACGCGCCTCTTCGCTCACTTTATCGCCATCCACCTTCAGAACAATCAGCGACTGGTCCTTCAGCGCCCCGATAAACAGCTTGTGCTGCCACTGCGGGAAGGTCGGCGCTGCGTAGAAAGCCATCCCGCTTACCGCCGGAGACCGCTTCCAGACGAAAAGCGGCGCTTCAGTTCCGGCGACCGCCGTGCCCTGTGCTTCGGGAATCGCCAGACCGCTGTAGTTGACGCCATGGGTCGCCAGCGGCCAGCCGTAGTTCTTGCCCTTCTGCGGAATATTGATCTCGTCGCCGCCGCGCGGCCCGTGTTCGTTGAGCCACAGCGTATCGGTCCACGGATTCATCGCCATTCCCTGCGGATTGCGGATGCCATAAGACCAGATCTCCGGCCTCGCCCCCGCGCGATGAACAAAAGGATTATCGGCAGGCACTTTGCCGTCCTGGGTCAGACGCACCACTTTTCCCTGCAGTTTATCCAGATCCTGCGCCGTGGGACGTTGGTTATTTTCGCCCAGGCCGATGAATAAATATCCTTTGCCATCAAAAACCAGGCGCCCGCCGAAATGGTTGCCGGTGGAGAGCTTCGGCTGTTGGCGGAAGACAACCTGAAAATGTTCCAGCTGCTGAAGGTTGTCGCTCAGGCGGCCATAACCTACGGCGGTACCGGCTTTGCCGTCATCGCCGACTTCAGCAAAACTCAGCCAGACCCGGCGGGAGTGGGCGAAATCCGGCGCCAGCGCCACGTCAAGCAATCCTCCCTGGCCGCTGGCCCAGACCGGCGGGACGCCGGTTATCGCGGCCGAAAGACCTTCCCCCTGCCGCCAGCGCTTCAGTTCGCCCGAACGCAGGGTAATCAGGATTCCCTGGTCATCGGGCAGAAAGGCCAGCGCCCACGGATGGGCAAGCTGATTTTGCAATACCTCAACGCGCACCTTCCCGGCGAGGGTCACGGCGGGAAATAACAGGGTGGCGAGCATCAGCGAAATGGCAACCTGGCGCATAGCATTCTCCTTTCATCGGCAATAGTTTCGGCAATGCGCTAAGGGTAGCCAGCGGGGAACATCAGGAGGGGATTTTTACATAACATTAAGCAGGGGGAGCTCGCCTCCCCCTGAATTCAGACGTGGGTCACTGACGCCTGTTTATTCAGTTTATGAATATTCATCGTCAGCTCTGCCAGACAGCGTTCTAGCGTCTCTACGTTAACCGCAATATACGACGGGCAATCATGATGCCCGCTCATCAGGCAAACCGCCGCAGACGCGATGGCTCCACCAGCAAGACGGAGAGCGTCCTTTTCTTCCGGTGCAAGAACGTGCTGCAACTGCAGCCCGTACTCACGCATTTCACCACACAGTTCGAACAAGTTATCACGCAGATGCTCATTTTCGCTGACTGACATATAGCCTTTCGCTTTGCGTAACTGCAAATAAGCGTCGAGATCAATATTGGCATTAATCAGCTTATTCAGAAGGTTACGATACAGTCTGTCAACGCTCATCATGGTTCCTCCTCTGTCATCCATTACCATTATTAGAATATGGTTATTTTTCGTACAAAAGGATGCGCGAGGTCAATAATTTCTGGTTAATTAACATCATTTACAATGTTACATTTATGTTCAAACTCGCGACCGCCCCTCTCTTTCATGCCCATGAACAAAACCAAAGAAAATGTTATACGCTCTCACAAAATAACCCGTCAACATGAACGTGTGAATGTCGATAAATAACTCTTTTTTGTCTCTAAGATCACAAATAACCATCATTTCAATTGATCAAAATTTCCAGCGGGTGTCATATCAGCGACATCAATGTAATACGTATAACATTTAATAAAAACACAATCTGCGGCCATTGCCCGCAGCACTAACTCCGATCCGCCTGAAGGAACTGAAATGATTACGCCCGGCAAAAGAAACTACATATTGTTGAGTCTTTTCGATTTCCTCTATCTATTCGCCTGGTCATCCACCATGGCGTTCTTTGTCATCTGGACGACACAGCATCTCGGCATCAGCGCCACCAAAACCGGTCTGCTGTACTCCGTCAACGCCTTTATTGCGCTGTTGATGCAGCCCTTTTTTGGCTTCATTGCCGATAAATTTGGCCTGAAAAAACGGCTTATCTGGATCCTGCTGGCCATGCTGCTGCCGGTCGGCCCGTTCTTTATTTATCTCTATGCCCCGCTGCTGGTCCACAGCTTCTGGCTGGGGGCCTTGTTGGGCGGTATCTACCTGGGGATGATTTTTAACTCCGGCTGCGGAGTGATCGATTCGTATATCGACAAAATTTCGCGTCGCTATCACTTTGAGTATGGTCGGGTGCGGATGTGGGGCTCGTTAGGTTGGGCCGCCGCCGCGTGGATTGTGGGAAAATACATCGACAGCAACCCCAATCTTGCCTTCTGGCTGGCCAGTATTGCCATTGTGATTGCCGCCTTCTGCTTCATGCTGACTAAAATTGAACTCACCGAAGCCGAGATGGAAAAAACCAGCGCGCTGAAGGTCTCCCATGCGCTGGAGCTGGCAAAAAACGGGCAGTTCTGGATGCTGCTGATCTTTACCTTATTCGTTACGCAGATTTATGACACCTACGATCAGCAGTTTGCGCAGTACTTCTCATTGCAGTTCCCTACTCCGGAAGAAGGCAACCGCTGGTACGGAATTCTGGCCTCCATCCAGGTCTGCGGTGAAACGCTCTTTCTGTGCCTGATGCCGTGGTTTGTTAACCGTACCGGGGCCAAGTGGGCGCTGATTATTGCCGGATTGATTATGTCGGTACGCATCGTGGGTTCCGCCATCCCGCTTGGTCCGGTGTGGATTGGCGCGGTGAAAATGATGCACGCGCTGGAAAAACCACTCATCCTGGTTTCAGTATTTAAATTCATCGCCGCCAACTTCGACCATAAGTTGTCATCAACGGTCTATTTGCTGGTGCTGTTTGTAGCCTCCATCGCCACTGCGATTTACTCGCCGCTGGCCGGCTACCTGTATGACACCATCGGTTTCGCGCATACTTATTATATTCTCGGCGGCATCGCCGGACTCTTCACCCTGATATCGATTTTCACCCTCCGCGATAAGCGAGAACCCACCGCCCCTGGCGCGGCACCGGCAGGAGGCGTCGCGCAGCCATAACGAACCAGCCGCCCGGGAGGATCTCCCGGGCTTTTTCATCATCTGTCACACCGTGGCTATACTCTTTTTCATAAAGATCTGTAAAATTCCTGCCCTGACCATTCCAATAATCGAACACTTTTTAAACTATGAGCAATGTAACGCATCAGCCGAAGATCGGCTTTGTCTCTCTGGGCTGCCCGAAAAACCTCGTGGACTCAGAACGCATCCTGACCGAACTGCGTACCGAAGGTTATGACGTGGTCCCCACCTACGACAATGCCGATATGGTTATCGTCAACACCTGCGGCTTTATCGACAGCGCCGTTCAGGAGTCTCTGGAAGCCATTGGCGAAGCGTTAAAAGAAAATGGCAAAGTAATTGTGACCGGCTGCCTGGGCGCGAAAGAAGACCAGATTCGCGAAGTGCATCCGAAAGTACTGGAGATAACCGGGCCGCACAGCTATGAACAGGTTCTGCAACATGTCCACCACTATACGCCGAAGCCTAAACACAACCCGTTCCTGAGCCTGGTGCCGGAACAGGGCGTGAAGCTCACGCCGCGTCATTACGCCTACCTGAAAATTTCCGAAGGCTGTAACCATCGCTGCACCTTCTGCATTATCCCGTCGATGCGTGGCGATCTCGTCAGCCGTCCAATTGGTGAAGTGCTGTCCGAGGCCAAACGTCTGGCCGATGCCGGCGTCAAAGAGCTGCTGGTCATCTCTCAGGATACCTCCGCCTACGGTGTCGATGTGAAGCACCGTACCGGCTTCCACGACGGCGCGCCGGTTAAAACCAGCATGGTCAGCCTGTGCGAAGAGCTGGCTAAACTGGGTATCTGGGTCCGTCTGCACTACGTCTACCCGTACCCGCACGTCGATGACGTCATTCCACTGATGGCGGAAGGTAAAATTCTGCCGTATCTGGATATCCCGCTGCAGCATGCCAGCCCGCGCATTCTGAAACTGATGAAACGCCCGGGTTCTGCCGACCGTCAGCTGGCGCGCATTAAGCAGTGGCGTGAAATCTGCCCTGACCTGACCCTGCGTTCGACCTTCATCGTTGGCTTCCCGGGCGAAACGGAAGAAGATTTCCAGATGCTGCTCGACTTCCTGAAAGAGGCTCGCCTTGACCGCGTTGGCTGCTTTAAGTACAGCCCGGTCGAAGGGGCGACCGCTAACGAGCTGGCGGATCAGGTGCCTGAAGAGGTGAAAGAAGAGCGCTGGAACCGCTTTATGCAGCTGCAGCAGCAGATCTCCGCCGAACGCCTGCAGGAGAAGGTCGGCCGCGAGATCACGGTGCTGATCGATGAAGTGGACGAAGAAGGCGCCATTGGCCGCAGTATGGCCGATGCTCCGGAAATCGACGGTGCGGTCTACCTGAACGGCGAAACGAAGGTCAAACCTGGCGACGTAGTCCGTGTGAAAGTCGAACACGCCGACGAATACGATCTGTGGGGCAGCCGGGTTTAATTCCACCCTCTGATCGTATCCCGGACGGCGGCGCTAAAGCGCCTTATCCGGGCGACACAAAACCGCACTAATCCGTAGCCCCGGTAAGCGACAGCGCTACCGGGAGAATAAGCCGCAGAGGATTAACGTGCGGAGCGGGTTCCCGGATGTGGTGCTAACGCACCAGCCCGGGCGACAAAACCGCACTAATACGTAGCCCCGGTAAGCGACAGCGCCACCGGGGAATAGCACGTTATCCCTTTAGCTTCGGATCCAGCGCATCACGCAGACCGTCTCCCAGCAGGTTAAACGCCAGCACCGTCAGGAAAATCGCAATCGCCGGGAACAGCGCCACGTGCGGGGCCATCACCATATCCGCCCGCGCTTCATTGAGCATTGCTCCCCATTCCGGAGTCGGCGGCTGCGCCCCGAGCCCCAGGAAAGAGAGACTGGCGGCGGAGATAATCGACACCCCGATACGCATGGTGAAATAGACCACGATCGACGATACCGTACCGGGCAAAATATGACTGAACAGGATCGTCATATCGCTGGCGCCGATGCTGCGCGCCGATTCAATAAAGGTCTGCTGCTTGAGTACCAGAGTGTTACCGCGCACCAGGCGGGCAAACGCCGGGATCGAAAAGATCGCCACCGCAATGATCACATTCGACATGCCGCTGCCCATCACCGCCACCACGGCAATCGCCAGCAGGATCCCCGGGAAGGCGAACAGCACATCGCAGATGCGCATAATGATGCGATCCCACCAGCCTTCATAATACCCGGCCAGCAGACCGAGCACGGTACCGATCGCCGCGCCGATCAGCACCGCCAGCACGCCGGCGGCCAGCGAAATCTGCGCTCCCACCAACACCCGGCTAAAAATATCGCGCCCGAGCGAATCCACCCCGAACCAGTGCATCATCGACGGGCCGTCGTTGAGCCGGTCATAATCAAAATAGTTTTCCGCATCGAACGGCGCTATCCACGGTGCCGCGAGAGCAACTGCAATCAGCAGCAGGACAAATACACCGGCGCCCATCGCCACCGGCTGACGACGAAATCGCCGCCAGAACTCACGCCACGGCGTGCGTATTTGTCCGGGCTTAACTCCCGGCATGGCGTTAATAACCGCCTCTCTTCTCCAGTTGAGCAATCGCACCTTACTTGTACCTGATAGCCGGGTTAATGGCGGCGTACAGAACATCCACCACTAAATTGATAAGAATAAATTCCAGCGAAAAGAGGAGGACTTCCGCCTGAATAACCGGATAGTCGCGCATCTCCACCGAATCCACCAGCAGCCGTCCAAGACCTGGCCAGTTAAAGACCTTCTCGACCACGATCGACCCACCGAGCAAAAAACCGAACTGCAGTCCCATCATGGTCACCACCGGGATCATGGCGTTGCGCAGACCGTGTTTCAGCACCACCCGGGTCTCACTGACCCCTTTGGCGCGCGCCGTGCGCATATAATCTTCGTGCAGAACATCAACAAATGAGGCGCGGGTAAAACGAGCCATCACCGCGGCAACGGCGGCCCCCAGCGTCAGGGAGGGCAAAATATAGTGCCGCCAGCTGTCGGCACCCACCGTCGGCAGCCAGCCCAGTTCCACCGAGAAGACCTGCATCAGCAGCATACCGAGCGCGAAAGCCGGAAACGAAATACCGGTCACCGCCAGCGCCATCCCCAGGCGGTCAGGCCAGCGATTGCGCCACACGGCCGCCACAATGCCCGCCGCCATGCCGAAGATCACCGCCCAGCTCATGCTGGCGAGGGTCAGCCACAACGTCGGCATAAAGCGGCTGGCTATTTCGCTGCTGACCGGACGGCGCGACGCCATCGAGGTGCCGAAATCGCCCTGCAATACGCTGGTGATATAGTGCCAGAACTGCACATGCAGCGGCTGGTCGAGCCCCAGCTGCTGGCGTACCATCGCCACCACCTGCGCATCGGCCTCTGGCCCGGCAATCAGCCGCGCCGGATCGCCAGGCAACATATGCACGAACAGGAACACCAGCACGGCCACAATCAGCAGCGTGGGAATCAGCCCCAGCAGACGCTTAATCACATAGTTGAGCATCGTCCCCCCTCGCCCGGAGGCGCGAATGAAAAGCGGAGCCGCTCGCGCCATCTTCCTCTCCCGCTGCGGGAGAGGAGCAGAGTATCCTCCATCACTGGGTTAAATCCGCCTGCTCGAAGCTGAACCCGGTATCCGGCTGGATATAGAAACCGGTCAGATTTTTGCTGTGCGCCGAGACCAGTTTTTCCACTACCAGCGGTACCCACGGGGACTCTTTCCAGATAGTCTCCTGCGCCTCTTTATAGAGCCGCGTTTTTTCCTTCACGTCGGTGGTTTTCAGCGCATCCGTCAGATCTTTATCCACCTGCGGATTACCATAAAACGCGGTGTTGAACAGGGTCGGCGGCCAGTTTTGCGAAGCAAACAGCGGTGACAGCGCCCAGTCAGCTTCGCCGGTTGAAGCCGACCAGCCGGTGTAGAACATCCGCACCCCGCTCTCTTTCTGTCCTTTACCCTCGACTTCCGCCGCACGCTGCCCGGCATCCATGGCCGTCAGCTGGGCCTTAATCCCCACCTGCGCCAGCTGCTGCTGGGTGAACTGCAGCACTTTCTGCGCGGTACTGTGGTTATGCGACGACCACAGCGTGGTGCTGAAACCGTTAGGGAAACCGGCCTCTTTCAGCAGCTCGCGGGCTTTCGCCGGGTCATACGGCCACGGTTTAAAGCTTTCGGCATAGGCAATAGACGGCGGTACGACGCCGGTGGCCGGTGTCGCATAGCCAGCGAACGCCACTTTGACCAGCGCCTGGCGGTTGATCGCGTAGTTGATCGCTTCACGTACTTTCGGGTTATCGAACGGTTTTTGCGTCACGTTCATGCTGATGTAACGCTGCATGATAGACGGGCTGGCCACCAGCTCCAGCTTGCTGTTTTTCTCCAGCAGCGGCGCCTGCTCATACGGGATGGGGAAAGCGAACTGCGCTTCTCCGGTTTGCAGCATCGCCGCACGAGTGTTGTTATCCACCACCGGACGCCAGGTGATCGAGTCCAGCTTCGGTAGACCCGGCTGCCAGTAACCGGCAAACTTCGTCACCTTCACGAAATCGGTTTGATTCCAGGTGTCCAGCTTATACGGCCCGGTTCCCACCGGATGGAAGCCAATCTCTTTGCCGTACTTTTTCAGCGCCGCCGGAGAGATCATCGCCGTGGCCGGGTGGGCCAGGATATTGATGAACGCGGAGAACGGCTGCTTCAGAGTAATTTTGACCGTCGTCGGATCGAGCGCTTCGGTACTGGCGATATTTTTATACAGGTTGTAGCGCTTGAGATGATTATCAGGATTGCTGGCGCGGTCGAGGTTGACCTTCACCGCCTCGGCGTTAAAGTCGCTGCCGTCCTGGAACTTCACCCCGGAATGGAGTTTGATGGTGTAAACCAGTCCGTCCGGCGAGATGGTATAGCTCTCCGCCAGCACGTTTTGCAGCTTCATCTCTTTATCCAGGCCAAACAGCCCTTGATAGAACGATTTGGCGACGGCCTGGGACAGGGTGTCATTAGCATCATACGGGTCGAGGGTCGTAAAGTTAGAACCGACCGCCACGACCACATCTTTCGCGGCAAAAGCCGGGCTTGCCGCCAGCGCTGACGTGACGACCAGCGCCAGCAACCCTTTGCGTAATACACGTTGTGTCATGTTGTTCTCCTGAAAGGCTGTATTGTTGGTGTCGTTGTTATCTTCCCAGCACGTCGGCGACGGGTTCCCTGGCGACAAAATGGCCCGGCCCCACCTGTTGTAACGGCATGCTGCTAACCTCGGCGCCCCGCTTATAGATATTGCCCGGCAGTTCGTCAGAGAGCAGTACGCGCTGCGGATGACGATGCGTCGGGTCGGCAACCGGTACGGCGGCCATCAATTTGCGGGTGTAAGGGTGCTGCGGGTTTTCAAACACGGCGCGCCGCGGGCCTATCTCGACAATTCGCCCACGATACATCACCGCCACGCGATGGCTGATGCGTTCAACCACCGCCATATCGTGTGAAATAAACAGGAATGCGATGCCCATTTCGCGCTGTAAATCGAGCAGCAGATTAATAATCTGCGCGCGGATTGAAACATCCAGCGCTGACACGGCCTCGTCGGCAATCACCACTTTCGGATTGAGCGCCAGCGCGCGGGCGATACAAATACGCTGGCGCTGGCCGCCGGAAAACTCGTGCGGATAGCGCCAGGCATGCTCCGGTTGCAAACCGACCCTCTCCAGCAGCCAGGCGACGCGCGCGCGGGCGGCATCGCCCTCCGGCATGCCGTGTACGCGCAGCGGCTCCATAATCGAATAGCCCACGGTTTGTCGCGGGTCGAGCGACGCAAACGGATCCTGGAAAATAAACTGAATATCGCGGCGCAGCGCCTGGAGTTTGCTGTTTGCCAGCGTATCAATCCGCTCGCCGTTAAAAACGATGGTTCCGCCCTGCGTCGCCACCAGCCGGAGCAAGGCCCGGCCGGTCGTTGACTTCCCGCAACCGGATTCGCCGACCAAAGAGAGCGTCTCCCCTGGCCACAGATCGAAGCTCACCTTCTCCACCGCATGGACTTCACGGGTGACGCGATTCAGAATGCCGCTGCGCAGCGGGAAGCGCGCCACCAGGTCACGCACTTTAAGAATCGGCTCACCGGCGATGACGGTCTTCTGTTCCTCCTCATCGGGGACAGCTTGCTCTGGTAACGGAAAATGGCGCGGCAGATCGCTGCCGCGCATCGACCCGAGCCGCGGAACCGCGGCCAGCAGCGCCCGGGTATAGGGATGCTGCGGCGCACGGAAGATCTCCTCCACCGTGCCGCTTTCCACCGCTTCTCCGCGGTACATCACCAGTACCCGATCGGCGATATCGGCGACCACCCCCATATCGTGAGTAATAAAAATCACCCCCATCGCCATCTCTTTTTGCAGCACGGCAATGAGCTGAAGAATCTGAGCCTGAATCGTCACATCCAGCGCCGTGGTGGGCTCATCGGCAATCAGTACCGCAGGACGGCAGGACAGCGCCATCGCGATCATTACCCGCTGACGCATCCCGCCGGAGAGCTGATGGGGATAGCGCGAAAGCATCGTTTCCGCCTCGGGGATCCTGACCTGATCGAGCATTTTCTTCGCTTCGCGCAGCGCCGCATCATGCCCCAGCCCCTGGTGCAAACGAATAGATTCGGCAATCTGCTCTCCGATAGTAAACACCGGGTTTAGCGAGGTCATCGGCTCCTGGAAAATCATCGCCATGTCCGCCCCGCGTACGCTGCGCATCCCCGCTGCTGACTGTTCACTCAGGGAGACCACCTGACGGTTGCGGCGGCGCAGCCACAGCGCTTCGCTGCTGACCTCGCTTACCGCCCGATCGAGCAGGCGCATCAGCGCCAGCGCGGTCACGGATTTTCCCGAACCCGATTCACCGACGATGGCTAACGTTTCGCCCCGTCGCAGGGTAAACGACAGCTGCCGCACTGCGGAAAACGTCTCCTGCTCCTGGCGAAACGCCACGTTCAGATCGCGTACCACCAGAACATCATCGGCGTCGATTTCTTGACTCTGCGGCAACCTGCTTCCCCTTATTCCCGATAAATACCAATCGTCGGCGTATCCCCGGCGTAACACCAGGCCCGATACATGCCTTCGCTGTTAAACGGCAGAACCACGTTGCCTTCTCTGTCGATGGCGATCAGGCCGCCGCTGCCGCCGAGCGCCGGCAGTTTTTCCATCACCACCCGCTCACAGGCCTCATACAGGCTGAGATTGCCATACTCCATCAACGCCGCAATATCGTAGGCCGCGAGCGTGCGCATAAACACTTCGCCGGTTCCGGTGCAGGAGACCGCGACACTGGCGTTATTGGCATAGCAGCCGGCCCCCGGTAACGGGCTGTCGCCGACGCGCCCGGGGAGCTTATTGGTCATGCCGCCGGTCGAGGTCGCCGCCGCCAGATTACCAGTCAAATCCAGCGCCACCGCCCCGACGGTCCCCATCTTATGGCGTTCATCGAGCGGCGCGGCGCGATGATCGAGCACAATCTCATTGTCGGCCTGGGCCTGTTGGAGCTGAAGTAAACGTTCAGTGGTCGAAAACAGATGGTTCTCGACCCGTTCCATACCATGGGAGACGGCAAACGCTTCGGCCCCCTCGCCGATCAGCAGCACGTGTGGGCTTTGTTCCAGCACCAGGCGCGCGGCCAATACCGGATTACGTACATGTTTGACCCCGGCAACCGCCCCGGCCTGCAGCCGGTTGCCGTCCATGACGCAGGCATCCAGTTCATGGGTTGCATCGCGGGTAAAGACCGATCCGATCCCCGCGTTAAACAGCGGGCACTCCTCGAGCAGTCGCACCGCTTCCGTCACCGTATCCAGCGCGCTGGCGCCTGCCGCCAGCATTTTTTGCCCGCTATCGACGATCGCCGAAAGCGCCGCCACGTACTGTCGTTCACGTTCCGGCGTCAGGGCAGAGCGCGTAATCGCCCCCGCCCCGCCATGAATTGCTATCACCGCCTTGCCCATTCAGCGATCCTTTACCGATAAAGTGTCTTGATACATCCTGCAAACCGCTCCTGACTGGCGACGGATAACCCGCTCTTTTCCAGGTGTATTGCCCTGCGGCTTCGATGTATTCAGGATGATTTTATGTATAAATATCATTATCGTGCTGACTGTCCTATACAATTTTTGAATATAGAAAGCGCGGAGTGCGGTGTAAACCCTGTACCGTGGAGGCATATAGCCGTCAGCGCTTTTCTGTCATAATAGGTGTTTTCGATGTTTTGCCCGCAGGAGAACCTCATGGATTTTACCGCCGGACTGATGCCGCTCGACACAGCCCTGACTCAGATGCTCAATCGAATTACACCGCTCAGCGCGGTGGAAACCGTCCCGCTGTTGCAGGCCTTTTCGCGCGTAACCGCCCATGATCTCATTTCACCGCTGGACGTCCCGGGTTTTGATAACTCGGCGATGGACGGTTATGCCGTACGTCTGGCCGACCTCGCCGACGGCGCGGCGCTGCCGGTTGCGGGTAAAGCGTTCGCCGGACAGCCGTTCCACGATGCCTGGCCTGCGGGAAGCTGTATTCGCATCATGACCGGAGCGCCAGTTCCGCCAGGCTGCGACGCGGTAGTGATGCAGGAAGAGACCGAGCAGACCGCAGAGGGCATCCGCTTCGTCGCGCCGGTCAACGCCGGGCAGAACATTCGCCGCCGTGGGGAAGATATCGCCGATGGCGCCGTCGTCTTTCCGGCAGGCACCCCGCTGACCGTCGCCGAACTACCGGTGCTCGCCTCGCTGGGGATTGCCCAGGTGGCAGTGGTGCGCAAAGTGCGCGTCGCGGTCTTCTCGACCGGGGATGAACTGCAGCTGCCGGGCCAGCCGCTGGGCGACGGGCAAATTTACGATACCAACCGCCTCGCCGTTCACCTGATGCTTGAGCAACTGGGCTGCGAGGTGATTAACCTTGGCATTATTCCTGACGATCCGGATCGACTGCGCGAGGCGTTTATCGAGGCCGACCGGCAGGCCGACGTGGTCATCAGCTCCGGCGGCGTCTCCGTCGGGGAAGCGGACTACACCAAAGAGATACTCGAAGAGCTGGGCGAAATCGGCTTCTGGAAGCTGGCCATCAAGCCGGGCAAACCTTTTGCCTTCGGAAAACTGACTAACAGCTGGTTCTGCGGCCTGCCGGGTAATCCGGTTTCCGCCACCCTCACCTTCTATCAGCTGGTGCAGCCGCTGCTGGCAAAACTGGGGGGCAACGGCGGCCAGGCGCAGCCGATGCGCCTGCGCGTTCGCGCCGCGACGCGGCTGAAGAAATCACCGGGCCGTCTCGACTTCCAGCGCGGCGTGCTGCGACGCAATCCGGACGGTGAGCTGGTGGTTGAATCGACCGGTCATCAGGGGTCGCACATCTTCAGTTCGTTCAGTCTCGGCAACTGTTTTATCGTCCTCGAACGTGAACGCGGCGCCGTTGAAGCGGGTGAATGGGTTGAAGTCGAGCCCTTTAACCATCTGTTCGGGGGGCTGTAATGGCGGTTGAACTGAGCGATGAGGAGATGCTGCGCTACAACCGGCAAATCATCCTGCGCGGTTTCGACTTTGATGGTCAGGAGCAGCTGAAAGCCTCGCGGGTGCTGGTGGTTGGCCTGGGTGGGCTCGGCTGCGCGGCTGCGCAGTATCTGGCGGCGGCGGGCGTCGGTCAGCTCACGCTGCTGGATTTTGACACCGTGTCGCTCTCCAATTTGCAGCGTCAGACGCTGCACAGCGATGCGACCCTCGGCCAACCGAAGGTCGACTCCGCGCGCGACGCGCTGGCGCGTATCAACCCGCACGTGCAGCTCGCGACGCTGAATGCTTTGCTGGAAGAGCAGGCCTTGTGGGCGCAGATCGCCGCCCACGATCTGGTGCTCGACTGCACCGATAACGTCGCAATCCGCAACCAGCTTAACGCGGGCTGTTTCCGGCATAAAACGCCGCTGGTTTCCGGTGCGGCAATTCGCATGGAAGGCCAGATCAGCGTTTTTACCTGGCAGGAGGGTGAGCCATGCTATCGCTGTCTGAGCCGTCTGTTCGGCGACAACGCCCTCACCTGCGTGGAGGCGGGCGTGATGGCGCCGCTGGTGGGTGTCATCGGCGCGTTACAGGCGATGGAAGCGATTAAAGTACTCAGCCGCTACGGCGCGCCGGCGGCAGGCAAAATCGTCATGTACGACGCGATGACCTGTCAGTTTCGTGAAATGAAGCTGCCGCGTAATCCGCAGTGCGAGGTGTGCGCCAGCCGCTAACCCCCCCACCGGCGGCGCCCGTCGCCGGCTAATCTGTGACCCGCTACACCTTTCCCTCCTCTCCCCGGGCGTATCCGTTCTGCTTGTTGATTTGCATCAAGGTAACTTTCATTCGAAAGTAATTTAATCTTCATATGCAAAAAGAGGGCTCAACATGATCTTCAACATTCAGCGCTATTCAACCCACGACGGCCCGGGGATTCGCACCGTCGTATTCCTTAAAGGCTGCTCACTGGGTTGCCGCTGGTGTCAGAATCCGGAAAGTCGCTCCCGCACGGCGGATCTGCTGTATGACGCCCGGCTGTGTCTCGACGGCTGCGATCTGTGTCAGCAGGCGGCGCCGGAGGTGATAACCCGCAAGCTGGATGGCCTGATTATCCATCGTGAAAAACTCACCGATGACCACTATGCGCGGCTGCGCGAATGCTGCCCGACCACCGCACTCACCGTCTGCGGCGAAGAGCAGCCCGTGGAGGAGATTATGGCGACGGTACTGCGCGATAAACCGTTCTACGAGCGCAGCGGCGGCGGGGTTACCCTCTCAGGCGGTGAGCCGTTTATGAATCCTGAGCTGGCGCAGCAGCTGTTTCAGGCCTGTCATGAAGCCGGTATTCACACCGCCGTCGAAACCTGTCTGCACGTGCCGTGGAAATACGTGGCGCCTTCGCTGCCGTGGGTAGATCTGTTTCTCGCCGATCTTAAGCATGTGAACGAAGCGATTTTCAACCAGTGGACGGATGGCAGCGCCCGCCGGGTGCTGGATAACCTGCAACGCGTTGCGCAGGCCGGCAAAAAAATCATCATCCGCGTCCCGCTGATTCAGGGATTTAATGCCGATGAAGCTGCCATTACCGCCATCACCGATTTTGCCGCCGACCGTCTGAAGGTCGAGGAGATTCACTTCCTGCCGTACCACACGCTGGGAATGAACAAATATCAGTTACTCAGTCAGCCCTATACCGCTCCGGACAAACCGCTTGCTGCACCCGAGCTGCTCGCCTTCGCGCAGCACTATGCTCAGAGCAAAGGTTTAACGGCTACTTTACGAGGATAAACTCATGACTACCCTGAAACTGGATACGCTGAGCGCTCGCATTCAGGCGCATAAAATGGCGCTGGTACATATCGTTAAGCCGCCGGTATGCACCGAGCGCGCGCAGCATTATACCGCAGCTTATCAGCAGCATCTGGATAAGCCGATCCCGGTACGTCGCGCGCTGGCGCTGGCCCATCACCTGGCGGAGCGGACTATCTGGATCAAACACGACGAGCTGATCGTCGGCAACCAGGCAAGCGAAGTCCGCGCCGCGCCGATCTTCCCGGAATATACCGTCAGCTGGATTGAAAAAGAGATCGATGATCTGGCCGATCGTCCGGGGGCCGGTTTCGCCGTCAGCGAAGAGAACAAGCAGGTGCTGCACGAGATCTGCCCGTGGTGGCGTGGACAGACCGTTCAGGATCGCTGCTACGGGATGTTTACCGATGAACAAAAAGCGCTGCTGGCCACCGGCATTATTAAAGCGGAAGGCAATATGACCTCCGGCGACGCCCACCTTGCGGTCAACTATCCGCTGCTGCTGGAAAAAGGGCTCGACGGCATGCGCGCCAAAGTGGCCGAGCGCCGTTCACGCATCAACCTTACGGTGCTGGAAGATTTGCACGGCGAGCAGTTCCTGAAAGCCATTGATATCGTGCTGGAAGCGGTGAGCGCACACTGCCAACGCTTTGCCGAACTGGCCCGTACCATGGCTGCCGCCGAGACACGCGAAACGCGCCGCGACGAGCTGCTGGCCATCGCCGAAAACTGCGACCTCATCGCCCATGAACCGCCAAAAACGTTCTGGCAGGCACTGCAGCTGTGCTACTTCATCCAGTTGATTTTGCAAATTGAATCCAACGGCCACTCGGTTTCCTTCGGGCGTATGGATCAGTACCTCTATCCCTACTACCGTCGCGACGTCGAGCTGCAGCAATCGCTGGCGCGCGAACAAGCGATTGAGCTGCTGCACAGCTGCTGGCTGAAGCTGCTGGAAGTGAACAAAATCCGCTCCGGCTCACACTCGAAAGCTTCCGCGGGCAGCCCGCTGTACCAGAACGTGACCATCGGCGGCCAGAACCTGGTCGACGGCCACGCGCAGGATGCGGTGAACCCGCTCTCCTATGCGATTCTCGAATCCTGCGGCCGTCTGCGCTCCACCCAGCCGAACCTCAGCGTGCGCTACCACGCCGGCATGAGTAATGACTTCCTTGACGCCTGCGTACAGGTCATTCGCTGCGGCTTCGGGATGCCGGCGTTCAATAACGACGAAATCGTTATTCCGGAATTCATCAAACTCGGCATCGAACCACAGGATGCCTACGACTACGCGGCCATCGGCTGCATCGAAACCGCCGTCGGCGGCAAGTGGGGCTATCGCTGCACCGGGATGAGCTTTATCAACTTCGCCCGCGTGATGCTCGCCGCCCTGGAAGGCGGTCGCGATGCTACCAGCGGTCAGGTGTTCCTGCCGCAAGAACATGCGCTGTCGAAAGGCAATTTCACCCGCTTCGAGCAGGTGCTGGAAGACTGGGATACCCAGATTCGCTACTACACGCGCAAATCGATAGAGATTGAGTACGTCGTCGATACCATGCTGGAAGAGAACGTCCACGACATTCTGTGCTCGGCGCTGGTGGATGATTGCATCGAGCGGGCGAAGAGCATCAAACAAGGCGGCGCCAAATACGATTGGGTTTCCGGACTGCAGGTCGGTATTGCCAACCTCGGCAACAGCCTGGTCGCCGTGAAAAAGCTGGTGTTTGAGCAGGGGGCAATCGGTCAGCAGCAGCTGGCAAAAGCGCTGGCGGAAGACTTTGCTGGCCTGACCCACGAGCAGCTGCGTCAGCGCTTAATCAACGGCGCACCGAAGTACGGTAATGATGATGACAGCGTGGATACCCTGCTGGCGCGCGCGTACCAGACCTATATCGATGAGCTGAAGCAGTACCACAACCCGCGCTATGGCCGCGGTCCAATCGGCGGCAACTACTACGCCGGCACGTCGTCCATCTCTGCTAACGTGCCGTTTGGCGCCCAGACGATGGCCACGCCGGACGGACGTAAGGCGCACTCGCCGCTGGCGGAAGGTGCCAGCCCGGCTTCCGGGACTGACCATCTGGGGCCGACGGCGGTCATCAGCTCCGTCGGCAAACTGCCGACCGGTTCGATTCTCGGGGGCGTGCTGCTTAACCAGAAGCTCAACCCGGCGACGCTGGAGAACGAGTCTGATAAGCAGAAACTGATGGTGCTACTGCGTACCTTCTTCGAAGTGCATAAAGGCTGGCATATC
This sequence comes from Klebsiella sp. YJ, assembly GCF_002108615.1. Classification (NCBI taxonomy): domain Bacteria; kingdom Pseudomonadati; phylum Pseudomonadota; class Gammaproteobacteria; order Enterobacterales; family Enterobacteriaceae; genus Klebsiella; species Klebsiella sp. YJ. Next base: position 176,619 of record NZ_MTEG01000002.1, read on the forward strand.
CAGTACAACATCGTGTCGCGGGAGACGCTGCTGGAAGCGAAAAAGCACCCTGACCAGTATCGTGATTTAGTGGTCCGCGTGGCGGGATACTCGGCGTTCTTTACCGCCCTGTCGCCGGATGCCCAGGACGATATCATCGCCCGTACCGAGCATACGCTGTAAGTAAAACCCCCGGCTGGCGCTGCGCTTAGCCGGGCTACGGATTCACAGCTCGCTGTGTGACGCTAGCCCGGGTAAGGCGTTTACGCCGCCACCCGGGGACGAGAGCATCACCCGTACCGGGCATACGCTGTAAGTAAAACCCCCGGCTGGCGCTGCGCTTAGCCGGGCTACGGATTCACAGCTCGCTGTGTGACGCTAGCCCGGGTAAGGCGTTTACGCCGCCACCCGGGGACGAGAGCATCGCCCGTACCGGGCATACGCTGTAAGTAAACCCCCCCGGCTGGTGCTGCGCTTAGCCGGGCTACGGGCTCACAGCTCGCTGTGTGACGCTAGCCCGGGTAAGGCGTTTACGCCGCCACCCGGGGACGAGAGCATCGCCCGTACCGGGCATACGCCGTAAGTAAAACCCCCCGGCTGGCGCTGCGCTTAGCCGGGCTACGGGCTCACAGCTCGCTGTGTGACGCTAGCCCGGGTAAGGCGTTTACGCCGCCACCCGGGGACGAGAGCATCGCCCGTACCGGGCATACGCCGTAAGTAAAACCCCCCGGCTGGCGCTGCGCTTAGCCGGGCTACGGGTTCACAGCTCGCTGTGTGACGCTAGCCCGGCTAAGGCGTTTACGCCGCCACCCGGGGACGAGAGCATCGCTCGTACCGGGCATACGCTGTAAGTAAAACCCCCGGCTGGCGCTGCGCTTAGCCGGGCTACGGGCTTACAGCTCGCTGTGTGACGGTAGCCCGGGTAAGGCGTTTACGCCGCCACCCGGGGATTTTCTCCTGCACATAAGGGAACGCAAACTTTCATTCGAAATAAATTTGTGCTTCAGGTCACATTGTAATTAGAATGTTACTGGTCGAAGTTAGCCAGGAGCATTTGTTATGACCGTTAAAGTTATCGTCACCGATATGGACGGAACTTTTCTCAATGACGCCAAGCAGTACGATCGCCCGCGTTTTCTCGCGCAGTTCGCGCAACTTCAGCAGCAGGGTATTGAATTTGTTGTCGCCAGCGGCAACCAGTACTATCAGCTGATCTCTTTTTTCCCGGAAATTCGCGAGCAGATCTCTTTTGTCGCCGAGAACGGTGCGCTGGTGTACGAACACGGCCAACAGCTGTTCCACGGCGAGCTGACCCGTCATGAATCCCAGGTGGTGATTGGCGAGCTGCTGAAAGACAGCCAGCTGAACTTCGTCGCCTGTGGCCTGGAGAGCGCCTACGTCAGCGACAACGCGCCCGACGCTTTCGTCGCCCTGATGGCAAAACACTATCATCGCCTGCAGCGAATCAGCGATTATCAGAACATTAACGACACCCTGTTCAAATTCTCACTAAATCTGCCGGATAGCGATATCCCGCAGCTTATCGATAAACTGCACGTTTCACTCGATGGCATCATGAAGCCGGTGACCAGCGGTTTCGGCTTCGTTGATTTAATCATTCCCGGCCTGCATAAAGCGAACGGCATCAGCCGCCTGCTCAAACGCTGGCAGCTCTCGCCGCAGGAGTGCGTCGCCATCGGCGACAGCGGCAACGATGCGGAAATGCTGAAGCTGGTGAAATACGCCTTCGCCATGGGTAACGCCGCCGAAAGCATCAAAGCTATCGCCGATTACACGACTGACGACAACAACCATCACGGCGCGCTGAAGGTCATTCAGGCCGTTCTCGATAAGACGCCGCCCTTCTCCTGCTGACCGCTGACCGGGGCGCCCTGCCCCGGTTTTCCATTTTGTGCGCCTCCTCTAAGTTTTAAACTTGCATTAACTTAAATTTAACTTAAATTAACGTTTGTAAGATTTAATACTTTCGAATGAAAGCCAAAAGCTGAGTGAGGTCACCATGGCTGCTATCTACACCCACGAAACATTACCCGCCGACCACAAAGCGGCGATCCGCCAAATGAAACAGCATCTGCGTGCACAAATCGGCGATGTGCAGGCGGTATTCGATCGCCTCACCGCAAAGATTACCGCTCGCCTGGAAGAGATTGAGGCGCTGAAAGCCCGCGGCGAGGATGTCTGGCCGGTGATCCCGTTCAACGATATCGCGCAAGGGAAAGTCAGCGAGGCCCAGCGCGAGGCCATTAAGCGCCGCGGCTGCGCGGTAATCAAAGGTCACTTCTCGCGCGAACGGGCGCTGGCCTGGGATAACGCGATGCTTGAATATCTCGACCGTAACCATTTCGACGATGTCTACAAAGGCCCTGGCGACACCTTCTTCGGCTCACTTGACGCTTCGCGCCCGGAGATTTACCCGATTTACTGGTCACAGGCGCAGATGCAGGCGCGTCAGAGCGATGAGATGGCGGCCGTGCAGTCCTTCCTCAACCGCCTGTGGACCTTTAACCATGACGGCAAGCAGTGGTTCGACCCGGACGTGAGCGTTATCTATCCGGATCGCATCCGCCGTCGCCCGCCGGGAACCACCTCGAAAGGGTTGGGAGCGCACACCGATTCCGGCGCGCTGGAGCGCTGGCTGCTGCCGGCCTATCAGCGCGTCTTCGCCAACGTCTTCAACGGCAATATTGATGCCTATGACCCGTGGAATGCGTCGCACCGTACCGAAGTCGAAGAGTACACCGTCGACAACACGACCAAGTGCTCGGTCTTCCGTACTTTCCAGGGCTGGACCGCGCTCTCGGATATGATTCCCGATCAGGGGCTGCTGCACGTGGTGCCGATTCCGGAGGCGATGGCGTATATCCTGCTGCGCCCGCTGCTGGACGATGTGCCGGACGATGAGCTGTGCGGCGTGGCGCCGGGGAAAGTGCTGCCGGTTTCCGAGAAATGGCATCCGCTGCTGATCAAAGCGCTCAGTTCAATCCCGGCGCTCAATGCCGGCGATTCGGTGTGGTGGCACTGCGATGTGATTCATTCGGTGGCGCCGGTGGAAAACCAGCAGGGCTGGGGCAATGTGATGTACATTCCCGCAGCACCAATGTGCGAGAAAAACCTCGCCTACGCGCAGAAGGTCAAGCTGGCGTTGGAAAACGGCGCTTCGCCGGGGGACTTCCCCCGTGAAGACTATGAGGCCGACTGGCAGGAGCGCTTTACCCTGGACGATCTCAATATTCATGGTAAACGGGCGCTGGGTATCGCCGTCTAGTCGTCGTAGAGCCCTGCCTGCACAACCGTGGTAAGGCGGTTACCGGAACGGATCCGCCTTACCGAATCCCGTACCACCAGCGTACCGTGCAGCAGCAGCGAGCCGCGCGGCGCATCCGGGCGAATCAACCGCTGCTGAAGCAGATGTACCGCTTCCGTGCCCAGCTCGTCGCGCGGGACGTGGACAGCGGTCAGCGGCACATCCTGAATGGCGGCGAGGTTGAAACCGTCGATACTCATCACCGAAATATCCTGCGGCACCCGCAGCCCGCGCTTTTGCAGCGCGCTCACCGTCCCGGCGACCATAAAATCTCCGCCGACCAAAAATGCCGTTGGCAACGATTTACCCGCCCGCGCGTCAAGCCATTCGCCCACCCGCTCTTCGCTGTCCCTGGCGCTAAAGCTGGCGACCGTAAGCAGATCACGCCCATCGGTAAAATGCAGGTTGCGCATCCGCCAGGCCTCTTTGATACCGGCCAGCCGCAGGTCCATCGTGTAACGCCGCAGGCACATCACATTCAGCACCGCCCGATGCCCCATATCAAACAGATACTGCGCGGCAAACTGGCCAATCAGCCGGTGATCCGGCGCAATGGAGGAGAGGCGCATCGCTTCGTCGCGGCAGTTGATCAGCACGCAGGGTTTCGCCAGATCTACCGCCAGATCGTGAATATGCGGATCGTCAATTCCCAACAGGATCGCCGCTTCGGTTTCCGGTTCGTTCATGCGGGCCAGGAACTGATTGGCATCGCTGTCATTCTCTTCCAGCGCGCAGGTTCGCAGGCGTACCTCATGAGCGGCCAGCGCATGGTGGATACTTTGAATAACCCGGTAGTAATAGATATCAGAACGCTCATCAAACGCCCGCTGCGGCGCAAAGACGACCAGGCTGTTGAGCAGCATACGCCCGGCGGCGATGCCCTCCAGCACCCCCATGTCGCGCGCACACGCCAGCACGGCCCGCCGGGCCTTCTCACTGGTGTTCGCTTTTCCTGCCAGCACTCTGGAAACCGTGCTCGCCGACATCCCCGTCCGGCTGGCGATCTCGGCTATTTTGAGCTTTTTGTCCATTTTGTGATCCAGCTCCACCTTCAAAATGAAAGAATTTTCATCACTGACAAAGCCAGATTATCAAGTAAATGTTTGCCTCTTCAGTGAGCATTTCGTCATCTTATGAAAAAACTTTCATAAATAACGCTACTGCCCGCCTTTTTTCTCGCCTAACCTGAATTGGTCCGATAACTTCCATACTAGTTACCCGGATATAAGAACAAATAAAACAATATTATTCAAACCATTACAGGAACCGGTATGACAACTCGTGGTGCGAGCCGGTCATTACCCTACATTAAAAATCTTGTGGAGAGTTCTATGAGTCAAGGCCTCAACAACGATATCGCCGCCAGCAAATCCCGGCGGGTGATAAAGAATTTACGCTGGTGGATGCTGGTCCTTTTTTTACTCGGCGTCACCGTCAACTACATCACACGTAACTCTCTGGGGATTATTGCCCCGGAGCTGAAGGTCTCGCTCGGCATTACCACCGAACAGTATTCGTGGATTGTCGGCGCTTTTCAGTTGGCCTACACCCTTTTCCAGCCGCTGTGCGGCTGGCTTATCGACGTCATCGGCCTGAAGCTCGGCTTTATGATTTGCGCCACGCTGTGGGCCATTGCCTGTATCGCTCACGCCGGTGCCGGTAGCTGGCTGCACCTGGCCATCCTGCGCTTCTTCATGGGCGGTGCGGAAGCCGCCGCCACGCCGGCAAACGCCAAAACCATCGGTGAATGGTTCCCGAAATCGGAACGTCCAATCGCCGCCGGTTGGGCCGGCGTCGGCTTCTCGATTGGCGCGATGCTGGCGCCGCCGATTATCTACTTCGCCCACGCCTCTTTCGGCTGGCAGGGCGCGTTTATGTTCACCGGCGTGCTGGCGTTGCTGTGGGTCGTGCTGTGGTGGGCGCTTTATCACAACCCTGAAAAACACCCGAACCTCGACAAAAGCGAGCTGGCGTTCATTCGCCGGGACAACGAGCCGCCGGCCGTTAAGCTGCCGTTCTTCACCGCCTTAAAAACCGTCTCGAAAAACAAGCGCTTTTACGGTATCGCGATTCCGGCGTTCATGGCTGAGCCGGCCTGGGCGGTGCTGAGCTTTTGGGTCCCGCTGTACCTCGCTAAAGAGCACGGCATGGATCTGAAACAAATTGCCATGTTCGCCTGGCTGCCGTTTCTTGCCGCCGACCTCGGCAGCGTCGTCAGCGGCTATCTGACCAGGCTGTATACCCGCTGGTTCGGCTATACCCGGGTTAACGCCGTCGTCGCCAGTTCGGTGACCGGCGCCTTTTTGATGATTTCGCTGGCCCTCGTTGCCATCACCCGCGACCCCTATATCACCATCGTGCTGATCTCCATCGGCGGCTTCGGCCACCAGATCATCTCCTGCATGCTGAGCGCGCTGGTGGTGGAGTCGTTTGATAAAGGCCAGATGGCAACGGTCAACGGGATGCGCGGTTCCGCAGCCTGGATTGCCAGCTTCCTGTTCTCGCTATTAATCGGGGTGACCGCCGACAAAATTGGCTTCAACCCGCTGTTTATCGCCATGGGGTTCTTTGACCTGATTGGCGCCATCTTCCTGGTGGCATTTATTGCTGAACGTCGCGCCAAACGCGCCTGAGAGTGGATACAAAGATGAAAACGCTGAAACACTGGACATTGCACCAACGCTTGGCTCATCACGTTGAGTTAACTATCGACGGGCAGCACACGCTGTGCCTGTATGTACTGGAAGAGAACCTGTTCCGCGTCCTGCTTAAGCGCAAAGGTCAGCTGGCGCTGGACCGTACCTGGAGCATTGCACCGCAGCAGGACGTGCCGTGGGAAGGCCGCCCTCGTGAGGATCTGAGCGGCTTTAGTCTGCCCGCGTGGACGCTTGAACAACACGCTGATAGCCTGACGGTCGCCACCGGGCAGCTGCGTGTCACCGTCCACCAGCCGCTGTGGCTGGAGTGGAGCTATCGTCATGACGACGGCGAATGGCTCCCGCTGGTCAATGACCGCCCCACCAGCGCCTATCTGCTCAACGCCCACGGCGACGGCGCGGCGCACTATCTGAGCCGCCGCAAGGACGAACGATTTTATGGTCTTGGCGAGAAGGCCGGCGATCTTCAGCGCAACGGTAAACGCTATGAAATGCGTAATCTCGACGCGATGGGCTATAACGCCGTCAGTACCGACCCGCTGTACAAGCATATCCCCTTTACCCTCACCCAGCGTAGCGACATCAGCTATGGCCTGTTCTACGATAATCTGAGCAGTTGCTGGCTGGATCTGGGCAATGAAATTGATAACTACCACACCGCCTATCGCCGCTGGCAGGCGGAAGCGGGCGATATCGATTACTACCTGTTCACCGGCCGACGGGCGCTGGATGTCACCAAAGCATTTGTTCGCCTGACCGGTAAAACGCTGTTCGGGCCGAAATGGAGTCTCGGCTACAGCGGCTCCACCATGCATTACACCGACGCGCCGGATGCGCAAAATCAGCTGATGAACTTTATCCGTCTGTGTGAAGCGCATGCGATTCCCTGCGACTCTTTCCAGCTCTCTTCCGGCTATACCTCGATCAACGGTAAGCGCTACGTGTTTAACTGGAACTACGACAAGGTGCCGCAGCCAAAAGTGATGACTCAGCGCTTCCATGACGCCGGCATTAAGCTGGCGGCCAATATTAAACCCTGTCTGTTGCAGGACCATCCGCGCTATAGCGAAGTGGCGGAAAAAGGGTTATTCATTCGCGACTCGGAGACCGACGCGCCGGAACGCTCCAGCTTCTGGGATGACGAAGGGTCGCACCTTGACTTCACAAATCCCCACACCGTCGCCTGGTGGCAGGACGGCGTTACCCACCAACTGCTGGAGATGGGCATCGATTCCACCTGGAATGATAATAACGAATTTGAAGTCTGGGATGGCGAAGCCCGCTGTCACGGCTTTGGCCAGAGCATCGCCATCAAGCATATTCGCCCGGTGATGCCGCTGCTGATGATGCGCGCCTCAATGGAAGCCCAGCAGCGTTTCGCGCCACAAAAGCGACCGTATCTGATCTCCCGTTCCGGCTGTGCCGGAATGCAGCGCTATGTCCAGACCTGGAGCGGCGACAACCGCACCAGCTGGGAGACCCTGCGCTATAACACCCGCATGGGGCTGGGGATGAGTTTATCCGGCTTATATAACGTGGGCCACGACGTCGGCGGTTTTTCCGGTGATAAACCGGATGCCGAGCTGTTCGTACGTTGGGTACAGAATGGCGTGATGCACCCGCGCTTTACCATCCATTCATGGAACGATGACCAGACGGTCAACGAGGCGTGGATGTATCCGGGCGTGACTCCGGCGATTCGCAGCGCGATTGAACTGCGCTATCGCCTGCTGCCCTATCTGTATACGCTCCTGTGGCAGGCCCACGCCGACGATGAGCCGATGCTGCGACCAACGTTCCTCGATCATGAACACGATCCGCAAACCTTTGAAGAGTGCGATGATTTCCTGCTGGGGCGCGATCTGCTGGTCGCCAGCGTCGTCGAACCAGACCAGCGTCAGCGCCGGGTGTGGTTGCCGGAAAACGGCTCCGGCTGGTACGATTTTTATAGCGGGGAATGGTTCTCCGCTGGCCAGTGGATAACGCGAGATGCGCCGCTGGAACATCTGCCGCTGCTGGTCCGCGCCGGAGCCGGCCTGCCGCTCAGCGAACGCATCACCCACGTCAGCGCGACAAAAGACGATCGGCGCGAGCTGAAGCTGTTCCCGCTGAAAGGCGTGGGGTCGTCGCAGGGTCTACTGTTTGAGGACGATGGCGAAAGCTGGGGCTATAAAGAGGATGATGCGCTGTGGCTGACGTGGGAGATGGTCTGCGACGCCAGCACCATCAGCCTGCAACTGACCCCTCGCGGCCGTTATTGCCCGGCCTGGGATACGCTGAAAGTGACTTTACCCGCCGGTGAAAAGCGCAAGCTGCTGATCAATGGTAAAGAAGCCGGTGAATGGCGTCTGAGGTAGTCCCGGCGCCCTTCCCTGGCGGGAGGGGCAGCGAATTGATGTCCAGCTGTAACTAACTACGCCACAACGGTAAGAACGCGTGGCGTTTTCGATGCGCCGGTTATACCGTAAGAGTGCCCCTTCCCCGGATCCGGACCTCTGACGATGAAAGTACTGAGCGCTCTTATTGTTTGGCTGACGTTATGTTCCACCAGCGCCCTGGCATTTCAGGAAAAACCCTCTCCTGAAATGCCGCTGCCCTCCGCCGCGGCCAAAACCACGGCCATCAGCCGCTTTGCCGCTGATGAAAACGATGCGGCGATCGCCCAGGCCTATAGCCCAGGGACATTTACCAGCGCCGCGCCAACCTACCGCGGTTTCCCGGCCCCTGCCGCCGCCGCGCATCACCACTAAGCTGCCCTGCCTCTTCGGTTCGTGCCGGGCGGCAGCTGTCGCATAGCTGCCCGGCTCATCAGGCCGTGCCGTCGGGCGGCCGCGCTCCCTCAAACCGCAGCGATCAGAAAACCAATCAGCACGCAGTACAGTACCAGGCTCAGTAAAGTCAGAACAATAATCATTGCACGCTACCCCGTTCAGATTCAGAGAAGACGGGGTTCAGCCACGCAATCACTCAGCGAAAACGCGCTCATGGCCCCCTCCTGCAACAGATAATTCAGCGGCTATTTATTCACAGTATTGTGCAGGAAAGATGAGTAAATTAAGGGGTCTGAATGCATGGCGGATGGTAGCAGAGAGCTTCAGAGCAGGGCTGCTCTGAACAAGGTTATCCCGGCACGCAGGCGCGCCGGGATCGCAGGCACTTAGTTATCGATACCTTTGCTACGCAGGTAATCTTCGTAGTTACCGCTGAAGTCGATCACGCGCTCCGGCGTAATTTCGATCACGCGGGTTGCCAGCGAGCTGACGAACTCGCGGTCGTGAGAAACGAAGATCAGGGTCCCCTGATACATCTCCAGCGCCATGTTCAGCGATTCGATCGATTCCATATCCAGGTGGTTAGTCGGTTCGTCCATGACCAGGATGTTCGGCTTTTGCATCATCAGCTTACCGAACAGCATGCGACCTTTTTCACCACCGGACAGCACTTTAGCCGGCTTTTTGATATCGTCCTGGCTGAACAGCAGACGACCGAGGATACTGCGCACCGCCTGCTCGTCATCACCGTCCTGCTTCCACTGGCTCATCCAGTCGAAGACGGTCAGATCGTTTTCAAACTCGTATTCATGATCCTGCGCGTAGTAGCCAATCTGCGCGTTTTCAGACCATTTCACGCTGCCGCTGGTCGGTTCCAGTTCACCAACCAGGGTTTTCAGCAACGTGGATTTACCCACGCCGTTGGTCCCGAGCACGGCGAGCTTCTCACCGACTTCCAGCAGAAGATTGACCCCTTTGAACAGCGGACCATTGTCAAAACCTTTCGCCAGCGCTTCCACTTCCAGCGCATTACGGAACAGCTTCTTATCCTGTTCAAAACGGATGAACGGGTTCTGACGGCTGGACGCTTTCACTTCATCCAGCTTAATTTTGTCAATCTGGCGGGCGCGGGAGGTCGCCTGGCGAGATTTTGAGGCGTTGGCGCTAAAGCGGCTGACGAAGGATTGCAGGTCGGCAATTTGCGCCTTTTTCTTGGCGTTGTCGGCCAGCAGGCGTTCGCGAGCCTGGGTCGCGGCGGTCATATACTCGTCGTAGTTGCCGGCATAAACGCGCAGTTCGCCGTAGTCGAGATCGGCCATATGGGTGCAGACCATGTTCAGGAAGTGACGGTCGTGCGAAATGATAATCATGGTGCTGTCACGTTCGTTCAGCACCTGCTCCAGCCAGCGAATGGTGTCGATGTCCAGGTTGTTCGTCGGTTCATCGAGCAGCAGGATATCCGGGTTCGAAAACAGCGCCTGCGCCAGCAGTACACGCAGCTTCCAGCCTGGCGCCACTTCGCTCATCGGGCCGTAATGCTGTTCAACCGGGATCCCGACGCCGAGCAGCAGTTCACCGGCGCGCGCTTCGGCAGAATAGCCGTCCATTTCACCGTAAGTGACTTCCAGGTCGGCCACTTTGTAGCCGTCTTCTTCGCTCATTTCCGCCAGGGAATAGATGCGATCGCGCTCCTGTTTTACTTCCCACAGCTCGCCGTGGCCCATAATGACCGTATCCAGCACGGTGAATTCTTCAAAGGCGAACTGATCCTGACGCAGTTTACCGATACGTTCGTTCGGATCGAGAGACACGTTACCCAACGTCGGCTCAAGATCGCCGCCGAGGATCTTCATAAAGGTGGATTTACCGCTACCGTTGGCGCCAATCAGGCCGTAACGGTTGCCGCCGCCAAATTTGACGGAGATGTTTTCGAACAGCGGCTTACTGCCAAACTGCATGGTGACGTTGCTGGATACTAGCACGGGGTTATCCTGAAAAAAGAGAATGAGAAGTGTGATACATCGGGCATTATGCCAGCAAAGCCATCACTTTTCACGGTTTGCAATAAAATCGCAGGCAGCGCCTGTGGTACGGTCTCTCTCATATTGCGCGATTCATTTAACCGATACATGATTTTTTCCCTTAATCTGGAAGGAACCTATGACCACCTACTCCCGCCATCCGGCATTCTTATCGCTTCAGGGCGGCATCAACTTTCGTGACCTCGGCGGCCTGCACACCGCCGACGGCCGCCGCGTGCGCCAGGGGAAACTCCTGCGCTCCGGCTCGTTACACCAGATGACCGACGAGGATCTGAGCCGCCTGGATAATCTGCCGGTGACCCGGGTCATTGATTACCGCGATCCGCATGAGGTCCAGCGCAGCCCCGACAGGTTGAATGGACGGATGCGTTATCTCAATGCGCCCGCCAATCCTCTGACGCCAGAGGTCGATGCCAAAGTCACGGAACTTAACGCCGCGACGCTCAATGCCATGAGCGGCGAGAAATTTATGCTGCAGCTTTATCGTCAGTTACCCTTTAACAACGCCGCCTATCGCCAGCTTGCCGGCTGGTTGATGCAGCCTGCTGACGGTGCGCTGTTGCAGCACTGTGCGGTGGGTAAAGATCGTACCGGCGTGGGCTGCGCGCTGACGCTGTTCGCCCTTGGCTGCGACACGCCGACGGTGATGGAGGAGTATCTCCTCACCCACGGTACGCTGAACCAGGTCGAAAGCGGGCTCCTTGGCCTGCTCGGCGATCAACTGACCCCCCGCGGACGGCAGAATCTGGCAGAAATCCTGACGGTACATGAGTCGTACCTCGCGGCGGCGCTATCGGCAATTCACGAGCGCTATACCAGCGTGGATGGATGGCTGGAACAGGAATATCAGCTGACGCCCGACGCGCGTGAAGCGCTGCGCTCACGCTTTCTCGAGGGGTAAATGCCGTTTTTTCCTGCCACGATTTACCGCAGAAATGAAAAACGGCGAACTACACTTGAAACAACTGGCAAAAAAGTGTGATTTCGTACACATCTGATTTCCCTGTTGGATGGAATGCACATATAATGCGCTCCCATCTATTAGCTGAATCATCTGACAAAGGCCTTTGTGGCTTTGCCACTGCACACGACATGAAGAATATGAAAATATCGACACTCTTAGCGGCAGCCTTCGCCCTCGTCGGCTTTTGCAACACTGCATCCGCTGTCACTTATCCGCTGCCGACCGACGGTAGCCGACTGATTGGTCAGAACCAGGTGATTACGGTTCCTGATAACAACAAGCAACCGCTGGAATATTTCGCAGCTAAATACCAGATGGGGTTGTCCAACATGCTGGAAGCCAACCCGGGCGTGGATACCTATCTGCCGAAGAGCGGCACCGTGCTGAATATCCCGCAGCAGCTGATTCTGCCGGACACCGTGCATGAAGGTATCGTTATCAATAGCGCGGAAATGCGTCTTTACTACTACCCGAAAGGCACCAACACCGTTATCGTGCTGCCAATTGGTATCGGCCAGCTGGGCAAAGATACGCCGATCAAATGGGTCACTAAGGTAGAACGTAAGAAAGCGGGTCCGACCTGGACGCCGACGGCGAAAATGCACGCGGAATATATCGCAGCGGGTAACCCGCTGCCGGCCGTCGTACCGGCGGGTCCTGACAACCCGATGGGTCTGTATGCGCTGTATATTGGTCGTCTGTACGCGATCCACGGCACCAACGCTAACTTCGGTATCGGACTGCGCGTCAGCCACGGCTGCGTCCGTCTGCGTAACGAAGACATCAAATTCCTGTTTGAGAATGTGCCGGTCGGCACCCGCGTCGAGTTTATCGATGAGCCGGTGAAAGCCACCACCGAGCCGGACGGTAGCCGTTATGTCGAAGTACATAACCCGCTGTCCACCACCGAAGCCCAGTTCCAGGGCGGTGAAATCGTGCCGATTACGCTGACCAAAGAAGTCCAGGCGGTCACCAGCCAGTCCGACGTCGATCAGACCGTGGTCGAGCAGGCTGTCCAGAACCGTTCCGGTATGCCGGTTCGTCTGAACTAATCTTCTGACGTAACAGTATGAAAAAGGCGGGCCCGGTGCCCGCCTTTTTTTATCCGTTATTGACCAGGATAATGCCGCCATGATCGTAGCGATAGTGGCAGCGGGCATACTCCAGCGGCGTCCCGTCTTCCAGATAGATAACCTGCTCGACTTCCAGCACCGGGTCACTCTCGCCGCAGTTGAGGTGCAGCTGGTCCAGCGCATCCGGCTTCATCGCCCGCACCACGCGATACGAGCCCATCAGCTTCAGCCCCAGCGTCTCCTGCACGTAGCGAAACACCGAACTTTCCAGATGCGTTTTATTCAGCCCCGGCACCAGCGCCACGGGCATCACCGTCATATCCAGCGAGATCGGTTCGCCATTGAGCACCCGCAGGCGGACAAAATCATAGACTGGGGCATCGGCGTCGATAAGCAGCGAGGTTTGCTCTTTTTCCGTGGCAAAGCGCAGTTCAAAGCGGATAACCTGACTGGTCACTTCTCCCAGATGCTCCCAGGTTTTGGTGGCGCCGAAGTAATCGCTACCCGGCAGTTCCCACTGCGAGAGCTGCAGAAAGTTCTTACGCACGAAGGTACCCTGCCCTTTGCGGGTATAGATAAGCCCCTCGACAATAAGCTGGCGCATCGCCTGCTGGATGGTCATCCTGCTGGTGTTGAATTCCGCCGCCAGCGCAAACTGGTCGGGTAACGGGGCGCTGGCGGGGTACTGCTGGCTGATAATGCGTTTTTTTATTTCCCGCGCGATCGAAAGATACTTCGCCGTCATTCCCCGTCCTTTTTATGATGGTTGTCTCTGGATGTACTCTGTTGCACCAGTGCTGGCGGGCCTAAGAATACACCAAACGCCCGCCGCTCGCTCCGCTACATCTGTGCACCATTGCTGCGAATAGCCTGCTTTAACCAGGCGTAGCTTTTCTTCGGCACGCGCTTAAGGTCTTTCAGATCGTGGTTTTCGCGATTCACATACACCACGCCGTAGCGCTTACGCATATCGCCCTGAGAACTGAGGATATCAATCAGTCCCCAGCCGAGGTAGCCCATCACCTGCGCACCATCTTCAAATATCGCCTCTTTCATGGCGTTGATATGATCGCGATGATAGGCAATACGGTAATCATCGGCCACCGGCGTCTCGCCATCCCATGACTCAATGACGCCAATGCCGTTTTCAATCGGGAATACCGGCAAACGCCAGTCGTTGTAGTAGCGCGTGATGATCATGCGGAAACCGAGCGGGTCAATCTGCCAGTTCCATTCCGTCGCTTTCAGCCAGCTATTCGGTTTATCACCGAACAGCATATAGTTGTTCACCGGCGTACCGGGAGGAACGGGATCGCTGTCCAGAGTCCGGCTGGCATAGTAGCTGAAGGCCAGATAGTCGACTTTTACCGTCGCCATCAGCGCCAGATCCTCTTGCCGATAGATCTCGCTAAAACCTTCCCGCGCCACGAAGTGCATGACTTCCGGGCTGTAGCCTTCACCGGCAAAGGCGCGGAGCAGATTCTGGTTAAAGAACTCATCAAGCTGCTGGGCGCAGAGAATATCGCGCGGCTTACAGGTCGCCGGATAGACCAGCGCGTGCGCCAGCATGCCGCCCATCAGGCAGTGCGGTTTCTCCCGATGCAGATAGTCGGTCAGGTGAACATGGGCCATCATCACGTGGTGCTGGATCTGGTACAGCTCGCGCAGGGTTTTCTCACCGCGCAGATAGCCCGTAATGAGGAACGCCTCCGGCATATGGTAGAGATTCTGCTCGTTGAAGGTCAGCCAGTACTTCACCTTATCGCCGTAGCAGGCGATCATCTTCTGGCCGTAACGAATAAAGGCCTCCATCACGCGACGGTCGGTGAAACCGTTATAGCGTTCCGCCAGTGAAAGCGGCATATCGAAATGATACAGGCAGATCATCGGCTCAATACCGCGGGCGATCAGTTCATCAATAAACTGGTGGTAGAAGGCGATCCCCTCTTCATTAAATTCGCCGTCGCCCAGCGGACACACCCGACTCCAGGCAATCTGGAAGCGATAGCAGTTCATCCCCAGATCCTGCATCAGATCGAAATCTTCCCGGTAACGATGGTAAGAGTCCGTGGCGACTTTCCAGTCGGAGGCGAATTCCGCAGGCTCGCGAATGTCGTACACCGACATCCCCTTTCCCCCTTCATTCCAGGCCCCTTCCGTTTGCATGCTGGAGACCGAATTACCCCACAAAAAGTCCGCCGGTAGTCTATTGTTCATCTCACGCCCCTATATGACTAGTCATTTAAATTTCATGACTAGTCATATAAACGATATTCATCGCCCAGGCAAAACAAAGGATCGTTTTTTGTGAGCGCAGCAAATAAAAAAAGCCGGATCGGGGGCACCGATCCGGCCAGACAGAGCGACCTGTATTTATTGCTGTGCGAGCTGATCGCGGCGATATTCACCCTGACGCTCCAGCATCCAGCCGGGGTATTCGCGCGGCAGTGCGCTGACGGCATCCAGCTGGGCCAGCTCCACCTCGCTCAGTTGAATATCGACGGCGGCGAGGTTGTCCGCCAGCTGCTCGGGACGTTTGGCGCCGATAATCACGCTGCTGACCGCAGACTGATGCAGCAGCCAGGCAAGAGCAATCTGCGCGACCGAAACACCTTTGGCCTCCGCAATGACGCGCATGACATCGATGCAGTCGAAAGCGCGATCTTTATTTACCGGCGGGAAATCAAACGCCTGCCGGCGGCCGCCCTCGGCAGTCTGACCCTCACGATCGTATTTCCCGCTCAGCAGACCGCCGGCCAGCGGACTCCAGACCATCAAACCGACCCCTTCACTCTGCATCATCGGAATCAGCTCTCGCTCCAGATCGCGCCCGGCGATCGTGTAGTAAGCCTGTAGGGAAGCGAAGCGCGACAGCCCCAGACGCGCGGAAATCCCCAGCGCTTTCACGATTTGCCAGGCCGCCCAGTTTGACACACCGATGTAGCGAACATGTCCCTGCTGCACCAGATTATCCAGCGCGTAGAGCGTCTCCTCGATGGGCGTCGCCGGATCGAAACCGTGGAGCTGATAAAGATCGATGTGATCGAGCTGCAGCCGTCGCAGACTCTCTTTGACGCTCTCCATGATATGAAAACGCGAACTGCCGCGGGAATTGACGCCGGCCGTACCGGTTTCGCCAAAGACTTTGGTAGCCACCACCACGTTCTCGCGCGGAACCTTCAGGTTTTTTAGCGCCTGGCCGGTTAACATTTCCGAACGGCCTTCAGAATAGACATCTGCGGTGTCGATAAAGTTAATGCCCGCATCCAGCGCACTGCCCACCAGCTGTTCGGCCTCAGCCTGGCGCAACTGACCAATTTTGCCCCACATGCCGCCTTCGCCGCCAAAGGTCATGGTGCCCAGGCACAGTCGGGAGACAAACAGACCGGTGTTTCCGAGTTTTTGATAACGCATTGGACTCTCCTCATCAGGATATTAAACCTCAACGTTAACGTTATACGCCCGCGACGGAACCGGCGAATGGGGTGATTCTGTCTGTTTCTTGCCCAATCCTCTGAAAATCAGGCGATGAATAGCAGCAAGGCGTAGCCGACCAGCGCCGCCCACAGCAGCAGCGGCAGAGAGTAAAGATGGAAGCGCCACCAGATGCGGCGATCTGATGCCATACGCAGGGCAATTAAATTAGCCAGCGAGCCGGGAAGCAGGCCAAAGCCGCCGACGTTGACCGCCCAGGCCAGCAGCGTCGAAGGAGGAACATAGTTGAGCAGTAGAATGGTGGCCGGTACGTTACTGATGAACTGCGACAGGCCAATCGTCGACAGCCACAAGCCGCCGGCAGAAAGCTGGCCCACCCCGCTTAAAACCTGATGCAGCGCGGGAAGTTGCGTCAACAGATGAACGTCAATAAACATCACCATAAACACCAGCAGCAGCGACCAGTCCACATGGATAATCACCGCCCGCGCCAGCAGCAGAAAGCCGAGAATAATCAGCCCCAGCCCCCACAGTTCAAGCTTCATTTCTAAAGCCGTCAGGAAGATCAGATAAAACGCCAGACAACCCCACACCAGCTTCGGCTGCCACGATGGCGCCCGGTCCGCGCTTTGAAAGTGCAGACGGGTGGCGGAGAAACAGCACCAGCACAGTACCAGCAGCGTCAACATCATCGCCGCCGCCAGCGGCAGCATTTGCCCGATAAACCCAAGGAAGCTGAGGCCGGATCGCCCCCACAGCAGGATATTTTGTGGATTACCGATAGGTGTTAACAAGGATCCGGCGTTGACCGCCAGCGCCTCGAAAATAATCAGCCGGTTAACCGGTATCGCGCACCATTTTTTCAACGTCAGCGTGAGCGGTACGACGATAAACAGCGCCACATCATTGGTCAGAAACGTCGAGAGCAGCGCCGCCGCAAGGACCATAAAAATGGCCAGCTGACGCTCGGTGGCAAACCGACGCGCCATTTTGCGGCCAAGCACATCAAAGTAGCCGCTCAGTTCAATCCCTTTCGTCAGCAGCATCAAGCCGCTCAGGGTGATGATCGTGTGCCAGTCGATAGCCTGGGGCCAGCTTTTTGGCGCAAACGGGACAAAGAAACTTAAACCACAGGCGATGATCAACAGTAAATGCAGAAAACGATCGCGAGCCAGGGAGTGAACAAAGGGAAGATTCATTCTCCTTGCTGCCCGTATTTAAGGGTGAACTGATTAAATGCCGCCAGCGTCTCTTCACTGACGTGATGTTCCATCCCTTCCGCGTCACGACGGGCTATCTCCGGACTCACGCCCAGAACCAGTAAGAAATTCTCGACGATCTGGTGGCGTTCGCGGCTCTCATGCGCCAGCTTCTCGCCTTCCGGAGTTAAAAAGACCCCGCGCCATGGGATCTGCTCAATCAGTCCGACGCTGGCCAGGCGTTTTAACATTTTGGCCACCGTTGGCTGGGAGACCCCCAGACGCGCGGCCATATCAACCTGACGCGCCTCTCCCACTTCGCGAATCAGATCTGAAATCAATTCGACGTAGTCGTCAATCAGCTCCCGGCGGTGGGCTTCGCGTACCTGGCGAAACCCCTCAACGTGTTCTTCAACATTAACAAGCTGCGTCACTTTTTTTGTTATAGGTCTTCCGGCGCGACGGTTCATTGTGCTTCCTCATACGTGTGACGCATCAAGCATCATCTCAAAAGATCCCCATTGTAAATGATTGGGCCCGTAGCACAAAAAATTAACGTTTTAGCCATAGCTATAAAATATAGCCTGTGCTATATCTGTATGTAATACAGACATCCTTCAAGGAGCGAAGGGCGAAATTACAGGAGGTCCCATGAACGAATTCAAGAGGTGCTTACGCGTGTTTACTCATTCTCCTTTTAAAGTCCGCTTAATGCTGATTAACATGCTGTGCGACATGATGAACGGCAAGAATCGCCAGGAAAAACCCCATCACTAAATGCGGCGTCGCGGTACGCCGCTTCATTTTTCCGTCACAATACCCTGTCAAACTGACCCGTTTCGCCACGTTCTCGCCGCTTTTTTCAAGTTTTGTAAGCTTTCTCTCAAAACAATCCGTTATGTCCGGTTGACCTTATCATTTGCAAGCCCTATCTTTTGTCAGCCCTGCCACTACTGCGGCTCGCAGAGACCCTCTTCAGGCACTGTCCAGCAGGTTTTACCCCTTGATGCCAGGGGATGCACATGGCGTCTTTTTGATTAATTACTATGAATGTCACCCTGAAAGAAACGCTGGTCGCTCGCGGATTAGTCCCTAACCCGTGGACAGGATTTTATTTTCTCCAGTCTCTGCTGATTAACCTCGCACTTGGCTATGAATTTAGCCTGCTCTACACCGTCGCATTTACATGCGTGTTACATCTGCTGTGGCGTCATGCCCCGCGGATGCAAAAAGTCGTGGCGGGAGGCTACTCGCTGCTTGCCGCCTTCTATTACCCGTTTGGCCAGGCGTATGGCGCCCCCAACTTCAACACTCTGCTGGCGCTGCATGCCACTAACGTCGAAGAGTCCACGGAAATTCTGACCATCTTTCCCTGGTACAACTACCTGCTGGCGGTCTTTATTTTTGCGCTGGGCGTGATTGCCGTACGTCGTAAAAGGGAAGAGCGTAAGCCGTGGAGCAAAATGGAGCTGCTGGGGCTGTTGTTCAGCATCGGCATCTTCTTCCTGCAGCCGGTGCAGAATCTGGCCTGGGGCGGCGTCTTCAAAGTGATTGATACCGGCTATCCCGCCTTCCGTTTCGTGAAAGACGTGGTGGTCAACAATAATGAAGTGCTCGACGAGCAGGCGCGGATGGCTCAGCTGGCCAATATGAAAGACAGCTGGCATGTGCTGGCGGTCAAACCCAAATATCAGCTTTACGTCGTGGTCATCGGAGAGAGCGCGCGCCGCGATGCGCTTGGGGCGTTTGGCGGCCACTGGGACAACACGCCGTTCGCCAGCTCAGTCAACGGCTATCTGTTTAATGACTACATTTCCGCCAGCGGTTCAACGCAAAAATCTCTCGGCTTAACGCTCAACCGGGTGGTGGACGGCAAGCCGCAATACCAGGATAACTTCGTCACGCTGGCGAACCGTGCCGGCTTCCAGACATGGTGGTTTTCCAATCAAGGGCAAATCGGCGAATACGATACGGCGATAGCCAGCATCGCAAAGCGTGCGGATGAGGTGCAGTTTCTCAAAAATGGCGACTTTGAGGCCAACAAAAATACTCAGGATGAGCAGCTGTTGAAGCTAACCGAGCAGGTGCTCTCCGTGCAGCGGACCCAGCCGCAGCTGATCGTCCTGCATCTGATGGGATCTCACCCGCAGGCCTGCGATCGTACCAAGGGAAAATATACTGTCTTTGTACAATCGAAAGAGACCTCCTGCTACCTCTACAGCATGACGCAAACCGATACGCTGCTCGGCAAGCTCTATCATCAGCTGCAGAATTCCGGCGAAAGCTTCTCGATGACCTATTTTTCCGATCACGGTCTGGCCTTTAAAGAGCGCGGTAAAGAGGTGCAGTACCTGGCGCACGACGATAAGTACCAGCAGAATTTCCAGGTGCCGTTTATGGTGCTGTCCAGTGATGATAAAGCGCATAAAGTGATTAAAGCACGGCGTTCTGCCAACGATTTCCTCGGGTTCTTCTCCCAGTGGACCGGGATCCGCGCCGCCGAGATTACGCCTCGCTACCGTTTCATCTCTGAACAAGCCGCCGGACCGGCCTATATCACCAACTTCCAGCTACAGAAAGTGGACTATACCCATCTGGGTACCGATCTGTTCACCACCCACTAACAGGGCCCGCCGCCGGGAAACCGCGGCGGCTAACCCGGGCGAACGCCGCGCGTTACAGGCAAAAAAAAATCCGCCCCAGTGAGGCGGATTTTTTATATCACCGAAGCGATTAGAAGCTGTAACCAACGCCAGCGATCCAGGTGCCAACGTCAACGTTACGAATACGAGACTGCTCGTAGGAGAAGTCCAGAGCAACGTTTTCGATCGGGTTGAACTGCATACCTGCACCGTAAGAGAAACCGTAGTCGCTCATGTCGTGCTTGTTCGGGTAGCTGTTGTCCTGGAATTTGCCGTGACCGACACCCACTACGCCGTAGATGCTAGCCCAGTCGTTCAGACGGTAAGCCGGACCTGCGGTGATGCCGTAGTACTGGCCTTTCTGGTATACGCCAGATTCAGTACGGTCTTTTTCGGTGTAGGTGAAAGAACCGATAACACCCAGCGGGCTATTGTCTTGCTCGTAACGGTACTTCAGGTTGAAACCGCCAGCTTTGTTAGCTTCACCCTGCATGTCGCTCTGAGCATAACCACCGGTAACGGTAGAAGTTGCAGCGAAAGCGGTACCTACGGATGCAGCCAGAACAACGGCCAGTGCTGAAAAACGTGCAATTTTATTCATAACCACCTCAAATGTGTTTCTAATAAGTCCTAAGTCTTAAATATATCAAAAACTTTCAGGAAACTCTTTTGACTTTACACTGTCTAACATAGCTTTTCATGTAACCAAAAGTTTCCATAATTCTATAACAAACTGGAAAACAACCGTTTTTGGTGAATACCCTACTATTAAGGCCGATAAGGCCCCGCACGTGCATCCAGATTAATCCTAATCAACAGGTTAATTTCTCTTCGCGTCTCGCCCCATTGTACGCCTCCCGAACGCGTTTTTTTCAACAATAGATAAACCGTAGCCAGGTAATTCATTTACACTGGAACCTTTACCGCATTTGACAAACCCTGACAGGAGAAAGGATGCCCGGCTCGTCCCGCAAAATACCGGCATGGCTGCCGATACTGGTCATTTTAATCGCCATGGTCTCTATCCAGAGCGGCGCTTCGCTGGCGAAATCACTGTTCCCGTTGGTCGGCGCCCCCGGGGTGACCGCGCTGCGCCTGGCGTTAGGCACCTTGATTCTGGTGATCATCTTCAAGCCCTGGCGCCTGCGCTTTACCGCTGAGCAGCGCCTGCCGCTCCTCTTGTATGGTCTGGCGTTGGGGGCAATGAACTATCTCTTTTACTTATCGATTCAGCGCATTCCGCTGGGGATTGCGGTGGCGCTGGAGTTCACCGGGCCGCTGGCGGTGGCGCTGTTTGGCTCGCGGCGTCCGCTCGATTTCGTCTGGGTGATCCTCGCCGTACTCGGGCTGTGGTTCCTGCTGCCGCTAGGGCAAGACGTCGCGCAGGTCGATCTGACCGGTGCGCTGCTGGCGCTGGGCGCCGGGGCCTGCTGGGCTGTCTATATTCTGACCGGCCAGCGTGCCGGAGAAGAACACGGTCCGGCAACGGTGGCAATGGGGTCGCTTATTGCCGCCGTGGTCTTTGTTCCGCTGGGCATGCTGCAGGCAACCGACACGCTGTTCCAGTGGTCGCTGCTGCCGCTGGGACTGGCCATCGCCGTCCTCTCTACGGCGCTGCCTTACTCGCTGGAAATGATTGCCCTCACCCGTATGCCCACCCGCACATTCGGCACGCTGATGAGCATGGAGCCGGCGCTCGCCGCGCTATCGGGCATGATATTTCTGGGCGAGACGCTGACCTTTACGCAAACCCTGGCGCTCGGGGCGATTATCCTCGCCTCAATGGGCTCTACGCTGACAATGCGCCGGGAAAGTAAAATCGAAAAAGTGGATATCAGCTAGCCAACGTAACCCGTTCTGCACGAGGCAATCGCCTCGTGCAGAACCGCGCTCTCACGCTGACTTTTTACGCAATTTCATGCCCTTTTCAAAATAGCCAACCCCCCCGCACTATCGAACCAATAGGGACAACCGCCCTGCCCATACTGCGATCCGTTGCTATACTTAGTCCCATTAGTTACCGGGGACAAGCGCTCCATTTGATTCAAATTTGATGTATGACGAGTATAAATATCAAGAGGATATGAAACTATGAGTACCGCAAAACTGGTTAAAACGAAAGCATCCGATCTGCTCTATACCCGCAACGATGTTGCAGACAATGAGAAGAAGGCAACCGTCGAGCTGCTGAATCGTCAGGTGATCCAGTTCATTGACCTGTCGCTGATTACCAAGCAGGCTCACTGGAATATGCGCGGTGCCAATTTTATTGCCGTTCATGAAATGCTGGATGGCTTCCGCACCGCCCTGACCGACCATCTCGACACGATGGCTGAACGCGCCGTACAGCTGGGCGGCGTCGCGCTGGGCACCACTCAGGTGATCAACAGCAAAACCCCGCTGAAAAGCTACCCGCTGGATATTCATAGCGTTCAGGATCACCTGAAAGAGCTGGCTGACCGCTACGCGATTGTGGCCAACGATGTGCGTAAAGCGATCGGCGAAGCAAAAGATGAAGATACGGCCGATATCTTTACCGCCGCCTCCCGCGACCTCGATAAATTCCTGTGGTTCATCGAAGCCAACATCGCATAATCCTGCACAATCACCGTCAGCCTGGCTGGCGGTTTTTTTTCAGATTATCCTGACCTCTGCCGCCTGATTTTTTCCCTGATCTTCATCCGCACCATTTCAGTGCGCGACAATGGGCAAAATACGTACAAAAGTAAAACAATTGTAATAATCACCTCACACAATCGTTACAGCAAGATTGTTTTACCATCAGTGTTTGCGTTAAAAATGCACTTGTTATTCGGCGTGTTTATGACGCACCAAAATGACGCCCCATTGCGGTGCATTTGCCGTGACCTATAACCGAAACCGTGCAACAGGATAGACTTCGTTTGTTATAAAACAACAAGTTGTAAAACTGGCACGATTTTTTCATATGGTTACACGTTCTCGCAGGGGATCGTCCCGTGGATAAAAAAGGAAATGCTATGAAGTCTGTATTTAAAGTTTCACTGGCTGCACTGACCCTGGCTTTTGCGGTTTCTTCTCAGGCCGCTGAAAAACAACTGATTGTTGCGACCGATACGGCGTTTGTTCCGTTTGAATTTAAGCAAGGTGATAAGTATGTCGGTTTTGATGTCGACCTGTGGGACGCCATCGCGAAAGAGCTGAAACTGAACTATACCCTGAAGCCGATGGATTTCAGCGGCATCATTCCTGCGCTGCAAACCAAAAACATCGACCTCGCGCTGGCGGGGATTACCATTACTGAAGAACGCAAGAAAGCGATCGAGTTCTCCGATGGCTACTATAAGAGCGGTCTGCTGGTGATGGTGAAAGCCAATAACAACGACATCAAAGATGTGAAGGACCTGAACGGTAAAGTCGTGGCAGTGAAAGGCGGTACCGGCTCCGTTGACTACGCGAAAGCCAATATCAAAACCAAAGACCTGCGTCAGTTCCCGAATATCGATAACGCCTATATGGAGCTGGGTACCGGCCGCGCCGATGCCGTTCTGCACGACACGCCAAACATCCTGTACTTCATCAAAACGGCCGGCCACGGTCAGTTCAAGGCGGTAGGGGAATCGCTGGAAGCGCAAAACTACGGTATCGCCTTCCCGAAAGGCAGCGACGAGCTGCGCGAGAAAGTGAACGGCGCGCTGAAAACGCTGCGTGAAAACGGCACCTACAACGAAATTTATAAAAAATGGTTCGGTACTGAGCCAAAATAATAATCAGCCTTGATCGCTTACAGGTCTGCTGAATGCCGATTACCCGGACAGGGCCCCTGGCCACCATCCGGGTATCACTTTGCCGCAGACCTGAGTCATTTTTTCTCAGAGGCACGCCTCTGTTTTTCGACACGGTAACAGGAACGAACTATGCAGTTTGACTGGAGTGCCATCTGGCCTGCCATTCCAATTTTGCTGGAAGGCGCCAAAATGACGCTGTGGATTTCCGTCCTCGGCCTGGCTGGCGGCCTGATAATCGGCCTCGTCGCCGGTTTCGCCCGCTGCTTTGGCGGCTGGATTGCTAACCACATTGCGTTAGTCTTTATCGAGATCATTCGCGGAACCCCGATTGTGGTTCAGGTCATGTTTATCTACTTCGCCCTGCCGATGGCGTTCAATGATCTTCGCATTGATCCCTTCTCGGCGGCGGTCGTGACCATCATGATCAACTCCGGCGCCTATATCGCAGAAATTACCCGCGGGGCGGTACTCTCAATTCACAAGGGCTTCCGTGAAGCTGGCCTGGCGCTTGGCCTGTCCCGTCGTGAAACCATCCGCCACGTGATTCTGCCGCTGGCGCTGCGTCGCATGCTGCCGCCGCTGGGTAACCAGTGGATCATTAGCATCAAAGATACCTCACTCTTTATCGTCATCGGCGTCGCCGAGCTGACCCGTCAGGGTCAGGAGATTATTGCCGGTAACTTCCGCGCGCTGGAAATCTGGAGCGCCGTGGCCGTGATTTACCTGATCATCACCCTGGTGTTGAGCTTTGTTCTGCGTCGTCTTGAAAGAAGGATGAAAATCCTGTGATTGAATTTAAAAATGTTTCCAAGCACTTTGGCCCGACCAAGGTGCTGCACGATATCGATCTGAAGATCAATAAAGGCGAAGTGGTGGTGATTATCGGGCCGTCCGGCTCCGGGAAATCGACGCTGCTGCGCTGTATTAACAAACTGGAAGAGATAACCAGCGGCGAGCTGATCGTCGATGGTCTGAAGGTTAATGACCCGAAAGTCGACGAGCGGCTGATCCGTCAGGAAGCCGGGATGGTGTTCCAACAGTTCTATCTGTTCCCGCATCTGACGGCGCTGGAGAACGTCATGTTCGGGCCGCTACGCGTGCGCGGTGCTAAAAAAGAGGCCGCCGAAAAACTGGCGAAAGATCTGCTGGAAAAAGTGGGGCTCGCCGAACGCGCGCACCACTACCCTTCCGAGCTCTCCGGCGGCCAGCAGCAGCGCGTGGCAATCGCTCGCGCCCTGGCGGTAAAACCCAAAATGATGCTGTTTGACGAACCGACTTCAGCACTGGATCCGGAACTGCGCCACGAAGTGCTGAAAGTGATGCAGGATCTGGCGGAAGAAGGGATGACGATGGTTATCGTTACCCATGAGATCGGCTTTGCTGAGAAAGTGGCATCGCGGCTGATCTTTATCGACAAAGGGCGTATCGCCGAAGATGGCGATCCGCAGGTACTGGTGAAAAACCCACCGAGCCCGCGTCTACGCGAATTCCTGCAGCACGTCGCCTGATATCCCTCCAGGCTCCCCGTATACGGGGAGCCGCTTTCGCTTTCCAGACACATCCCACGCCGCTTCTCTCGCTATCAGCCTCTATACTTAATGGTTTTGGAATGAGATGGAGGCGCCCGTGCCGTGGATCCTGTTACTGCTTGCTACGCTGTTTACCGCCCCGCTTTCGGCCGCCACACTGCCCGGTGTCCCGGCCGCGACCGCTGAACAACCCGCCAGCAGTGAACCAGACCTCGAGAAAAAAAAGGCCGCCTATGCGGCGCTGGCTGACGTGCTGGATAACGAGGCCGCCCGTAAGGAATTAATCGACCAGTTGCGTTCTGCCGCCGCCACGCCGCCGCCGGCCAGCGCGCCAAAGCTGACGCCGCCGGAAGAGAAAGATGAACGGACGGTACTGGAAAACGTCACCCAGGTGAGCCGCGAGTACGGTGAACGCTTTGCTGCGCGTTTTTCTCAGCTGTGGCGCAATATTACCGCCTCTGCGCATAAGCCGTTTCATGCCGAAACCTTTCGCAACGCCGCCGGCCATTTCCTGCTGCTGGCCGTGCTGGTATTCGCCTTCTGGTGGCTGGTCCGCCTCGCCGCGCTGCCGCTGTATCGCAAAATGGGTCAGTGGGGACGGCGCAAAAATCACGATCGCGGTAACTGGCTACAGCTCCCGGCCACCATCGCCGGCGCGTTTATCTTCGATCTCCTCCTGCTGGCGTTGACGCTGTTTGTTGGCCAGATGCTCAGCGATCGGTTTAATGGCGGGAGCCGGACTATCGCCTTTCAGCAAAGCCTGTTTCTGAATGCCTTCGCCTTGATTGAGTTTTTTAAAGCGATTCTGCGGCTGATTTTCTGTCCGCGGGTAACGGAGCTGAGGCCGTTTAACCTCAGCGATGAGAGCGCGAAGTACTGGAACCTGCGCCTGAGCGCGCTGAGCAGCCTGATTGGCTACGGCCTGATCGTCGCAGTGCCGATTATCTCCAATCAGGTCAACGTTCAGGTCGGCGCACTGGCGAATGTGGTCATTATGCTGTGTATCACCCTCTGGGCGCTGTATCTGATCTTCCGTAATAAAACGCGGATTACTCAGGGACTGCTGCACCTGGCAGACCGCTCGCTGGCCTTCTTCAGTCTGTTTATCCGCGCCTTTGCGCTTATCTGGCACTGGCTGGCCTGCCTCTACTTTATCGTGCTGTTTTTCTTTTCCCTTTTCGACCCCGGCAACAGCCTGAAGTTTATGATGGGGGCCACGGTACGCAGTCTGGCGATTATCGGCGCCGCCGCGCTGCTCTCCGGCATCTTGTCACGCTGGATAGCGAAAACCATTACCCTGTCGCCGCAGACCCAGCGTAACTATCCCGAGCTGCAGAAGCGGCTAAACGGCTGGATCTCCGTCGCGCTCAAAGTGGCGCGAATTTTAGTGGTCTGCGTGGCGATTATGCTGCTGCTAAGCGCCTGGGGACTGTTTGATTTCTGGAACTGGATGCAACACGGCGCCGGGCAAAAAGCGGTGGATGTGCTGATTCGCATCGCGCTGATTCTGTTCTTCTCCGCCATCGGCTGGACGCTGCTCGCCAGCCTGATAGAAAACCGCCTGGCCTCAGACATTCACGGCCGCCCGCTACCGGGCGCTCGTGCCCGTACGCTGCTGACGTTATTCCGTAACGCGCTGGCGGTCATTATCAGCACCATCACGGCGATGATCCTGCTCTCCGAAGTGGGGGTGAACATTGCGCCGCTGCTGGCCGGCGCCGGTGCGCTGGGGCTGGCCATTTCGTTCGGCGCCCAGACGCTGGTAAAAGATATTATCACCGGTATTTTTATCCAGTTTGAGAACGGGATGAATACCGGTGACCTGGTGACCATCGGCCCGTTAACCGGCACGGTGGAACGGATGTCGATCCGTTCCGTGGGGGTGCGCCAGGACACCGGCGCTTACCATATTATCCCGTGGTCCTCGATTACCACCTTCGCCAACTTCGTGCGCGGCATCGGCTCAGTGGTTGCCAACTACGATGTCGACAGACAGGAGGATCTGGATAAAGCCGGTCAGGCGCTGAAAAACGCGGTTGCCGACGTGATGGATCAGGAGGAGATTCGCGGGCTGGTGATTGGCGAGCCGTCATTTGCCGGGCTGGTCGGCCTGAGCAATACGGCATTTACCCTGCGGGTCACCTTCACCACTCTGCCGCTGAAGCAGTGGACGGTACGCTTTGCGCTCGATACGCAGGTGAAGAAACATTTCGATCTCGCCGGAGTACGGGCGCCCGTGCAAACCTACCAGGTTCTGCCGGCTCCTGCGCCCATCGCCGCACCACCAGCGGCGCCCGCAGAACCGACGCTATAGCCACGGCGCAGAGCACATTCCGGGCGGGCCAGACCGCCCGGACGCATCATTCTTAGCGTGCCAGCGGACGGCGGCGTTTAGCCTCATCCATGAAGGTCCAGGCGATAAAGCGACTCTGCTTCTGTCCCTGGGCCATCTCTTTTTTCACCACCTTCACCGCGCCGGCTTCGGTCAGCGCACGATAAAGCGGCGGCAGATTATCGCCGCGCGACACCAGTGAGGTGAACCATTTCACCTGGCGACCAAACTGCTGGCTTTCGCGGATCATCTGCGTAATGAACGCCACTTCACCGCCTTCGCACCACAGCTCCTGCTGTTGGCCGCCGAAGTTCATCACGCTGTCCGCCCCCAGCCCCAGGTTCCGACGCTTACGCTCGCCGCCGGCCTGCGCGCTGGCAGCAGAATCGTGGAATGGCGGGTTGCATAACGTCGCATCAAAACACTCATTTTTATGAATAATGCCGCTAAAGATTGCCCCACTCTCTTTCTGTCGACGCAGGCGAATCTGGCGGCTGAGTCCCGGGTTAGCGTTGATGATCGCCTGGGCGCTGGCGATCGCTTCCGGGCTAATTTCGCTGCCGGTAAAACGCCAGCCGTACTCATGCGCACCAATCAGCGGATAGATTAAGTTTGCGCCGGTGCCGACATCCAGAATGCTGGCATTTTCAGGAATGGTGCCGGTATCCAGCGCCAGCAGGTCGGCCAGGTGGTGAATATAATCCGCTCTTCCCGGTACCGGCGGGCATAAGAAGCCGTCCGGAATATCCCAGTGTTTCACCGCGTAAAAATGCGCCAGCAGCGCCTTATTCAGCGCCTTCACCGCCAGCGGGTTAGCAAAATCGATGGTCTGCTCGCCCACCGGATTAAGGGTGATAAAGCCTTGCAGCTCAGGGTGAGCCTGACATAGCGCGGGCAAATCATAACGTTGATGATGACGGTTACGCGGGTGTAACCCCGGTTTCTGGGCTTTCATGGCAATCTCCTTTGAACAGCCGCGTAAGATACCCGTTGACGGCGGCGCGGTAAATAAGGGAGTCTGGATATCTCTCATTCGGTTACGGGTGCTCTATGTATTTCTATCAACCTTCACAGGGACATGGCCTGCCGCACGACCCGCTTAACGCGATTATCGGCCCACGCCCGATCGGCTGGATCGCCTCTCTGGACGCCGCAGGTCATCGCAATCTTGCCCCCTATAGCTTCTTTAACTGTTTTAACTATCGGCCGCCGATTATCGGTTTTGCCAGCAGCGGCTGGAAAGACAGTGTACAGAATATTATCGAAACCAAAGAGTTTGTCTGGAATCTGGCCACCCGCCCTTTGGCTGAAGCGATGAACGAAACCTCCGCCAGCATCCCTCGCGACGAAGATGAATTTGCCCGTGCCGGGCTGACTCCCGCCGCCAGCCGGATGGTCGCCGCCCCGCGGGTCGCGGAAAGCCCGGTGAACTTCGAATGTCGGCTCTCCCAGTGTATTCGCCTGACCCGTGCCGATGGCGAGCCTGTCGATAGCTGGCTGGTGCTGGGTGAAGTGGTCGCAGTCCATATCGATGAGTCGTTACTGGAAAATGGCGTCTATCAGACCGCTAAGGCCAGGCCGATTCTCCGCGCCGGTGGGCCGAGCGCCTATTACACTATCGATGAAAATCTGCGTTTCGACCTGATCCGCCCGGACGCTCGCTAAGCCGTTTGTTCTTCTGCCCGGCCCACGGCGCGCGCCTGGTCGGGCCGCCGTTTATTCAAAAAAGATGTTGTTTGTCTTCAGTTTTTTACCCTGTCTATCCTGCCGTAAAGGCCTAAACTTAAAGTATGTCCCATGCGGTTAATGAGGATATGCTCATGAAAAGAACGCTGCTGTTACTCACCGCAATCACGATTGCCGCCACCTCTTTTATTGCCCAGGCCGGGATCTCACCTCCGCCGTCTATCGCCGAGAGCGGTCCGCTACGCCCGGCAGGCACCGTCTCCGCCTCCGGCGCCAGCAATCTGGATGATCTGCAGGCGAAACTGGCGGAAAAAGCCCACCAAAAAGGGGCGATAGCCTGGCGAATCAACTCCGCCAGCAGCGCGAATAAAATGTCCGGTACCGCCATTATCTATAAATAATCCACCGCTCTGCACGGGTCGGAACCCATCAGGGTCCCGCCCCGATGGCCCGACGGCTGCCGTTTATGTAGAAAAAATGCAGTTCACGTAAAGAAATGTATTTATTTTTTTATCAACGAGTGATAAAAATTTGCCGTCATTTGATAATAGTTATCAAAATCATTATCAAACGCATTGCTATTTTAACAAATCACCTGCAGCGGTCGGGGCCCGGCATCGCTGTGCCTGCGGTTGTGATGGCTTTAATTAAAACTATAAGTTGCTTATTGAAATGGACAAAAAACAAAATTTACCGTTCAGCAGTTTTAGCTCGCTGACGATCTTTACCGGCATGTGTCTGAGTCTGTCGCCGACAGGCCTGGCTCTGGCCGCAGACGGCACTGAACAAAATGGCGGTGAAACGCTGGTGGTGGAAGCGCAGGCTCCCTCTCTGTATGCCCCTACGCAATCTGCCGACCCCAAATTTTCCCGCCCGATTGCCGATACCACCCGCACGGTCACCGTGGTCTCCGAGCAGGTGATGAAAGATCAGGGCGTGACTAATTTGACCGATGCGTTGAAAAACGTTCCCGGCGTCGGAGCCTTCTATGCCGGGGAAAACGGCAGCTCGTCGACCGGCGACACCATTTATATGCGTGGAGCCGATACCTCTAACAGCATCTATGTCGATGGTGTCCGCGATATCGGCAGCGTGACCCGCGATACCTTTAACACCGAACAAGTGGAAGTGATTAAAGGCCCGTCGGGTTCTGACTACGGCCGTAGCGCTCCAACCGGCTCAATCAATATGATCAGCAAACAGCCGCGTCTGGACTCCGGTATCGATGCCTCCGTCAGCGCTGGCAGCGCCTGGTTCCGTCGCGGTACGCTCGATATCAATGAAGCCATCGGCGAAACCAGCGCCGTGCGTCTGAACCTGATGGGCGAAAAAACCCATGATGCCGGCCGCGATAACGTCAAAAATGAGCGTTACGGTATCGCGCCATCGGCCGCGTTTGGTCTCGGTACTGAGAACCGTCTGTACCTGAACTATCTGCATGTGACCCAGCACAACACGCCGGACGGAGGTATCCCGACCATTGGTCTGCCGGGGTACTCCGCGCCAACTCCTGGCACCGCGGCGCTCAATCACTCGGGTAAGGTCGCCACCAGCAACTTCTACGGGACGGATTCCGACTACGACGACTCCACCACCGATACGGTGACCATGCGCTTCGAGCACGACCTGAGCGATAACACCACCCTTCGCAACACCACCCGCTGGTCGCGCGTGAAACAGGATTATCTGCTAACCGCAGTGATGGGCGGCGCAACCAACATCACCCAGCCGGACCCGAACGATGTCGGCACCTGGACCTGGTCGCGTCTGGCGAACACCAAAGACGTCAGTAATAAAATTCTGACCAACCAGACCAACCTGACCTCAAAGTTCTATACCGGTTCGATCGGGCATGACATCAGCACCGGTTTCGAGCTGACCCGGGAAACGCAGACCAACTACGGCGTTTATCCCATTACGCCTCCGGCGGTCAATATTTACCATCCCAATAGCAACATCTCTATTGGCGGTCTGGACCGCAGCGGCGCCAACGCCAACGGGCAGACGGATACCTTCGGCGTTTATGCCTTCGATACTCTGCAGATTACCCATGATTTCGAGCTGAACGGCGGCATCCGTCTGGATAACTACCAGACAAAATATGACAGCGCCAGCCTGTGCGGCGGCACCGGCCGCGGTGCGGTTGCCTGCCCGGACGGCGTGGTGAAAAACAGCCCGGTCACCACGGTTGATACCTCCACCAGCGGCAATCTGGTGAACTGGAAAGCCGGTGCGCTGTACCACCTGACCGACAGCGGCAACGTTTACGTCAACTATGCGATCTCCCAGCAGCCTCCGGGCGGCAATAACTTTGCCCTGGCCCAAAGCGGTACCGGGAATAGCGCCAACCGTACCGATTTTAAACCGCAGAAAGCGAAGACCAGCGAAGTCGGTACCAAGTGGGAGCTGATGGATAAACGTCTGCTGCTGACGGCAGCGCTTTTCCGTACCGATATTGAGAACGAAGTCGAGCAAAACGACGACGGCACCTATTCGCAGTACGGTAAAAAACGCGTTGAAGGTTATGAGCTGTCTCTGGCCGGTAATATCACCCCAGACTGGCAGGTCATCGGCGGATATACCCAGCAGCACGCCAGCGTCCGTGAAGGCAGCAACATCGCCCAGGACGGCACCAGCGCGCTGCCGTACACGCCGGAACACGCCTTTACCCTCTGGAGCCAGTACCAGGCAACCGATGCTATCGCCCTTGGCGCAGGCGCTCGCTATATCGGCAGCATGCATCGCGGCAGCGACGGCGCCGTCGGTACGCCGTCCTCCACCGAAGGCTACTGGGTGGCTGATGCGAAAGTGGGCTATCGTATCAACCGTAACGTCGATCTGCAGCTGAACGTCTATAACCTGTTCGATACCCATTATGTCGCCTCAATCAACAAGAGCGGCTACCGTTATCATCCAGGCGAACCGCGTACTTTCCTGCTGACTGCCAACGTGCATTTCTAATCCACGGCGGGGCGGCAACGCCCCGTTTCTTGAGGAGAAACAACGATGATGTACCATATCCCCGCCGTTCTCAGCCCGCAGGAAGTTGACGATTTTCGCGCGCAGCTGCAGCAGGCCGACTGGGTTGATGGGCGAGCCACCACCGGCGATCAGGGCGCGCTGGTGAAAAAAAATCAGCAGGTCGATACCCGCAGTCCGCTGTACGGCGAACTGCAGAACAGAGTCCTCGCGGCGCTCAACCGCAGTTCACTGTTCTTCGCCGCCGCACTGCCTAAAACCCTCTCCAGCCCGCTGTTTAACCGCTATCAGCAGAGTGAGACCTACGGTTTTCACGTTGACGGCGCGGTGCGCAGTCAGGCCCAGGGCGGCTGGATGCGTACCGACCTTTCTGCCACCCTGTTCCTCAGCGCGCCTGAGAGTTATGAAGGCGGTGAGCTGGTGGTAAACGACACCTATGGTCAGCATACGGTCAAGCTGCCGGCGGGCGACCTGGTACTCTACCCGTCAAGCAGCCTGCACTGCGTGACGCCGGTGACCCAGGGCGTACGCGTGGCTTCTTTCCTGTGGGTCCAGTCGATGATCCGCGATGACAAACGCCGCAGCATGCTGTTCGAGCTGGATCGGAATATTCAGACTCTGAAGAGCCGCCACGGCGAGAGTGACGAGGTGCTATCGCTACTTAATCTGTACCATAACCTGCTGCGGGACTGGTCGGAAATCTGAGCCCTTGCCAGACTCATTTTTGCCCCCATCTTCACTCTACCCGTCATACTCAAGTTGCCTGCACGTTGGCTTCGTGACTCGACTCCCCATAAGCCTCACCCATACGAGCCGCCGCAGAGCAGCGTTCAAATCTGTTCCGGACAGATTGGCCGCTCACCCCAGCCACTTAGCAAAGTAAGCGCCCGGAGGGCTCGGCGGCGTCGCCTTTCTGCAACTCGCATAAGTCAGGGTATATAATGACAGTAACAACAGTGAGGAGGTGCATCATGGCATCAGGTTGGGCAAATGATGGCGCAGTTCAGGATCAGATCGACAGCACCGTTGACGATGCGGTCGCACGGGCGAGAAACGCCCTCCCCAGCGGAGAGAGCCACAAATTTTGTGATGAATGCGGAGAACCGATTCCCGAGGCCCGAAGAAAGGCGATCCCGGGGGTCAGATACTGCGTGAAGTGCCAACAGGAGAAAGATTTACATAACAATACATTTTCAGGATATAATCGCCGTGGCTCCAAGGACAGCCAGCTACGCTGACCTTCCTTTACCGTTCATTACCACAGAAAGCATTATCTTTTCGCGCACGTTTTTCGGCCAAAAAAGTGGCAAAATGTGCCCTGAATACGTTCTGCACCCCGCTGGGGTCTCTCCGGCCATCCCACCACGAAATAATTTATTAATATTCAATAAATTAATAATCATTCAAAAAAATCGATGAAGACTGTTAATTTCCTTCGATTTTATCTCTCGCAAAAAAGCGTGATACTTATCACATCGACGGAACATCGTCCTCTTAACAAAATAACCTGCGAGAGATTAACTATGAAAACCATTAAATATGCTGCCGCTGCTATTGCCCTTACTACTCTGTCCTTTGGCGCTTTCGCCGCTCAGCCGGTTAGCCCGTCTCAGGCTGAAAGCATGAACAAAATTGGCGTGGTCTCTGCTGAAGGCGCAACGACTCTGGATGGTCTGGAAGCCAAACTGGCTGAAAAAGCGCAAGCCGCTGGTGCGACTGGTTACAGCATCACCTCCGCCAACACCAACAACAAAATTAGCGGTACCGCGGTTATCTATAAATAACCGCTGCACGACCTGTATTAACCCTGAACGACCCTTTAATACCCTTGTTTTGCCCGTCCGTGCCACCGGACGGGCTTTTTTTTTATACGTCACTGTCTGACGTGAGCTTTTTTCAGGGGAAACGGGTGGCTACCAGTGTTCAGCAACCCGGCTTAGCCCCTGCTCCAGGGTCGCAACCTCACCGGTCGCCACCAGGCAGCAGGCCAGCTGAACTCTCAGCGAGGTCGGCAGCGGTTCACTCCCCGCTACGCAGCGCTCAATCCAGCGGGCGGTGGCCTGAGGATCTTTTGACTCCGGCAGTACAACCCCCTCCTCCGGCAACTCGCTCTGGCGTTCATGCACTACCCGCGTCCCTGAAGCGTCAATCAGGCTAATTTGCGGGCATCGCTGCGGATTGGCATACACTTCACCTTCCGTCCCGTGCATTAACAGCGCCCGTCCGCCGATCTCGACAAAGAATTTTGCAACCTTGCCCACATATTCCGGGTGAGAAACGCTCGATAAACGTAGCGCCGCATCTTCAGAAAATGGCGTCGCCAGCTTTGCCAGTGTATGTGCGCTGTTGCGTACGCCCATACGCCAGCGCAGGGCAAGCTGTTTTTCCAGCGGCGGACAGAGTACGCCAACCGGAATATACACCGGCTCGTGGCCGTCGAGCCGCGCCTGAGCCTGGCCCGCATGTCGGGTGGCGGGGATCCCCATCAGCTCAAAAATCGTTTCCGTCAGCACCCGGGTCGGATCGTGACTGACACCATGCACCACCACCGGAAAGCCGAGCTTATGCAGCAAAACGGCCAGCAGAGGGGTCAAATTAGCCTGCTTACGCGCGCCGTTATAGCTGGGGATCACAATCGGCATTGGTCTGGCGACAGGCGGCGTCAGACGCAGAGTCTTCTGCTGCATGGCTTCATAGAAACCTTTCATTTCCGCTTCGCCTTCGCCCTTAATACGCAGGGCAATTAAAATCCCGCCCAGCTCCAGCTCAGCCACCTCGCCGTCAAGCATCCGCGAGTAAAGCGCGCGGGCCGTATCCACATCCAGGTCACGCGCGTGATTTTTCCCGCGCCCGACTTCTTTAATGATCTTGCTGTAGTCCATCGAAGACTCCTGTTAGCTGCTCACATCGTCGACATTACACCGTTAACGCCGTTTACGACGCGCCTGTTTTACTTTCGTTTTGACGATAACCTCAGGAACGGCAGGCTGTTCTATTGGAAAAACGGGCAATGCATTCAGTAGACGCTTACCATAATTTTTGGTCAACAAACGCTTATCATAAATCACCACTTCGCCCCAGCAGCTGTGGCTGCGAATCAGGCGTCCGACCTGCTGAATCAGGTTAAAGGAGGCGCTTGGCAGACTCTGCACTTCAAACGGATAGCGATTCAGGCTCTTGAGCCATTCGCCTTCGGTAATCACCACCGGACTGTCGATTGGTGGGAAGGCGATTTTATGAATATGTACCTGGCTGAGCAGCTCACCTTTGAGATCCAGCCCTTCGGCAAAGGATTGTAGCCCCACCAGTACGCTACGCTCCCCTCCTTCGACGCGCTTGCGGTGCAGTTCCACCAGCCGGTAGCGCGGCTTATCGCCCTGTACCAGCAATAGCAATCGCAGATCGGGAACATGTTCCAGGAAACGCTGCATCGCCCGCCCGCTGGCGAACAGCACCAGCATCCCGAGGTGCTTTTTACTTTCAACCTGCTCGCGAAAATAAGCCGCCATTTCAGCAATATGCTGCTCTTCGTTATCGATTAGCGGTTCATAGTGCATCTGTGGAATAACGATTTTGCCCTGCTCAACATGGTTAAAGGGGGAATCCAGCGCCACGAAACGATCGCCGGCCTTTTCTTTCAACCCGCTCATCTCCTGCAGGCGTGAAAAGCTGTTCAATGATCGCAGGGTGGCGGAGGTGACGACAATATGCGGCACGCTGCGCCACAGCAGCCTTTCCAGCTGGTCGCTGACGCGAATGCCGACGCAGTGAAACCAGATATGCGTTTGACCGTCGCGCATATCGCGCGTCACCCATTTGGTGACCGGCGCGCCGGATGACTGCGCCAGCGATGCCAGCCGCCACAGCTTGCTCTGGCTTTCAAACATCCCCAGCGCACGGTTCATTTGCAGCAGAACCCGATGCAGACGTACCACGTCGTGGCTACCGGTTTTTTCCCCGAGGTCGTTAAGAAAGAGCTCCGCCAGCCCGCGCAGCATCTCGGTCAGTTTCGCCAGACGCTGGCAGATATCCATCACCTCCTGCGGCAACTCGCCCATCGGGAAACGATGCTCGGCTTCCTGGCCGGCCGGCATATAGAGATTAAGGATAGCGTTCAGCGAGGCGATCAGCTCATACAGCTCCTCACAGTGGCCACTCAGGCGCTCGGGATTGGCCAGCGGCGGCGTGGTTTTCGGCCGAAACTGCTCCATACAGGTCGCCACCAGCTTACTGAACAGATCCAGCTGTAGCCGGTACCATGGGGCGGTCATTTCCGCGCTCATTTCCAGCGCATCGCGGGCCACGTCCGGCAGATGATGGCCTTCATCGAGCACCAGCAGCAGATTTTTCGGCTCGGGTAACACGGCTTCGCTCTCCATCGCCGCCATCACCAGCGCATGGTTCGCCACCACCACTTCCGCCTCCTGAATTTCTCGCCGGGCAACGAAGAACGGACATTCGCGATAGTAGTGGCAGTTGCGGTTGAGGCAGCTGGCTTTGTCGGTGCTCAGGCGGCTCCAGAGCGCATCATCGACAGGTTTATCGGTGTGATCGCGCAGACCGTCCCAGCGGTAGCTGTCGAGGTCGGTTTTCAGCGTCGCGCACAGCTTCTGTTCAGCCTGATTATTCGGCGTGAGATCGTCATCGAGAAACGCCAGCAGATCCTGCTGCGTCGGTTCGGTGCTGGCCAGCGCCGTAAGGTTGCGTGGGCAAACGTAGCGCCCGCGGCCAAACGCGGCGGTAAAACGCAGATCGGGAATAATTTTGCGCAGCAGCGGCAGATCCTTGCTGTAGATCTGATCCTGTAGCGCAACGTTGGCGGTGCTCACCACCAGGGTTTTCTGCTGCTCACGGGCGATGGCGATGCCGGGAATCAGGTATGACAGCGTCTTCCCGACGCCGGTGGGCGCCTCAATGGCCAGGTGTCGGCCTTCTTCCCCGGCAAGCGTTTTTGCCACATCGGCAATCATCTGCCGCTGTGGCGGACGGGGAATGAAATCCGGAATCTGTTCCTGAAGCGCCTTATACCAGGCGGCGATTTGCGCTTTTAGCGCAGCGGTCAAAGCCATGAGAAAACCTGAATACTGTATAAACAGCCACTATTGTGACACTTTTTGCCTGGCAGGAGGAATTACTTTCTGAGCAATGTGGAATGATGCTCGGGATTTATCAATGTACCGGCCGGGAATCACAGGGCACGCGAGGGAGGAACCCGGAGACAGCATGCTTGCTGCTTCCGGGTATCGTTGCGTCATCCGGGCAAAACGTCTTGCCCGGATGACGCATATATGGCGGGAGGCGGTTACTCAGCAGCCGCAGGTTTACGCGGACGACGGCGGCGCTGTTGCTCGCCGGCCGGTTTCGCCTCGCCGATACGGCGTGAAGTCTTTGCCCCGGCTTTCGGCGCTTCGCCGTCGTTACGCCGCGGCGCCGACTGCTGGCTGCGCCCCTGCCCTTGGGCGTTACGTCCTTGTCCCTGACCGCTGCGGCCCTGGCTTTGGCCGCGACCGCCGCCACCGCTACGCTGCTGACGACCGTTTTGAATCGGCTCCGCTCTGATAGACGGATCCGGCGCATAGCCATCGACGGCGATGCGTGGAATCTCTTTTTTCAGCAGACGTTCGATATCATGCAGCAGTTTATGCTCGTCCACGCAGACCAGCGACAGCGCTTCACCGGTGGCGGCTGCGCGACCGGTACGGCCGATCCGGTGAACGTAATCTTCCGGTACGTTAGGCAGCTCGTAGTTGACGACGTGCGGCAGTTCTTCGATATCCAGACCACGCGCGGCGATATCCGTCGCCACCAGCACGCGAATACCACCGGATTTAAAGTCGGCTAATGCCCGGGTACGCGCCCCCTGGCTCTTGTTGCCATGGATAGCCGCGCTGCGGATGCCGTCTTTATTCAGCTGCTCGGCCAGGTGGTTGGCGCCATGTTTGGTGCGGGTAAAGACCAGCACCTGCTGCCAGTTACCTTCACCGATCATCTGCGACAGCAGTTCCCGCTTACGTTTCTTATCAACGAAATGGACGTGTTGCGTCACCTGCTCGGAAGCGGTATTGCGGCGAGCCACTTCGATTTCCAGCGGGTTATGCAGCAGCTTTTCCGCCAGCGCTTTAATGTCATCGGAGAAGGTCGCGGAGAACAGCAGGTTCTGGCGCTTCGCCGGAAGCTTCGCCAGCACGCGGCGAATATCATGAATAAAGCCCATATCCAGCATGCGGTCGGCTTCATCAAGCACCAGGATTTCAACCTTGTCCAGGCTGACGGCATTCTGATGTTCAAGATCCAGCAGGCGCCCAGGGGTGGCCACCAGAACATCGACGCCGCTGCGCAGCTTCATCATCTGCGGGTTAATGCTCACCCCGCCGAAGACCACCAGCGAGCGAATATTCAGGTATTTGCTGTAATCGCGAACGTTTTCGCCGATTTGTGCCGCCAGTTCACGCGTTGGCGTGAGGATCAGCGCGCGCACCGGACGACGGCCTTTAGCATGCGGCTCTTTCTGAATCAGATGCTGCAGGAGCGGCAGGGTAAAGCCTGCCGTTTTGCCGGTGCCGGTCTGGGCGCTGGCCATCAGATCGCGTCCCTGCAACACCGCAGGGATAGCCTGCTGCTGAATTGGGGTTGGCTCAAGGTAACCCTGCTCGGCGACAGCGCGCAGGATATCAGGGTTCAGGCCAAGGGAATCAAAAGACATAACAACTCCAAACCACCCCGGCCCGTGACAGGCGTAGTTTTCGGGGAGATTATTGCGAATAGAGATGGCAAAAACCACAATGCCATGAAGTGGCGCAGTCTAGCAGATTTTGTGACACAGCGCATAAATATCCCCTCAGGGCCGCTGCGCCGGCTAATCCTCGTCACGCGCCGCTTGCAAAGAGTGATGCGAAATACGCAAAAGAGAGTATCCACTATTCTGGACAGTGACGCGAATTGGTCATACTCTTAATCAATCGATTGATTAATTTTTATCGTGCGATGACGACGACTCCTGTGACAACCAAAGGCGAACAAGCCAAAAGCCAGCTCATTGCCGCAGCCATCGCCCAGTTCGGCGAATACGGCCTGCACGCCACCACCCGCGATATTGCCGCGCAGGCCGGGCAAAATATCGCGGCGATCCCCTACTATTTTGGTTCCAAGGACGATCTCTATCTCGCCTGCGCCCAGTGGATTGCCGATTTTATCAGCCATAATTTTCGTCCGCATGCCGAAGCGGCGGAAACGCTGCTGGCGACAGCTTCTCCGGATAAGGCGGCGATTCGGGTTCTGATTCTGCGCGCCTGTCAGAATATGATTTTGCTGCTGACCCAGGATGACACGGTCAATTTGAGCAAATTCATCTCCCGCGAGCAGCTTTCCCCTACCCCGGCCTACCAGCTCATCCACGGGCAGGTGATTGCGCCGCTCCATCGCTACCTGACCCGCTTAATCGGCGCCTTTACCGGCCTCGATGCCGATGACACGGCAATGATTCTGCACACCCACGCGCTGCTGGGAGAGATTCTGGCCTTCCGCCTTGGGCGGGAAACCATTTTGCTGCGCACCGGATGGACGCAGTTCGACGAAGAAAAAACTGAGCAAATTTATCAGGTTATCGCCTGCCATATTGATTTCGTTCTGCAAGGGTTATTGCAAAGGAGCCAGGGATCATGAAAAAACCCGTCATCATCGTTTTGTTCATACTGCTGCTGATTGCCGCATTCGGCGGCGGCTGGTGGTGGTATCAAAGCAGCCAGCAAAGGGAGCTGACTCTGTATGGCAACGTCGATATTCGTACCGTGAACATGAGCTTCCGCGTCGGCGGACGACTGGCATCGCTGAACGTTGATGAGGGCGATAAGATTCAGGCCGGGCAAATACTCGGCCAGCTGGATCGCGCCCCGTATGAGAACGCCTTACAGCAGGCTCAGGCGAATGTCTCCACTGCTCAGGCGCAGTATGATCTGATGATGGCTGGCTACCGGGCAGAAGAGATAGCCCAGGCCGCCGCCGCCGTCAAACAGGCGCAGGCCGCGTACGATTACGCGCAGAACTTTTACCAGCGCCAGCTGGGGCTGCGTCAGAACAGCGCCATCTCGGTGAACGATTTGGAAAACGCGCGCTCCTCCCGCGACCAGGCTCAGGCGACGCTAAAATCCGCGCAGGACAAGCTGCGCCAGTATCGCGCCGGCAACCGGCCGCAGGAAATCGCCCAGGCCAAAGCCAGCCTTGAACAGGCGCAGGCGGCCCTGGCGCAGGCTAAACTCGACCTGCACGATACCACGCTTATCGCCCCTTCCGACGGCACGCTGATGACCCGCGCCGTCGAACCGGGTAGCATGCTCAGCGCCGGCGGCACGGTCATGACGCTGTCGCTGACTCACCCGGTATGGGTCCGGGCCTACATTGATGAAAAAAATCTCGGCCAGGCGGTGCCCGGACGAGAAGTGCTGCTCTATACCGATAGTCGCCCGAATCAGCCCTGGCACGGCAAGATTGGCTTTGTGTCGCCAGTCGCCGAATTTACGCCGAAGACCGTTGAGACGCCAGATTTACGTACTGACCTCGTCTATCGCCTGCGTATTGTCGTCACCGATGCGGATGATTCGCTGCGCCAGGGGATGCCGGTGACCGTCACCTTCAGCAGCGGGAACGGACATGAGTGAGGACGTTATCACGCTCAGCGGGCTAACCCGCCGCTTCGCCGGCATGGATCGGCCCGCCGTTGCGCCGCTCAACTGCACTATCCGCGCCGGCTATGTTACTGGTCTGGTCGGCCCTGACGGCGCCGGGAAAACCACCTTGATGCGCATGCTCGCCGGGCTACTGAAGGCCGATGACGGCACCGCCAGGGTGATCGGTTTCGACCCGATTGCCGACGATAGCGCGCTGCACGCGGTGCTCGGCTATATGCCGCAAAAATTCGGCCTGTACGAAGACCTGACGGTCATGGAAAACCTCTCGCTGTATGCCGACCTGCGCAGCGTTACCGGCGAAACGCGCAGGAACACCTTCGCTCGCCTGCTGGAATTTACCTCCCTCGGCCCCTTTACCGATCGCCTGGCGGGGAAACTTTCCGGCGGGATGAAACAGAAACTGGGGCTCGCCTGCACCCTGGTGGGTGAGCCAAAAGTCCTGCTGCTTGATGAGCCAGGGGTCGGGGTTGATCCTATCTCCCGCCGTGAACTGTGGCAAATGGTGCACGAACTGGCCGGTGACGGGATGCTGATCCTCTGGAGCACCTCCTACCTTGATGAAGCAGAACAGTGCCGCGACGTCCTGCTGATGAATGAAGGCCAGCTGCTTTATCAGGGCGAGCCGAAAGCGTTGACCCAAACCATGGCCGGTCGCAGTTTCCTCGTCTCCAGCCGCGAGGAAAATAACCGTCGCCTCCTGCAACGAGCGCTCAAGCTGCCGCAGATCAGCGATGGCGTCATTCAGGGGAAATCGGTACGCCTGATCCTGAAAAAAGAGGCCACCGTTGAAGAGGTGCAGCGCAACGCTAGCATGCCGACGCTGGAGATTGCCGAAACCGCACCGCGCTTTGAAGATGCATTCATCGATCTGCTGGGCGGCGCCGCGACCGCGGAATCGCCGCTGGGCGAAATTATCCATCGCGTAGAGGGCACGGCCGATGAGACGGTGATTGAAGCGCAGAGCCTGACCAAAAAATTCGGCGACTTCGCCGCTACCGACCACGTAGATTTTCGCGTCAAACGTGGGGAGATTTTCGGCCTGCTTGGCCCCAACGGCGCCGGCAAATCCACGACCTTTAAAATGATGTGCGGCCTGCTGGTGCCGACCTCCGGTAAGGCGCTGGTTCTGGGAATGGACCTGAAAGTCAGTTCCGGGAAAGCGCGCCAGCATCTCGGCTACATGGCGCAGAAGTTTTCGCTGTACGGTAACCTGACCGTTGAGCAAAACCTGCGCTTCTTCTCGGGCGTTTATGGCCTGCGTGGTCGGATCCAGAACGAGAAAATCGCCCGGATGAGCGACGCTTTTGGTCTGAAAAGCATCGCCAGCCATGCGGCCGATGAGCTGCCGCTGGGGTATAAGCAGCGTCTGGCGCTGGCCTGCTCGCTGATGCATGAACCCGATATTCTGTTTCTCGATGAGCCGACGTCAGGCGTCGACCCCATTACCCGCCGCGAGTTCTGGCTGCATATTAATAGCATGGTGGATAAAGGGGTGACGGTGATGGTGACGACCCACTTTATGGATGAAGCCGAATATTGCGATCGTATTGGTCTGGTGTATCACGGCAAGCTGATCGCCAGCGGCACGCCGGATGCGCTAAAAGCGCTGGCGGCAAATGATCAACAGCCCGATCCCACGATGGAGCAGGCCTTTATCACCCTGATCCACGACTGGGATAAGGAGAATGCCGGTGAGCGCTAAAATCCTCTCATGGCGACGCGTGCGCGCCCTGTGCGTCAAAGAGACGCGGCAGATCGTCCGTGACCCCAGCAGCTGGCTGATTGCGGTGGTCATTCCGCTGCTGCTGCTGTTTATCTTCGGCTACGGGATCAATCTCGACTCCAGCAAGCTCAAAGTCGGCGTACTGCTGGAGCAACAAAGCGAAGAGGCGCTGGATTTCGTCCACGCCATGACCGGCTCACCCTATATTGACGCCACGGTCAGCGACAATCGCCAGCAGCTGATTGAGATGATGCAGGCCGGGCGCATTCGTGGGCTGGTGGTCATCCCGGTGGACTTCGATCAGAAGATGGCGCGCCCCGGCGATAATGCTCCCATCCAGCTGATTACCGACGGCAGCGAACCCAATACCGCCAACTTTGCCCAGGGCTACGTGGAGGGCATCTGGCAAATCTGGCAGCAGCAGCGCGCGGAAGATCGCGGGGAAACCTTCGAACCGCTGATTGATGTACAGATGCGCTACTGGTTTAACCCCGCGGCCATCAGCCAGCACTTTATTATTCCCGGCGCCATTACCATCATTATGACGGTGGTCGGCGCGATTCTGACCTCGCTGGTGGTGGCCCGCGAATGGGAGCGCGGGACCATGGAGGCGCTGCTGTCGACGGAAATCACCCGCGCGGAGCTGCTGCTGTGTAAGCTGATTCCCTACTATTTCCTCGGCATGCTGGCGATGCTGCTGTGCATGCTGGTGGCGGTGTTCATCCTCGGCGTGCCGTTTCGCGGTTCGCTGGTGATTCTGTTCTTGATAACCAGCCTGTTTTTGCTCAGCACCCTCGGGATGGGGCTGCTCATTTCGACCATCACCCGCAATCAGTTTAACGCCGCGCAGGTCGCTCTGAACGCCGCCTTTCTGCCCTCAATTATGCTCTCCGGGTTTATTTTCCAGATTGACAGTATGC
The DNA here is from genome assembly GCF_002108615.1 of Klebsiella sp. YJ. Lineage (NCBI taxonomy): Bacteria > Pseudomonadati > Pseudomonadota > Gammaproteobacteria > Enterobacterales > Enterobacteriaceae > Klebsiella > Klebsiella sp. YJ. The sequence goes on from NZ_MTEG01000002.1 coordinate 220,326, forward strand.
CGGCGGTGATCCGTGCGGTGACCTACATCATCCCGGCGCGCTATTTCGTCAGCACGCTGCAAAGCCTGTTTCTCGCCGGTAATATTCCGCTGGTGCTGCTGGTGAACACGCTGTTTTTAATCGCCTCGGCGGTGATGTTTATCGGCCTGACCTGGCTGAAAACCAAACGGCGCCTGGATTAATTCCCCTGCGCGCTTTCCCCGGGTTGCGGCGTGAACGCCTTGCCCGGGCTACCTGGGCGCAGTTTCGGTAATGATGTTGGTCGGGTAAGCGCAGCGCCACCCGACATGAGGAAAGTACTATGTTTCATCGCTTATGGACCTTGATTCGTAAAGAGCTGCAATCGCTGCTGCGCGAACCGCAAACGCGCGCCATTTTGATTATGCCGGTTCTGATTCAGGTGCTGCTGTTTCCCTTCGCCGCAACGCTGGAAGTGACCAACGCCACCATCGCCATCTACAACGAAGACAACGGCCGTCACGCGGTCGAACTGACCCAGCGTTTCGCCCGGGCTAAGGCCTTCACCCATGTGATGCTCCTCAAGAGCCCGCAGGAGATCCGCCCGACGATTGATGAGCAAAAAGCGCTGTTGCTCATCCGCTTCCCGGCGGACTTCTCGCGCAATCTCGACACCAACCAGCCCGCACCGCTCCAGCTCTTACTGGACGGACGCAACTCGAACAGCGCGCAAATCGCCGCCAACTATCTCCAGCAGATCGTCAAAAACTATCAGCAGGAGCTGCTGGAAGGGAAAGCGAAGCCGAACAACAGCGAGCTGATCGTGCGCAACTGGTATAACCCGAATCTCGATTACAAATGGTTTGTGGTCCCGTCGCTGATCGCGATGATCACCACCATCGGGGTGATGATCGTCACGTCTCTCTCGGTGGCCCGCGAGCGTGAGCAAGGCACGCTCGATCAGCTACTGGTTTCGCCGCTGGCCACCTGGCAAATTTTCGTCGGCAAAGCGGTCCCGGCGCTGATTGTCGCCACGCTGCAGGCGAGCATCGTGCTGGCTATCGGCATCTGGGCGTATCAAATCCCCTTCGCCGGTTCGCTGCTGCTGTTTTACTTTACGATGGTCATTTACGGTTTGTCGCTGGTGGGATTCGGTCTGCTGATTTCGTCTTTGTGCTCAACCCAGCAGCAGGCCTTCATCGGCGTTTTCGTCTTTATGATGCCGGCGATCCTGCTCTCCGGCTACGTCTCGCCGGTTGAGAATATGCCGCAGTGGTTGCAGGACGTGACATGGATAAACCCGATTCGTCACTTTACTGACATCACCAAGCAGATTTATTTGAAGGATGCGAGTCTGGAGATTGTTTGGGGAAGTTTGTGGCCGCTACTGGTCATAGCGGCCACGACGGGTTCAGCGGCGTATGCGATGTTCCGCAGAAAGATCGCCTAATCGCCGCTATCGTTCAAATCTGCTGCCGGCGGATTTGAACGGCCCCGTTCGCACAGCTATCTGTGCTTCTGGGGATTGGCAGCGTTACCGCCTTGCTGCAGCCCGAACGCTCGGTGCTTATCTTTCGCCAGCAAGGAGACCACGGCCGGGCCTGCCAGAATCGCCACCCCGGCGACAGCCAGCAGCAGATTATTGTGCAGCACGCGCGACAGCAGCCACAGCACGATAACCGCTACGCCAAAGTACCAGGTGGTGGTGAGTTCCTCAAGGAAGTCACCGACATCGCGCCAGCGTGCTTCGTGGTGACGCTGTAAAAACAGCATCGACAGTAACGTGACGCCGTACAGTACGCACAGCCCTAATCCGACGCGAACCAGCGCGCCACTCATCCAACCCATCACCAGTACTGCCACGACCAGTAGATGCAACATAATCTGCCAGCAACTGAGGCCAGTTGCGACGCGTACACGTTGTTGCCACTTCATGGCTTCTCTCCTGAAGGATCTTTATCTGTAACTCAGAGTACCGCACTTTACGGAAAATTCCGGAACACCGCATCTTTTTGTGACACCTACTACACTATTTCATTCAGGAAAGTGACATTGACCGGGGAAATATGGCTGAGCAAACGTGCAGATTTTCGTTAAACGTGCTGACAATTAACATCCATAAAGGCTTTACGACGTTTAATCGACGCTTCATGTTGCCGGCACTGCGCGACGCCATCCGCAGCGTCAGCGCCGACATCGTCTGTCTGCAGGAGGTTACCGGGGCGCATGAGATTCATTCGCTGCAGATCGAAAACTGGCCGGACCGCAGCCATTATGAGTTTCTTGCCGATACCCTATGGAGCGAATACGCCTACGGACGCAACGCGGTCTACCCCGAAGGCCATCACGGTAATGCCGTGCTATCCCGCTTTCCTATTGAATATAATGAAAATATCGATATCTCCGTTGGCAACAGCGAAAAGCGCGGTCTGCTCTACTGCCGAATCGTTCCGCCGCAAAGCGCGGCGCTACACCTGATTTGTGTGCACCTCGGCCTGAGTGCGCGGCAACGATCGGCCCAGCTGGCAATGCTCGCCAGGCGGGTCAACGACCTGCCCGCCCGGCAGCCGGTGGTGGTGGCCGGCGATTTTAACGACTGGCGCCAGCAGGCTAACCGGGTGCTAAAGTCGCAGGCCGGGCTGGAGGAGATTTTTACCCGCGCCCATGGCCGCCCGGCGAGAACCTTCCCGGCGCGTCTTCCGCTCCTGCGCCTTGACCGGATCTACGTGAAAAATGCCCATGCCAGCCACCCGACGGCGTTGCCACTTCGGCCCTGGCGTCACCTCTCTGATCATGCCCCGCTGAGCGTGGAGATTCATCTATGAAATGCAGCTGGCAGGAAGGAAACCGCATCCAGCTCCTGGAGAACGGCGATAACTACTATCCGGCACTGTTTGCCGCCATCGCCCGCGCGCAGCGAAAAGTGATCCTCGAAACGTTTATCTGGTTTGAAGATGACGTGGGCTGGCAGCTGCACGCCGTGCTGTTAAAAGCCGCACGCCGCGGGATACGGGTCGAAGTACTGCTCGACGGCTACGGTTCTCCCGACCTGAGTGAGCGCTTCGTCAATGAGCTGAGTGCCGCCGGCGTGATTTTTCGCTACTACGATCCGCGCCCGCGCCTGTTCGGCATGCGCACCAATCTGTTCCGCCGCATGCACCGCAAAATCGTGGTGATCGATGAGACGACGGCCTTCGTCGGGGGCATCAATTACTCCGCCGAGCACATGACCGACTACGGCCCGGAGGCAAAACAGGATTATGCCGTTCAGGTGGAGGGACCGGTGGTGCAGGATATCCTGCAATTTGAGCTGGAAAATCTCCCGGCCAGCGAAGAGACGCGCCGCTGGTGGCTCCGGCGTCGACACCAGCCGGCGATCAACCGCAGCCCCGGAGAAGCGCAGGCGCTGTTTGTCTGGCGGGATAATCAAGAACATCGCGATGATATTGAACGCCATTATCTCAAGATGCTGGCTAACGCCCGCCGGGAAGTGATCATTGCCAACGCCTACTTTTTCCCCGGCTACCGGCTGCTGCATGCGATGCGTAACGCCGCCCGCCGCGGCGTGCGGGTTAAGCTGATCGTGCAGGGCGAGCCGGATATCCCAATCGTTAAAGTCGGCGCCCGCCTGCTGTATCGCTATCTGGTCAACGGGGGCGTACAGATATTTGAGTATCGCCGCCGGCCGCTGCACGGCAAAGTTGCCCTCGCCGACGACCATTGGGCCACCGTCGGCTCGAGCAATCTCGACCCGCTGAGCCTCTCATTAAATCTGGAAGCTAACCTGATTATCCACGATCGTCAGTTTAACCAGACCTTGCGCGATAACCTCAACGGACTGATCGCCGAGGACTGCATGCAAGTGGACAAGTCGATGTTGCCAAAGCGCAGCTGGTGGAATGTGGGTACCAGCGTGCTGGCCTTCCACTTTCTGCGCCACTTCCCGGCGTGGATAGGCTGGCTGCCTGCCCACACGCCGCATCTGGCGCGGGTCCGACCGCCTGTGCAGCCAGAAATTGAAACCCAGGATCGGCTGGATGCGACCAATCAGGAGGTAAAACCCTGATGGCAAAATCACCCCCTCGCAGGCGGATGGCGAAAAAGATCTTTACCGTCATTTTCTTCCTCGCTGTGACGGCCCTGCTGGTGGTTTATGCGCAAAAAGTAGACTGGCCGGCGGTCTGGAAGGTGATTCGTCACTACGATCGCACCGCTCTGCTCGGCGCGGTGGGGCTGACGATAGCGAGCTACCTGATTTATGGCTGCTACGATCTGCTGGGGCGCGCCTGGTGCGGACATAAACTGGCTAAACGGCAGGTGATGCTGGTGTCGTTTATCTGCTACGCCTTTAATCTGACCCTCAGTACCTGGGTCGGCGGTATCGGTATGCGCTACCGCCTCTATTCGCGTCTCGGTTTGAGCGGCGGGACCATTACGCGCATTTTCTCCTTGAGCATCACCACCAACTGGCTGGGCTTTATTCTGCTGGGCGGCGTGATTTTCAGTGCCAATCTGGTGGCGTTACCGGCGCACTGGTATATCAGCCAGAACACGCTGCGGCTCATCGGGGGCGGACTGCTGGCGATGTCCGCAGTTTATCTGTGGGCCTGCGCCTTCGCCCGTCGGCGCCATCTGACGATTAAAGGCCAACGGCTGGTGCTGCCGTCATGGCGGTTCGCTCTGCTGCAGATGGCGCTTTCGGTGGCAAACTGGATGGTGATGGGCGCGATTATCTGGCTGCTGATGGCGCAGCAGGTCGATTATTTCCTCGTACTGGGCGTGCTGCTGGTCAGCAGTATTGCCGGCGTCATTGTGCATATTCCTGCCGGGATCGGCGTGCTGGAAGCCGTTTTTATCGCCATGCTTTCCGCCGAGTCGATTAGCCGCGGGGCGATTATTGCCGCCCTGCTGGCCTGGCGCGCGCTGTATTACTTTTTGCCGCTGCTTATCGCTACCGTCGGCTATCTGCTGCTGGAGAGTCGGGCGAAAACATTACGCGAAAAGAATCAGCGTAAGCTGGCGGACGGATAAGAGAGAGGGCCGGGATAATCCGCGCTCCCCGGGCCAGGCGCGGCCCGGGGAGCAAAGGCGTTAACGGCGGTTGCCGAAAATACGCAGCAGCATCAGGAACAGGTTGATAAAGTCCAGATACAGCGTCAGCGCGCCGAGAATGGAGTACTTACGCAGCGTGGAGGTGTCTCGCGTATCGATCTGCTCGCCGATGTTTTTCAGTTTCTGCGTGTCATAAGCGGTCAGGCCGACAAACACGATCACCCCGATATAGGTAATCGCCCACATCAGCGCTTCACTCTTCAGCCAGAAGTTGACCAACGAAGCCAGGACAATACCAATTAAGGCCATAAACAGCATGTTGCCGAAACCGCTGAGATCGCGCTTCGTGGTATAGCCATAGAGGCTCATTATCCCAAACATCCCGCCGCTGACCACAAAGGTGCTGGCAATCGACGAATAGGTATAGACAAGGAAGATACTGGATAGCGTCAGTCCGGTCAGCGCCGAATAGAGCATAAACAGCGTGGTCGCCATCCCTGCGCTCAGGCGCTGCACCATCCCGGAAAGCACGAATACCAGCGCCAGCTGGGCGATAATCAAACCAAAAAAGGTTATTTTGCTGGAAAAGACAAACATCATGACCGCCGGCGTATTGGCGGCAAACCACGCAATGAATGCCGTCAACAGCAGCCCGACCGTCATCCAGCCGTAAACCTGGGCCATATAGGTTTGCAGGCCGCTGCGCGCCTGAATAATGGAATCTGAACGAGGGAATCTGTCCATGACTGTCTCCTGATTAACACGTTTTCTCTTAGTAAGCGTACCACACTACCAGCGCTCTGCCGCCTGGCGATCGCTATCGCGTGCATCCACCCAGCGTTCGCCTTCCGGTGTCGCTTCCCGCTTCCAGAACGGCGCACGGGTTTTCAGGTAATCCATAATGAACTCTCCGGCGGCAAAAGCGCTGCTGCGGTGCGCGCTGGTCACGCCAACGAACACAATCTCTTCGCCTGGCCACATTTCGCCGATGCGGTGAATCACCGTCACCCGGCCGAGCGGCCAACGTTCGCGCGCCAGCTCAACGATTTCCGCCAGCGATTTTTCCGTCATTCCCGGGTAGTGTTCGAGAGTCAGCGCCTTAACGCTGTCCCCGAGATTGTGATTACGTACTTTTCCGGTAAAAGTGACCACCGCGCCGTCTTCATCGCGTTCGGCCAGCCACGGATATTCGTCGCCGACGCAAAAACGATCGTGGCTGACGATAATGCGAGTCTGCGTCATTTAACCTCCCGTAACCGGCGGAAAGAACGCCACTTCGTCGCCGGCCACCAGCGGATGGTCAAAGGGGGCCAGCGTCTGGTTTACCGCCGCCAGCAGTTTGCCCTCTTCCAGCGCCAGCGCCCAACGTTCGCTGCGGCCGGAAAGCTGACGCCGTACGGTTTCGACCGTCGACAGCGCATCGACCTCAAGGGTCAGGGATTCAGTGCCAACCAGTTCACGCACCTGGGCAAAAAACAGAACCTTAATCATGAGTCTCGTCCGCCTTGAAATCCCCGGATTTGCCGCCGCTTTTCGCCAGCAGACGCACCGGGCCAATCACCATATCTTTTTGCACCGCTTTGCACATATCGTAAATCGTCAGCGCCGCCACGGAAGCAGCGGTCAGCGCTTCCATCTCCACGCCGGTTTTGCCGGTCAGACGGCACAGCGATTCGATGCGTACCCGTTTGTGTTCCGGCTGGGCCTGCAAATTGACCTCGACTTTACTCAGCATCAGCGGGTGACACAGCGGGATCAGCTCCCAGGTGCGTTTTGCCGCCTGGATACCGGCAATGCGGGCGGTGGCGAAGACATCGCCTTTATGGTGGCTGCCGTCGATGATCATCGCCAGCGTCTCCGGCCGCATTTCAACATAGGCTTCAGCCCGGGCTTCGCGTACCGTCTCGGCCTTGGCAGAAACATCGACCATGTGCGCCTCGCCGGCGGCGTTAATATGGGTGAGTTGTGACATCGCTTATTTCTTAAGATGAGAGATAAAGTTACATGGGCGCGTACGGGCATCCAGCTGCGGAGCAATGATATTTTCCCACGCGGTGCGACAGGCTTTGGTTGAGCCCGGCATGGCAAAAATCAGCGTGCGATTCGCCATGCCGGCAATGGCCCGGGACTGCAGCGTCGAGGTGCCGATTTCTTCAAAGGAAAGCATGCGGAAAACTTCGCCAAACCCTTCGACTTCACGGTCAAACAGCGGCCGCAGCGCCTCCGGCGCCTGATCCCCGTCGGTAAACCCGGTTCCACCGGTGATCAGCACCACCTGCACATCATCGCTGGCTATCCACGCCGAGACCCGGGCGCGGATGTCATAGCGGTTCTCTTTAACAATCGCCTTATCAACAATACGGTGGCCCGCTTCCTGCGCCGCATCACGCAGCCAGTGGCCTGAGGTATCATCCTCTTCGCCACGCCGGCTGGAGACGGTGAGAATAGCAATACGGGTCGGGTTAAACTCAGCGCTGGCCTGACTCATCTGTTCGCTCCTTTAGAATCAATTATCCGCCAATATACGACAGGTTTTGCGTAATACCGGTGTTGCCCTGATGCAGGAAATGGGTTTGTTTTTTATGGGTTAATGCTTCGGAGATGCGCGCTTCCAGCGCCGCCTGCTGCTGGTCCTCGACAAGCAGGTCGCGCAGATCCACGCCGCCGTCGCCGAACAGACACAGATGCAGTTTGCCCACGGAGGAGACGCGGAGACGGTTGCAGCTGGCGCAGAAATCTTTCTCGTACGGCATGATTAAGCCAATTTCCCCGGCGTAATCCGGGTGACAAAAGACCTGGGCCGGGCCGTCGCTGCGCTGGCTGATCTGGTGGATCCAGCCGCGACGCAGTAGCTCGTCGCGCAGCACCATGCCGGAAATATGGTGACGCCGGAACAGGTCGCTGCCCTCGCCGGTTTCCATCAGCTCGATGAAACGCAGCTGAATGCGTCGGGGTTGGATCCACGCGAGGAAGGTGTCGAGCTGATGATGGTTCACATCGCGCATCAGCACGGTATTGACCTTCACCTTCTCAAAACCGGCGGCAAAGGCGGCATCAATGCCGTCCATGACCTGGTGAAATTTATCCTGCCCGGTAATGGCGTGAAACTGGCGCGCGTCGAGGCTGTCAACGCTGACGTTAATCGCCGTCAGTCCGGCATCACGCCACTGGCTGACGTCGCGGGCCAGACGATAGCCATTGGTGGTGACCGCTATCTGGCGAATCGCGCTGTTTTCACGTACGGCGGCGATGATATCGGCAAAGTCGCGGCGTAAAGAGGGTTCGCCGCCGGTCAGCCGCACCTTCTCGGTGCCGAGGGCAGAGAAAGCGCGCGTGACGCGGCGTACTTCATCAACGCTGAGAAAGCCTTTGTTGGTGACCGCGCCGGGTTTGTAACCATCCGGCAGGCAATAGGTGCAACGAAAGTTACACACATCGGTAATTGACAGGCGCAAGTAATAAAACTTACGCGCAAATGCATCGGTAAGCTGTGAAGCCATATACACCTTTCCAAGTACGGGAGACGCGGTCATTTCTTCCCACGCCCTGGTGACAAGCGAGGCTGTCACGGCCAAAGCACCATATCTTGCGACACAGGCACAGAGGCTAGAGTGTTAATTGGTTTATGCCGATAGTAGCGCGGAAACGACAGTTTCGCCATTCTCACTTTCGTTATATAATTATGTATATATCGACACAATCGTGCATTTTCGGTACAGAATAGCCAAAAACCAGGCTTTTGCATTGATATCGGTCATTTTGTCAGGATCCGGGCATCGTCTTTTAGGGGTAGATCGGTTACTGTGAGCCCGTTTAATTGAGATAAGGAATGTGTATGCGCACTCGTACGTTCGCCGATCTGGATCGCGTAGTGGCACTTGGCGGAGGACACGGTCTGGGCCGGGTGATGTCGTCACTCTCATCGCTCGGCTCACGTCTTACCGGGATCGTCACGACTACCGATAACGGCGGCTCGACGGGGCGAATTCGCCGTTCCGAAGGCGGCATCGCCTGGGGCGATATGCGCAACTGCCTTAACCAGCTGATCGCCGAACCCAGCATTGCTTCGGCGATGTTTGAGTACCGTTTCTCCGGTAATGGCGAACTTTCCGGGCATAACCTCGGAAATCTGATGTTAAAGGCTCTGGATCACCTGAGCGTACGGCCTTTAGAGGCGATCAATTTAATCAGAAATCTGCTAAAAGTGGACGCATTCCTGATTCCGATGTCGGAACAACCGGTGGATCTGATGGCCATTGACCACGAAGGCCATGAAGTCTACGGCGAAGTCAATATCGACCAGTTGCCCTGCGTCCCGAAGGAGCTGATGCTCTCCCCACCGGTGCCGGCGACCCGCGAAGCGGTAGAGGCTATCGCAGAAGCCGATTTAATCCTGATTGGCCCCGGAAGTTTCTATACCAGCCTGCTGCCGATTCTGCTGCTCGATGAGATGGCGCAGGCGCTGCGCCGAACGCCGGCGACCATGGTCTTTATCGACAATCTCGGCAAAGAACACAGCCCGGCCGCGAATCTGACGCTGGCGGACAGGGTCGGGATTATGGAGCACTATGTTGGCAAGCGAGTGATCGATGCCATCGTTGTTGGGCCGAAAACCGATACTACCGGTCTGGAAAACCGGGCGATTGTGCAAACGCCGCTGGATGCCGCAGATGTTCCCTATCGCCACGACCGGGTGCTGTTACGTAACGCGCTGGAAAAAGCGATCCAGGCTTTAGGTTAGCTCTCGAGAGACGAGAAGGCGCGGGTAACGACGCGCCAGACCTTTATATTAAAATATTAAGGTTGTCTTAAAATAAAGGTGGCACCATGGCAACTATCTTAGTCCCAGGATTGTTGCTATGTCGTTATTCACTTTACGTCGGCCGGTCATGAGCCGTACGGTTTATCTGATAATTTTTGCCCTCTATGTCGGGCTGCTGCTCAATCTCGCGTTCTATCGTCAGGTGTTCACCCTGCTGCCGGTAAACAGCCTGCACAACTGGCTGGTATTCCTCAGCATGCCGGTGGTTGCCTTCAGCGTGATGAATATTCTCACCACGCTCGCCTCGTTCCTCAAGCTCGACCGCCTCGTTATTAGCCTGTTTATTCTGCTGAGCGCCTCGGCCCAGTATTTTATCTGGAGCTTCGGCGTCGTCATCGACCGCGCCATGATTACCAACATTCTGGATACCACGCCGGCGGAAAGCTTCGCCCTGATGTCCGGTAAGATGGTGCTGACGCTGGGACTGTCCGGTGTTCTGATGGTCGCCTTCGCCTGGTGGATAAAAATCAGTAAAGCCAAAACGGTGTGGCGCAGCATCGCGGTACGTCTGCTGAATATCCTCGTATCGGCCCTGCTGATCGTTCTGGTCGCTGCGCTGTTTTATAAAGATTACGCCTCGGTCTTTCGCAACAATAAAGAGCTGGTGAAATCCCTGAGCCCCTCCAACAGCATCGTCGCCATCAACTCATGGTATGCGCACAACAAGATGGACAACCTGCCGCTGGTAAAAATTGGCGAAGATGCCGTGCAAAAACCCGAAATGCACAGCGGTCCGCGCAAAAACCTGACCATTCTGGTGCTGGGAGAGACATCGCGCGCGCAGAATTTCTCGCTGGGCGGCTACGAACGCGAGACCAATCCGCGACTCAAACAAGATGATGTCATCTACTTTGCGAACACCACCTCGTGCGGCACGGCCACCGCGGTGTCGGTACCCTGCATGTTCTCCAACATGCCGCGTGCGCATTACGATGAAGAACTGGCCCACCATCAGGAAGGCGTTCTCGATATCCTGCAACGCGCCGGCATTCGGGTGTTGTGGAACGACAACGACGGGGGCTGTAAGGGCGCCTGCGATCGCGTCCCGCATCAGAACGTGACCGACCTGAACCTGACCGGTCAGTGCATCGAGGGGGAATGTTACGATGAAGTGCTGTTCCATAATCTGGAGAGCTACATCGACAATCTGCAACAGGACGGAATTATCGTGCTGCACACCATCGGCAGCCACGGTCCGACGTATTATAATCGCTACCCTGCTGAATTCAGAAAATTCACCCCAACCTGCGATACCAACGAAATCCAGAGCTGCAGCCAGCAGCAGTTGACCAACACCTACGATAATACAATTCTGTATATCGACTATGTAGTTGATAAGGCGATAAAATTACTGCAGTCAAAGCAGGATAAATTCACCACCAGCCTGGTTTACCTCTCCGATCACGGCGAGTCGCTGGGCGAAGATGGCGTCTATTTACACGGGCTGCCGTGGTCAATCGCCCCGGAAACGCAAAAGCACGTACCGATGCTGCTGTGGTTGTCCCAGGATTACCAGCAGCGCTATGGCGTTTCCAGCCAGTGTCTGCAACAAAGAGCTAAAACAGACCCTTATTCTCAGGATAATCTGTTTTCTACCTTGCTCGGGCTTCTTGGGGTTGATACCCACGAATACCAGGCAACCGATGATATTTTAACGCCGTGCAGAAGCGAGACCGCCAGATGAAAATCTTAGTCATTGAAGACGACGCACTCCTGTTACAAGGCCTGATCCTGGCAATGCAAAGCGAGGGATATGTCTGTGATGGCGTCGCCACTGCTCACGAGGCCGCCCTGTCCCTCGCCAGCAACCATTACAGCCTGATCGTACTCGACCTCGGCCTGCCGGATGAAGATGGTCTGCACTTCCTGACGCGCATGCGCCGGGAAAAATTCAGCCAGCCGGTTCTGATCCTGACCGCCCGCGATACCGTTGAAGATCGCATCAGCGGTCTCGACACCGGCGCGGATGATTATCTGGTGAAACCTTTCGCGCTGGAAGAGCTGAACGCCCGCATCCGCGCGCTGCTCCGCCGCCATAATAACCAGGGCGACAACGAAATGGCCGTGGGCAACCTGCGGCTGAACATAACCCGTCGCCTGGTATGGCTGGGCGGCGATGCGCTGGACCTGACGCCGAAAGAGTACGCCTTGCTCTCTCGCCTGATGATGAAAGCAGGCAGCCCGGTACACCGTGAAATTCTCTACAACGATATCTACAGCTGGGACAATGAACCCGCCACCAATACGCTGGAGGTTCATATCCATAACCTGCGCGAAAAAGTGGGCAAAGCCCGCATTCGTACCGTCAGGGGGTTTGGCTATATGCTGGTGAATAATTCAGGAACGGAATAACGCCATGGCACTGTTCGCAAGTGAAACCTGGACCATGCGTCACCGCCTGCTGCTGACGATCGGCTCCATTCTGGTGGTCTGTCAGCTGATCAGCGTTTTCTGGTTATGGCATGAAAGCAAAGAGCAGATTCAGCTGCTGGTGGCGAGCGCCATCGAAGGACATAACAACCAAAAGCACGTTGAACACGAAGTGCGCGAGGCGGTCGCCAGTCTGTTAATACCCAGCCTGCTGATCGTCGGCCTGGCGCTGTATATCAGTCTGGTGGCGGTGAGAAAAATCACCCGACCGCTGTCGAATCTGCAAACTGAGCTGGAGAGCCGCACGCCGGATAACCTGCAGCCGATTACGCTGACGGAATCCGTTCCGGAAGTGACGGCGGTGACGACAGCGATTAATCAGCTGGTTTCTCGCCTTAACTTAACCCTCGATCGCGAACGTCTGTTCACCGCTGACGTCGCGCACGAGCTGCGTACCCCGCTGGCGGGACTGCGCCTGCATCTGGAGCTGATGGCGAAAGTGCACCATGTGGAGGTGGGTCAGCTGATCCAGCGTCTGGATCAGATGACCAACAGCATCTCACAGCTGCTGCAGCTGGCGCGCGTCGGGCAGTCATTTTCCGCCGGGAGCTACCAGCGCGTGCTGCTGCAAGAGGATGTGGTCGAACCGATTCGCGGTGAACTGGAGAGCATGCTGGAACAGCGCCAGCAGACGCTGGAGCTCGCCCTCCCCGACGGAGATGATGCCAAAGATGTTGTCGTCTCCGGCGATGCCACGCTGCTGCGCGTTGTGCTGCGTAATCTGGTGGAGAATGCGCATCGCTATAGCCCGGCAGGGTCAAAGATAAAAATCGCCATACAGGCCGGTACAACGCCGGTTATGGCCGTGGAAGATGAAGGTCCGGGGATTGATGAAGCGAAAAGCGGCGAACTGAGCAAAGCGTTTGTCCGTATGGACAGCCGCTACGGAGGAATCGGTCTGGGATTAAGCATTGTGACGCGCATCGTTCAGCTGCACGATGCCCAGTTCTTCTTACATAACCGCCAGCCTGGCCCCGGCGTTCGCGGCTGGATTCTGTTTCCTAAGCCTTCGCGTTAGAAAGTCAGCACCCACTGATGGACAAAAGCGACAACCACAACAACAGCGCAGGTAACGGCCAGAGACTCACGGAAGGTTAATTTTTGCATGACACTATCCTCATCAGAATGAAGATAGTGTCGCCTGGCAAGATTAAGCAGACATTAAGCCAAGCGGAAAACGCCGCGGAATAACAAAAAATCGGCGTCCCGTCACACTGCCTGGCTCCACGCGCGGCGCATCGCCTCCTGCGGGATCAGGACGCCGCAATAAACAGCTCGCGCAGCTGATGCAGCTGGTCACGAATTTGCGCGGCTTCTTCAAACTCCAGATTCTGCGCATGCTGCATCATCTGCCCTTCCAGCTCGTGAATTCTCTGCTGCAGCGCTTTTGGCGTCAGCACTACCTCAGGCGTATCCGCCTCAACCGGCGAACGTGATTTTCCGCGGCCCTTGGTTTTCGTCTTCGCCAGATTGCTGCCCAGCTGCAGAATGTCGACCACTTTTTTATTCAGCCCCTGCGGGGTGATGCCGTGCTCTTCGTTATAGCGCCGCTGCTTCTCACGGCGACGCTCGGTCTCGCTGATGGCTTTCGCCATCGAAGCCGTAATTTTATCGCCATACAGAATCGCTTTACCGTTGATATTACGCGCGGCGCGGCCGATGGTCTGAATCAGCGAGCGTTCGGAACGCAGGAAGCCCTCTTTATCGGCATCCAGAATTGCCACCAGCGACACTTCCGGCATATCCAGCCCTTCACGCAGCAGGTTGATACCGACCAGAACATCGAACTCGCCCAGCCGCAGGTCGCGGATGATCTCCATACGCTCTACGGTATCGATATCGGAGTGCAGGTAGCGCACGCGTTCGCCGTGCTCTTCCAGATACTCGGTTAAATCTTCCGCCATGCGTTTGGTCAGGGTGGTGACCAGCACCCGCTCGTTGATGGCGACGCGGATGCGAATTTCCGACAGCAGGTCATCGACCTGAGTCGCCACCGGACGCACTTCGATCAGCGGGTCAAGCAGCCCGGTCGGACGTACCACCTGATCGACCACCTCATCGCCGGATTTATCCAGCTCATAAGGACCCGGCGTCGCTGAGACGTAAATGGTCTGCGGCGCCAGCGCCTCAAACTCTTCGAACTTCAGCGGGCGGTTATCCAGCGCCGACGGCAGACGGAAGCCGTACTCCACCAGCGTCTCTTTACGCGCCCGGTCGCCGCGGTACATGCCGCCGATTTGCGGAATGGTGACGTGGGATTCGTCGATCACCAGCAGTCCATCCGCCGGCAGGTAGTCAAACAGCGTCGGCGGCGGCTCGCCCGGCCCGCGCCCGGAAAGATAGCGCGAGTAGTTTTCGATACCGGAGCAGTAGCCGAGCTCGTTCATCATTTCGAGGTCGAACTGAGTACGCTGGCTCAGACGCTGCTCTTCCAGCAGCTTGTTGTTCTCCAGCAGCACCTTCCGCCTGTCGGCGAGCTCGACTTTAATCTCTTCCATCGCCTGCACGATGCGCTCGCGTGGCGTCACGTAGTGCGTTTTCGGGTAGATGGTATAGCGCGGAATCGTCGATTCAACCTGACCGGTAAGCGGATCGAACAGCGACAGCCGCTCAACCTCTTCATCGAACAGCTCGATACGCAGCGCAATATCGTCGGATTCCGCCGGGAAGACGTCGATCACTTCACCGCGCACGCGGAAGGTGCCGCGCTGGAAGGCCTGATCGTTACGGGTATACTGCAGCTCCGCCAGGCGGCGCAAAATCGCCCGCTGGTCGATCAGCATGCCGGTGGTCAGGTGCAGCATCATCTTCAGGTAGAGATCCGGGTCGCCCAGACCGTAGATAGCCGATACTGAAGCCACCACCACCACATCGCGCCGCTCAAGCAGCGCTTTGGTCGCCGACAGACGCATCTGCTCGATATGCTCGTTCACCGACGCATCCTTCTCGATGAAGGTGTCTGAGCTCGGCACGTAGGCTTCAGGCTGATAGTAATCGTAGTAGGAGACGAAATATTCCACCGCATTGTCCGGGAAGAACTCTTTCATTTCGCCGTACAGCTGCGCCGCCAGGGTCTTATTCGGCGCCAGCACCATCGTCGGACGCTGGAGATCGGCGATAACGTTAGCAATGGTGAACGTCTTACCCGACCCGGTCACCCCCAGCAGCGTTTGGTGCGCCAGACCATCTTCCAGCCCCTCTTCCAGGCGTCGGATAGCTTCCGGCTGGTCGCCAGAAGGACGGAATGCGGAATGCAGCGTGAACGTTTTACTCATATGTCTGGCCCTGAAGAAGGATGAAGCGCCTGGTGATATGCGGCAGGTGTTTAATTCTACCCTTCACGCTCATTTTTGCCAATAAATAATACTGGATATAAAAACAGTGTTCGATTATCGTTTGTTCCTGAAATCGTCGGCATGCGCGTCGTTTTGGGGTAAAAAAAGACCATCCTGCAGAATAATCCGCCAGACAGTAGGGTTATCCCCAAAAAAATTTATCATTTAACATTTGTCAAGCAAGGTGGTGAATCTTTTATGGCATCAGGTGACACTTTCCTTACAGCCATTGCTTTTATTCAACTAATTGATATTTAATGATATTAAACAAAAGATGGGTTTCGCGCCAATTCAGCCGCAGGCCGCGTAATCTCTAGCTTACCGCAAGTTCTCTAACTCTAATACACAAGGTTATCCACAGGAATAGTGGATAAGTGTCTGCAGGCCATGGCTTCTGCCACCCCGCAGAAATCGACCGGCGGTGAAAATCGACCGCCTAAAAAAAATTATCGAATTATTTTTGATATTTATCAGCTAAGGGTGCCTGCCTTTTTGTTGCTTTCTGCACCATTTTTCATACCCGTTAGCACCGGGAGAGTGCAACCGCCTCGCTGGCCCGCCTTCACCCCGCCCCGCCGCAGCTGCCCATACGGGAAAAAACCGAAACTTCTTTTTCCTGGCAAGAGATTTGCAGAATCTTCATGTCGCCCGCTATCCCCAAACAGGAGAAAACGTCTATGTTGAGCCTACGCGCAGTCAATCAGTACTACGGAAATCAGCACACGCTATGGAATGTCGACCTTGAACTTCAGCCGGGGGAGTGCACCTGTGTGATGGGACTCCAGGGGATGGGGAAAACCACGCTGGTGAACTGCATTACCGGGCATCTTCCGGTCGCCAGCGGCAGTATGACCTGGCATGACGTCGGTTCGCCGCCCTGCGATATCACGCCGCTATCCGCCCATTCCCGTTCGATTATTGGCATCGGCTATGTCCCGCAGGACAGGCGGATCTTTTCTCAACTGAGCGTCGAGGAGAATCTGCATATTGCGCTGGCCGCCGGAGGGAACCCGGGCGTCGCCGTCAAGGGGGAGATTTACGATTTTTTTCCGGATCTCTACGGACGACGTCAGCATAAAGCCGCCATGTTGTCTGAAGATGACCAGTACCAGCTGGCGCTGGCGAGAGCGCTGGTTGTCCGGCCGCGTCTGCTGATTCTTGATGAGCCTTCGCGCGGCAGCGGACAGCACTTCGTGCATAAGCTGGGTGACCTGCTGGTGCGCCTGAACCGCGACATCGGCTTAACGGTGCTGCTTGCCGAACAGCACCTGCCGTTTATTCGCCGGGTAGCGGACCGTTTTTGCCTGCTGCATCGCGGGCGTAACGTGGCGCAAGGCCGCGTTATCCAGCTGGATGAACCGCTGCTGGCACAGTGGATGACGCCCGATCCAGCGCGCTGAGATCCAGATACTGGCCGAGATCCTCACGCCGCGACGCGTCCGCCAGCCATGGGATCTCACCCAGCAACGGAGCCGCAAGTCGATCGTTGAGGGTCACCAGATATTCTGCATGGCGTTTACCCGGCGGCTGGATGTCGTTTGCAATCCAGCCCACCAGCGGCAGCCCGGCCTGACGTACCGCCTGGGCCGTCAGCAGCGCGTGGTTGATGCAGCCGAGTTTAATGCCGACCACCAGAATGACCGGCAGCTGTTCGTCGCGAACCCAGTCGGCAAAACTCAGCGTCGCGGAGAGCGGCGTAAACCAGCCCCCCGCCCCCTCCACCAGCACCCATTCCGCCAGCGTCTCCAGTTCACGAAGCCCGGCAGAAAGCGCATCGCCCGTAATCGGCCGCCCCTCCTCCGCGCTCACGATATGCGGTGAGGTCGGTTCGGCGAAGGTAAAGGGGTTAACCTGCGCATAGCTCAGCGCCACCCCGCTATTACGCTGGAGTGCCAGCGCATCATCGTTACGCAGCCCGAGCGCCGTCAACTCACTTCCGGAAGCGACCGGTTTATAGCCCGCGCACTTCAGGCCTGACAGCCTTGCCGCCTGCAACAGGGCGCAGCTGGCGACCGTCTTACCGACTTCAGTGTCGGTTCCTGTGACGAAAAAACGTTTAGTCACGTGCAATGACTCCTGTAAAAAGATGGTACGTCAGCGGGCACTGGCCCTGCTGTTTTGGCCAGGCCAGCTGCAGCTGACGCAGCTTTCCCCGGCTCAACGGCACCGCGCTGCGCCCCTGATGCAAGTGTGTTGCCCCAATCCCTTTGAGCGAACGCATCGCGCTCAGGGCATCGGCAAAGGGCAGGCTGACGGCGTGAACCTCGCCAACGGCTCGCCGCCCGGCCAGCGCCTCGCGCACCGCCTGTTCGCTGAGAAAACGGTTGGCATGGGGATGTCTGTCGATGGCGCACCAGGCCTGATTCAGCTCGGGAAGCGAATCGGCCAGCAAGGTGCTGAACGCCACCCGACCGCCGGGGCGCACCACCCGGCACAGCTCGTCGAGCGCGCCGGCCAGACTCTCGCACCACTGCACCGCCAGATTGCTCCACGCCAGATCGACGCAGGCATCGGCCAGCGGCAGCGACTCAATATCCCCAGCAAGATAACGATGCGCGCACTCGTCGCGCTGGGCCTGCGCCAGCATCTCAACCGAGAGATCGAGCGCCGTCACATGACTGCCGGCCTCACGCCAGTAGCGACTCATGCTGCCAGGTCCGCAGCCGGCGTCGAGCACCGCTGAAAAGGCGCGGCCATGGAGCTGACGCAGCAGCAGTTCGGCGCTGTACCGCTGCAGCGCATCGTGTTGCGAATAGTGGCTGGCCGCCCGGCCAAAGGCCGCAGCCACCGCCCGTTTATTCACCGCCGCCATGCAGCACCTCCAGCAGACGGGTAATATCAGTCGACTCATGGGCTGCGGTCAGCGTCAGGCGCAGCCGCGCGCTGCCTGCCGGCACCGTCGGCGGACGAATGGCCGTTGCCCAGCAGCCCTGCTCACGCAGGCGCGCCGCCAGCTGCAACGCCCGCGTATTGTCGCCAACGATCAGCGGCTGAATCGCGCTGGTCGAGGCGCTCAGTTCCCCCGGAAAACCAGCCATGCCGGCGCGAAATTGCGCCACGCGGCTGGCCAGTTTTTCCCGCCGCTGCTGGCCGTCGTCGCTGCGGATCACCGCCAGTGCGGCGCTCAGCGCTACCGCCTGGGCCGGCGGCATGGCGGTGCTGTAAATCAGATGGCGGGCAAACTGCAGCAGATAGTCCGCCAGCGCCTCGTCGCACAGGACTGCCGCGCCGCTGACGCCAAAGGCTTTACCAAAGGTCACCACCAGCAGCTCAGGACGGACATGCTGCGCGTAGCAGCTGCCGCGCCCCTCTTCGCCCACCACGCCAATGCCGTGCGCATCGTCCACCAGCAGCCAGCCGCCGGCAGCCCGGGTGGTTCGGGAGATGGCGCCGAGCGGGGCGCTGTCGCCATCCATGCTGAAGACCCCTTCCGTCACCACCAGTTGCTGACCCACCAGCGGTTTGCCCAGCAGGGCGTCCAACTGCTGCACATCATTGTGCGCAAAGCGTCTGAGCTGCGCCGGACTCAGGCTGGCCGCCTCGAGCAGCGAAGCGTGGCTCAGGCGATCCGCGACGATGCGATCGTCCCCGGCGAGCAGCGCGGCAATCAGCGCCTGGTTGGCAGCGAACCCGGAAATAAACAGCAGCGCGCGCGGATACCCTAACCAGTCCGCCAGGCTCTCTTCCAGTTCACGATGCGCCTCGCTGTAACCGCTGACGTGGCCGGAGCCGCCGGAGCCCACGCCATAACGCGCCGCCCCCTGCTGCCAGGCGGCGATAATCTGCGGGTGCTGGCTCAGCCCGAGATAATCATTGCTGGAGAAATTCAGCCAGCGCCGATCTTCACGGATAAGCCAACGCCCGGCCCCCTGCGCCACCGGCTGACGGCGGCGGAATGCATCCGCCTCCCGCCGCTCGTTCAGCGCCTGGTCGATGCGTTGCGACCAGCTCATAGCGCCGCCGCGTTGTAATATTCCTCGGTATCCGGGTTGAGCAGCGCCTGTTCCAGACGCTGCTGCTGTTCGTTATCCCCTTCCAGCACCGCCGTCTGCTGCGGGTTAAGGCCCAGCTTGCGGAACAGCTGCAGGTCTTTGTCCTCTTCCGGGTTCGGCGTGGTAAGCAGCTTGCAGCCGTAGAAAATCGAGTTCGCCCCGGCCATAAAGCACATCGCCTGGGTCTGTTCGTTCATCTGCTCGCGGCCGGCGGAAAGACGCACGTACGAGGTCGGCATCATGATGCGCGCCACGGCAATGGTGCGGATAAAATCGAAAGCATCGACATCGTCGTTATCGGCCAGCGGCGTGCCTTTCACTTTGACCAGCATGTTGATAGGCACGCTCTCCGGCGGCGTCGGCAGGTTAGCCAGCTGTAGCAGCAGGCCGGCGCGATCTTTCTCGGTTTCGCCTAAGCCGACTATCCCGCCGGAACAGACCTTAATCCCGGCGTCACGCACTTTGTCGAGGGTATCCAGCCGCTCCTGGTAGGTGCGGGTGGTGATGATATTGCCGTAGAATTCCGGCGAGGTATCCAGGTTATGGTTGTAGTAGTCCAGCCCGGCTCCCGCGAGACGCTGCGCCTGGCTGTCGGTCAAGGTACCGAGCGTCATGCAGGATTCGAGCCCCAACGCTTTGACGCCTTTGACCATTTGCTCCAGATACGGCATATCGCGATCGTTGGGGTTCTTCCAGGCGGCCCCCATGCAGAAGCGCGTTGATCCGGCATTTTTTGCCTGCCGCGCGGACTCCAGCACCTGTTCCACTTCCATCAGGCGCTCCGATTCCAGACCGGTTTTATAGCGCGCGCTTTGCGGGCAGTATTTACAGTCTTCCGGGCAGGCGCCGGTTTTAATCGACAGCAGCGTGCTGACCTGGACCTGGCGCGGATCAAAGTGCTGGCGGTGGGTCTGCTGCGCTTCAAACAGCAGATCTAACAATGGTTTATTAAACAACTCAGTAACTTGCGACATTGTCCAGCGTGCGTGGTGAGCCATTGGCCTCTCCAAAGGGTTTTGTTAATTGTCGGTTCGGTTTATACTCGTAAACCTAAATGTTTTCAAAATGGTTTACAAGTCACTTATGACAACGGACGATCTCGCCTTCGATCGGCGCCACATTTGGCACCCCTACACCTCCATGACCTCCCCTCTGCCGGTCTATCCGGTGGTTGCCGCCCACGGCTGCGAGCTGTCCCTCGCCAGCGGCGAGCAGTTGATTGACGGGATGTCTTCATGGTGGGCGGCAATCCACGGTTACAATCACCCTCGCCTGAACGCCGCGATGAAAGCTCAGATTGACCAGATGTCGCACGTGATGTTTGGCGGTATCACCCACCCTTCGGCGGTGGCGTTGTGCCGCCAGCTGGTGGCGATGACCCCGGCGTCGCTGGAGTGCGTATTCCTCGCCGACTCCGGTTCGGTCGCGGTGGAAGTGGCCATGAAGATGGCCCTGCAGTACTGGCAGGCAAAAGGCGAACCGCGGCGGCGTTTTCTCACCTTCCGCAATGGCTACCACGGCGATACCTTTGGCGCGATGTCGGTCTGCGATCCGGATAACTCCATGCACAGCCTGTGGCAAGGCTATTTGCCGGATAATCTGTTCGCCCCGGCGCCGCAAAGCCGCTTTGGCGGCGAGTGGGATGAACGGGATATGGTGCCGTTTGCCCGCCTGATGGCGGCCCATCGGGATGAGATCGCGGCGGTCATTCTCGAGCCCGTCGTGCAGGGCGCCGGCGGCATGAGGATGTATCATCCGGAATGGCTGAAGCGCATCCGCAAGATGTGCGACCGGGAAGGCATTCTGCTGATTGCCGATGAGATTGCCACCGGATTTGGCCGGACCGGCAAGCTGTTTGCCTGCGAACACGCGGATATCGCCCCGGATATTTTGTGTCTCGGTAAAGCGCTGACCGGCGGAACGATGACGCTGTCGGCCACCCTCACCACCCGGCCGGTGGCAGAGACCATCAGCAACGGCGAAGCCGGCTGCTTTATGCACGGTCCGACCTTTATGGGCAACCCGCTGGCCTGCGCGGTGGCGACAGAAAGCCTGCGGCTGCTGGAAAGCGGCGAATGGCAAGGCCAGGTCGCCGCGATTGAAGCGCAGCTTAATGTGGAGCTGGCTCCGGCACGGGAATCCCCGCTGGTCGCCGATGTCCGCGTGCTTGGCGCCATCGGCGTGGTGGAAACTTGCCGCCCGGTCAATATGGCCGCGCTGCAGCGCTTCTTCGTCGAACAAGGCGTATGGATTCGCCCGTTCGGCCGCCTGATTTACCTGATGCCACCGTATGTGATTACCCCGCAGCAGCTGACGCGCCTGACCCAGGCGGTTAACGCGGCGGTGCTGAACGAAACATTTTTTCGCCAATAAGCAGCGGAAACCGATCGTCAACAGGACTATACTTCTTTGTTAATCAGTCGATTATCCCAGAGGAGACGAGACGGCATGAACGTAATCAGTCACGATCTGCAGGATGGCGGGAAATTGCCCCACCGCCATGTATTTAACGGCATGGGCTACGATGGCGACAATATCTCGCCGCATCTGGCGTGGGACGAGGTGCCCGAGGGGACTAAAAGCTTTGTGGTGACCTGTTACGATCCCGACGCGCCCACCGGCTCCGGCTGGTGGCACTGGCTGGTCGCCAATCTGCCGGCGGAAACGCGCGAACTGCCGCAGGGAGCCGGGTCCGGTCTGGCCCCGCTGCCGGCCAGCGCAGTCCAGACCCGCACCGATTTCGGCCTGCCCGGCTACGGCGGCGCGGCGCCGCCAAAAGGGGAAAGCCATCGCTACATCTTTACGGTGCATGCGCTGGATGTCGAGAAGATCGAGGTCGATGAAGGGGCAAGCGGTGCGATGGTAGGCTTTAACGTCCATTTTCATTCGTTGGGCAGCGCATCCATCACCGCCCTGTTTATCTGACTTTCTCTCGTCAGTCCCTCTCCGGGTCGCGGCTTACGTCTTACCCAAGCGACCTGACAACACCTTTGTAGCCCCGGTAAGCGCAGCGCCACCGGGGAACATCCCGGGTCGCGGCTTACATCTTACCCAGGCGACCCGACAGCTCCTTTGTAGCCCCGGTAAGCGCAGCGCCACCGGGGATTCATTCAGCTCGAAGATGACTGCTCAGCCACCGGCATCCGCACGGTTTTTTTGACTTTCGCATACCAGATAATCGTCAGCAGCCCGAGCCAGACCAGACCGGCAATCAGCGCAATTCGCGTCTCTTCTACCATCCCGAGCACCGCAATCACCAGTCCCATAAACAGCAGGGTCAACAGCGGCGCAACCGGCCAGAACGGCACCGGGAACGCAATCTGGCGACGCTCTTCCGCCGACAAACCGCGACGCATGGCGAAATGGGCCAGCAGGATCATCAGCCACACCCACACCGTGGCAAATGCCGCCAGGGAGGCAATCAGCACAAAGACCTGTTCCGGCATCAGATAGTTCAGCACCACCGCCACCAGCAGCGCCACGCCCATCACCACGACCGTCATCCACGGCACGCCGTTGCTGGCAATGCGCTGGAAGCTTTTAGGCGCCATCCCCTCTTTTGCCATGCCGTACATCATGCGACCGGCGCCAAAAATATCGCTATTGATGGCCGAAATACTGGCGCTGATCACGATGATATTGAGGATTGTCGCCGCCGCCGGAATCCCCAGACCGCTAAAAATAAGGACGAACGGACTGCCCTGCTCGCCAAAACTGTTCCACGGGAAAATGGCCATCAGGATCGCCAGCGTGCAGACATAGAACAGCACGATGCGCAGCGGGATGGTATTAATCGCCTGCGGAATCACTTTCTTCGGATTCTGCGCTTCCGCTGCGGTAACGCCGATAATTTCGACCCCGCCAAAGGCAAACATCACAATACCCAGCGACGCAATAATTCCCTGCCAGCCGTTCGGCGCGAACCCGCCGTGGCTCCACAGGTTTTCCAGCCCCGTCGCCGGGAAGGCATGACCAAAGCCGAAGAAGATAATGCTGCCGCCGGCGACGATCATCGCAATAATCGCCACCACTTTAATCAGCGACAGCCAGAACTCCATTTCGCCGAAAATGCGCACGTGGCACAGGTTCATCGCGCCGATGAAGAAGATAATACTCAGTACCCAAATCCAGCGCGGTACATCGGGGTACCAGAGCCCCATATAGATACCAAACGCGGTGACATCCGCCAGGGCGACAATCACCATCTCAAAGGTGTAGGTCCAGCCGGTGATAAACCCGGCCAGCGGCCCGAGATACTGGCGGGCATAGCTGCCGAAGGAGCCGGAAACCGGGTTGCGTACCGCCATTTCGCCCAGCGCGCGCATGACGATAAATACCGCCGCGCCGCCGATCAGATAGGCCAGCAGAACCGCCGGTCCCGCGGCCTTAATGGCGGCGGCAGAACCATAAAACAGCCCGGTACCGATGGCGGAACCGAGCGCGATGAAGCGAATATGTCGGGCATTCAGCCCGCGCAGCAGGTGGGGCTTTTGTGGCGATTGTGGTTGTTGTTGCATATGCAAGTGTCCTGATAATTTTTGTATGACGACAAATATGCGTGTAGGACGGCCGGGGGGAGGTTATCCCCCCGACACGGGTACAGAAAACAACGAGGGTCAGATCTGACCAGGCAAGACGGCAGGGAGCAGTCGCGTCAGATGGCGCGCTGCCAGAAGCTCAATAGCGTTATCGATATCCGGGGCAAAGAAGCGATCCTGGGTGTAATGCGAAACCCGCTCGCGCAGCAGATGACGCGCCTCTTCCAGCAGCGGACTGCTGGCCAGCCCTTCGCGCATATCCAGCCCCTGGACGGCGGCCAGCCACTCCACGGCCAGTACGCCACGGGTGTTTTCCGCCATCGCCCACAGACGACGACCGGCAGCCGGCGCCATTGAAACGTGATCTTCCTGGTTTGCCGACGTCGGCAGGCTGTCAACGCTGTGCGGGTGCGCCAGCGCTTTGTTCTCGCTGGCTAACGCCGCCGCGGTCACCTGCGCAATCATAAAGCCGGAGTTAACGCCGCCGTTTTTCACGAGGAAAGGCGGCAGCTGCGACATATGACTGTCCATCATCAGCGCAATACGACGCTCGGACAGCGAACCGATTTCGGCAATCGCTAGCGCAATATTATCCGCCGCCATCGCCACCGGTTCGGCGTGGAAGTTACCGCCGGAAATCACCTCGTTCTCGGCGGCGAAGACCAGCGGGTTATCCGACACCGCATTGGCCTCAATCAGCAGGACCTCAGCGGCCTGGCGAATCTGGGTCAGACAGGCGCCCATCACCTGCGGCTGACAGCGCAGAGAGTACGGGTCCTGCACTTTGCTACAGTTGTGATGCGACTGCGAAATCTCGCTGCTGTCGGTCAGCACATGACGGTACAGCGCCGCAGCGTCAATCTGCCCGCGCTGGCCGCGCGCTTCGTGAATACGCGAATCAAACGGACGACGCGATCCCAGCGCGGCTTCAGTGGTAAGCGCGCCGCATACCACCGCGGAAGCAAACAGATCTTCCGCGTCAAACAGGCCGCGCAGCGCAAACGCCGTCGATGCCTGCGTGCCGTTCAGCAGCGCCAGCCCCTCTTTCGCCGCCAGGGTAATCGGCTCGAGGCCGACTTTTTTCAACGCCTGCAGCGCCGGCATCCATTGGCCGTCAACGCGGGCTTTGCCCTCACCCAGCAACGTCAGGGACATGTGCGCCAGCGGCGCCAGATCACCGGATGCGCCGACGGAACCTTTGGCCGGGATCCACGGCGTGACGCCTTTATTCACCAGTTGAATCAGCGCCTGAATGACGCTCAGACGAATCCCGGAGAAGCCGCGGGAAAGGCTGTTAATCTTCAGCACCATGATCAGACGCGCCATGGCATCATCCAGCGGCTCACCAATACCCGCCGCATGAGACAGCACCAGAGAACGCTGCAGGTTTTCCAGATCGTCCGTAGAGATGCGCGTTGACGCCAGCAGGCCAAAACCGGTGTTAATGCCGTAGGCGGTGCGTCCTTCGGCCAGAATGGCGTTAACGCAGGCGACGCTCTCGTTAATGGCGGCAAAAGCCTGCTCGTCGAGAGTGATGGTCAGCGGCTGTTGGAACACCTCGCGTAGCTGCGCCAGACTCAGCTGACCTGGAATCAGAGTTAAGTTTTTCATCTCAGCGTTGCCCCTGCGTTGCTGCCACCATAGGAAGATTCAGTCCTTGTTCCGCCGCGCACTCAATCGCGATGTCGTAACCCGCATCGGCGTGACGCATCACCCCGGTCGCCGGATCGTTATGCAGCACGCGGGCTATACGCGCGGCCGCTTCGTCGGTACCGTCACAGACGATAACCATCCCGGAGTGCTGCGAGAAGCCCATCCCGACGCCGCCGCCGTGATGCAGCGACACCCAGGTCGCGCCGCTGGCGGTATTCAGCAAGGCGTTCAGCAGCGGCCAGTCGGACACCGCATCGGAGCCGTCACGCATGGATTCCGTTTCGCGATTCGGGCTGGCGACCGAGCCAGAATCAAGGTGGTCACGACCAATGACGATCGGCGCAGACACTTCACCGCT
Source organism: Klebsiella sp. YJ (assembly GCF_002108615.1). Lineage (NCBI taxonomy): Bacteria > Pseudomonadati > Pseudomonadota > Gammaproteobacteria > Enterobacterales > Enterobacteriaceae > Klebsiella > Klebsiella sp. YJ. Next base: position 246,464 of record NZ_MTEG01000002.1, read on the forward strand.
GCGGACCATTTCGTTAAAGGCCAGCCCCAGCTTCTGGCGCCACTCCAGCCCTACCCAGCAAATACGCGCCGGCAGCCCCTGGAAGCTAATGCGCTCACGCGCCATATCCAGCCAGTGGTGCAGGTGCTTATCATCTTTGATGATCTCTTTCACTTTGGCGTCGGTTTTGTAGATATCCTGCGGATCGCCGGAGAGGGCCACCCAGCGGAACGGACCGATGCCGCGGCAGAACAGCGGACGAATATAGGCCGGGACAAAGCCTGGGAAGTCGAATGCGTTGTCGACGCCCATCTCCTGCGCCATCTGGCGGATATTGTTGCCGTAGTCGAAGGTCGGTACGCCCATTTCGTTGAAGGCCAGCATCGCCTGAACATGGTCGGACATCGAACGCTTGGCCGCCAGAATCGTCCCCTGCGGGTCAGATTCGGCTTTCGCCTGGTACTCTTCCCAGGTCCAGCCTTTCGGCAGATAGCCATGCAGCGGATCGTGGGCGCTGGTCTGGTCGGTGACCATATCCGGGCGCACGCCGCGTTTCACCATCTCCGGCACGATATCGGCGGCATTGCCGCACAGAGCGATAGAGATAGCCCGGCCTTCCGCAGTGTATTTCTTGATCCGCGCCAGCGCGTCGTCCAGCGAGGTGGCCTGCTCGTCAACGTAGCGGGTACGCAGACGAAAATCGATCCGGCTCTGCTGACATTCGATGTTCAGCGAGCAGGCGCCTGCCAGCGTCGCCGCCAGCGGCTGTGCCCCGCCCATACCGCCCAGACCGGCGGTTAACACCCAGCGCCCCTTCAGGCTGCCCTGATAGTGCTGACGTCCGGCTTCGACGAACGTTTCGTAGGTACCCTGCACGATGCCCTGGCTACCGATATAGATCCAGCTGCCCGCGGTCATCTGGCCGTACATCGCCAGACCTTTTGCGTCCAGCTCGTTGAAATGTTCCCAGGTCGCCCAGTGCGGGACCAGGTTGGAGTTGGCAATCAGTACGCGCGGTGAATTTTCGTGGGTTTTAAATACGCCGACCGGTTTACCGGACTGCACCAGCAGCGTCTCGTCGCTTTCCAGGTTTTTCAGCGCCTTCACGATAGCGTCATAGCATTCCCAGTTACGCGCCGCGCGTCCAATCCCGCCGTAGACCACCAGCTCATGTGGGTTCTCGGCAACATCGGGATCGAGGTTGTTCATTAACATACGCAGCGGGGCTTCGGTCAACCAGCTCTTGGCATTCAACGTCGTGCCTCGCGGTGCACGTACGTCTTGCTGGCGATATTTGCTTTGCGACATCGGGGTTTCTCCTGACAATTAACGTTGTTTACGTAGATACATATACTTGTCTATACAACTCTACGCAAGCCAGGATTTAACAGAAATGATACAATTTTGTTATATTGCGTCAGCAATCACGCTTTTGCCGACGCAAGCGATCGTCAGGACGTGAAGTGGCCCTGCAGCCGGTAGCGGCTCCCCGGGAACAGAAGACGGGCGTGGGAAACAATATGCGTGGTAGACCAGGTACGGCGCCGGATCAGCAGGCAAGGATCGTGGGCATGGATATGCAGCAGTTCGCACTCTTTGGCGCTGGCCTGTACCGCTTCGACGATATGCTCGCCTTCGGTTAACGGCGCAATCAGCGACAGATAATCATGCGGCGTGGTGACGGTATAGTCCTGATGTAAATACGCCGGCACCACCGCCGCATTGACGCAGCGGTCTTCGATCTGTACCGGAATGTCGTTTTCGAAATGCACCATCAGAGAGTGAAAAATCCGCGTCCCTTCAGCGACATTCAGCGCCGCCGACTGAATAAGATCGGCTTCGGTCTCTTCCAGCAGCAGCACCTCGCAGCGGTGCTGATGGCGACGGGAGATAATCTCGTCGGCGATGCTACGCACTTCGAACAGCGCCGACTGCCCTTTCGGCTCCGCCACAAAGGTACCGACGCCCTGCAAACGTACCAGTAAACCTTCATCCGTGAGTTCACGCAGCGCCCGATTGATAGTCATGCGACTGAAACCAAACTGGGCTACCAGTTCCGCCTCGGAAGGAATGCGGTCGTGGGGACGCCAGACGCCGCGCTGAATCTTTTCGCTGATCGCCTGCTTCACCTTTTCATAAAACGGGGCAGGCGCGGTTCGAGGTTGCTGTGAAAACATAGCCTGTCTTTCCTTATACGCAATGGGCGGCGAAACGGTCAGAATATACTGAATCGTCAGCGCCACCAATGGGCGATTTGCCATGCCAGTCGGGCCGCCGCACGGGCCCCCTGACTGTCAATGTCAAACCGCGGATTAAACTCCACCAGATCCACCGCCTGCAGTTTTCCGCTGCGGCATAATGGTTCAACGATGCGCAACAGGGTCGCCAGCGTAATGCCCAGCGCGGCAGGCGCCGAGACCGCCGGCATTTCGCGCGCCGGCAGCACATCCAGGTCGATGGTCAAATAGAGCCTGTCATAGAGGGCAATATGACGCGCGATTTCCGGCGCAACGCGTAATTCAAAGGCGTCCAGCACCTCCAGATCTTCGATAACCCGCACCTGACGACGCGCGGCCTCATCCCACAGCGCCAGGGTGTTCGCCGCACGGCTGGCGCCGATACAGGTATAGTGAAAGCCGCGCTGCTGCGCGTCGCACTCCAGCGCCAGCTGGCGGAACGGCGTACCGGAGCTGGCCTGGTCAGCTATCCGCAAATCCAGGTGCGCATCGAGGTTAATGATCCCGACCTTTTCACCGGGGAAAGCATCGAGCACACCCGCGCCATGACCGAATGCCGTCTCATGCCCGCCGCCGAGAACCAGCGTGCGTTTGCCTGCGCGCTGGCAGGCTGCCACCGCTTCGCGCAGCGCCTGCTGGGCTGCCTCCAGCCCTTCACCGGCGACGCTGATGGTGCCCATATCGACACAGCGCTCGTGACCGCTGTGGCTGGCCATGTTCGCCAGCGCCCGACGCAGGGTTTCCGGCCCCTTTTCGGCCCCGGTGCGTCCGCGGTTGCGGCGAACGCCTTCATCGCAGGCGAACCCCAGCAGGGCAATATCCCCCGGCAGCGCCTGTGGCGCAAAGCGTTCGGCCCGCACGATAGTCTGAAACAGGCGCAGCGCATTGGCGGCTTCCGCGCTGTCGTCACGCCCTTGCCAGATGTCGGCGGGGGTCGGTTGCCACAATGTCATTGCATTTCTCCTCGCACCACGCGATGCCAGAGCGGACTACGCCCCGGTTCATAGACCATTTCAACCGGATGTTCCGCATCCCAGATAGCAAAATCGGCAACAAACCCCGCCGCCAGCTGGCCGTGGCTATTCTGGCGTCCCAGCGCCTGCGCGGCATGACGCGTCACGCCCGCCCACGCCTCCTCCGGGGTCAAGCCAAACTTGACGCAGGCCATGTTCATCGCCAGATGCAGGCTGGCAAAGGGGCTGGTGCCCGGATTGTAATCCGTCGCCACCGCCATCGGCACCTGATACTGACGCAGCAGCCCGACCGGCGGTTTGCGGGTTTCATTGAGGAAATAGAACGCGCCGGGCAGCAGCACCGCCACCGTCGCGCTGCGGCTCATCGCCGCAACCCCCTCTTCCGTTAAATATTCGATATGATCGGCCGAGAGCCCCTGATAACGGCTCACCAGCTGCGCGCCTCCCAGCGAAGAGAGCTGTTCAACGTGCCCTCTGACCGGAATACCGCGTGCCTGCGCGGCCTGGAATACGCGTTCAGTCTGCTGCGGGCTGAAGCCGACGTTTTCGCAGAAAACATCGACGCTTTCAAACAGCCCCTCTTCCCACAGCGTCGGCAGCAGGGTTTCACACACCAGCGTAATATAGGCATCCGGGCGGTCTTTATATTCCGGCGGCGTGGCGTGAGCCGAGAGCAGCGTCGGCGACAGCTCGACCGCATTGTTCTGCGCAAGCTGGCGCGCCACGCGCAGCATTTTGCGTTCGTTTTCCAGATCCAGCCCGTAGCCGGATTTAATTTCCAGCGTAGTCACTCCCTCGCGAAGCAGACGGTCCAGTCGCTGCTGGGCCAGCGCTAACAGCTGCGCTTCGCTGCTTTCACGGGTGGCGCGCACAGTGGAGTTAATGCCGCCGCCGTTGGCGCTGATCGTCTGATAGGAGACGCCGTTCAGACGCTGCTCCCACTCCTGCGCCCGGCTGCCGCCGAAGACCAGATGGGTGTGGCAATCAATCAGTCCCGGCGTCAGCAGCCTGCCGTCAAGGTCAATGCTCCGCCCGGCAGGGGCATCGTTTTCAGGCACAATGGCTTCAATCCGGCCATTGCGCACCAGCAGCGCATGACCCTCCCGCAGGCCATAAGGTTGCGAATCATCAGGGTTCAGAGTGGCGAGGCGGGCATTTCGCCAGATAACGCGTTCGGAGGTGGCTTCAGTCATACCAGTCAACTTGTCATGGGTTGTATAGACATTTATTTTCATTCCACGCGGAATGTCAATAAAAGCAGAGGTAATTGTTATTTTTTTGTGACCGAACGCGAGCGACGCTGCGGCCATCTGACCTGTTCAGGCGAACTTTTTCGCGCAGCGTCTTCCCGTTTCGCTCAACTTAGTATAAAAAGCAGGTTTTAAAGGACGTTATACGCGTAATTCATACCTTGCCGGCCTGACGCCGCTTGCATGTTTTTTGTATAATGCCCTGCCCAAATCATTCGGGTTGCTTTGCGGCGGAAATCAACAAATACGCCAACAGAGAGGCAGCCTGAAGAATGACAGGTCTTGTTAATTGATTCTTGCCCGGAGCAACATGAACACATTCTCAGTTTCCCGCCTGACGCTGGCACTGGCTTTTGGCGTGACGTTATCCGCCTGTAGCTCAACCCCTGCCGATCAACAGCCCTCGACGCAGACTGCGCCGGGCACCGCCTCTCGCCCTGTGTTAACCGCTGATGAAGCGAAAAACTTCACTCCGGCAAGCTATTTCCAGTCCCTGGATCCAAACGCCGCGGCGTGGACCCCGGCGGCCATCAGCATACCGTCTCAGCCTGACTTCGTCGTCGGCCCGGCGGGCGCTCAGGGCGTAACCCATACCACCATTCAGGCTGCGGTTGATGCGGCTATCGCCCGCCACTCCGATCGTCGTCAGTTTATTGCGATTATGCCGGGTGAATATACGGGTACCGTTTATGTCCCTGCGGCACCCGGTGCGCTGACGCTGTACGGTACCGGCGAGAAGCCGCTGGATGTGAAAATCAGCCAGGCCATTGACTCGGAGATGGACGTGAACACCTGGCGCCACCTGGTCAACCCGGCCGGCAAATATATGCCAGGTAAACCGGCGTGGTATATGTTTGACAGCTGCCAGAGCAAACGCGCCGCCACCGTCGGCGTGATGTGTTCAGCGGTATTCTGGTCGCAGAACAATGGCCTGCAGCTGCAAAACCTGACCATCGCCAACAACCTCGGCGACAGCGTGGATGCCGGGACTCACCAGGCCGTTGCGCTGCGCAGCGATGGCGACCAGGTCCAGATTAACAACGTCAACATTCTGGGTCGCCAGAACACCTTCTTCGTCACCAACAGCGGCGTGCAGAACCGTCTGCAAAACGATCGCCAGACCCGTACTCTGGTGAGCAACAGCTACATTGAAGGCGATGTTGATATCGTTTCCGGCCGCGGTGCCGTGGTGTTTGATAACACCGATTTCCGCGTCGTAAATTCACGCACCCAGAAAGAAGCCTACGTCTTTGCACCGGCAACGCTGAAAAGCGTCACCTACGGCTTCCTGGCCGTGAACAGCCGCTTTACCGCCTCCGGCGACGGCGTGGCGCAACTGGGACGCTCTCTTGATGTCGACAGCGCCACCAGTGGCCAGGTGGTGATCCGCGACAGCGCCATCAATGAAGGCTTCAACGTGGCGAAACCGTGGGCCGACGCGGCAATTTCCAACCGCGCGTTCAGCGGCAACACCGGCGCCGTGGATGCGAAAGGCGTGCCGCAGCGTAATCTCAACGACAGCAGCTTCAACCGCATGTGGGAATACAATAACCGCGGCGTGGGCAGCGTGGTTGTCGCAGAGCCGAAGCAGTAAATCTTCGCGAGGGGGAGCGCGTCTCCCCCTTTTTCCTCTCTTTTCCCCCTCTTTTTCTTAGCGCCGTGTTCTTTCGCGACTTTCTCTTCTGCTTTTTTTCTCCGCTGCGCCCCCTCAATTCATCGCTACCGCAGCCGCTTCTCTTGCGCGTGCAAAAAATAGCGTTTTCTGGCGAATAAATATCTGCGCTGATGCGTTTACTCTCTGTAACAACACAACGGCCTTCCGGCACGCTTCCCCGCGAAAGGGATACCGCCGGGTTACCCGCATCGTTGCCCCTGGAGACGAAAAATGAACACTCTTATCTCATCGATTGTGCCGGCTTCACGCCGCTTAATGGTTCCGGCACTGCTATGTTTGTTATATGCATCGCCGTCATTCGCCATGGGCGATAACAGCACCCAGAGCAAAACGCCGGACTGCCCCAGCGGACAGGTGTATGACAGCGTCAGCAAACGGTGCGTCCCGGATAAAACCAGCAGTCTTAGCGACCAGGATAAAACCAACTACGCCTATCATCTGGCGAAAAAAGGGGAATATCAGGCGGCGCTGAACCTGCTGGATTCGCTGAAAAACGGTAATACCGCCGAAGCCTGGAACTATCGCGGCTATGCCACCCGTAAGCTCGGACGTACGGATGAAGGGATTGGCTATTATCAGCGCGCGCTGGCGCTTGAGCCCAACTACGCCAAAGCGCGTGAGTATCTTGGCGAAGCGTGGATGGTAAAAGGCCGCCGGGATTTGGCGCAGGAACAGCTCAAAGTGATTTCCGGGATTTGCGGTCAAAGCTGCGAGGAGTATCGCGATTTGCAGGCCGCCATTAACGGACATCCGGAATCCTGAAGCTCATCGCGAGGGTAAAAAAATTACTACCAGCGACGTTCGCTCACAGCTTGCCGCACATCTGGCCCGTCTTTGGCGCTACGGGCTAATTCTGTCGCACAATCGCGATATTGCCGAAGAGCTGGTTCAGTCAACCTGTGTTCGCGCGCTCGAACGGAGCGCGCAGTTTACGCCGGGCACCCGTATCGACCGGTGGCTGTTCACTATTCTCCACTCCATCTGGATTTCCGAGCTGCGGGCGCGTCACGTTCGAAGGGGGCAAGGCTTCGTCGAAAACGACCCGCAGCTCGCCACAGACGATCGCGAAATGAATGAGGATCATCGCCAGTATCAGCAACTTATGCGTCAGGTCAGCGCCCTGCCGGAAGCCCAGCGCAACGCGGTGTTTTTAGTGTATGTTGAAGGTTTTACCTATCAAGAGGCGGCAGACACGCTATCGGTCCCCATCGGTACGGTGATGAGCCGGCTGGCGGCGGCGCGATCGACGCTGGCAAAAGCCCCCGCTACCGCCGCTGCAGCCAGGGAGAAACGCTTGTGAAATCATCCTTTTTTACTCCCCCCTATGGCGATGAGGCCATTATTGCCTGGCTGGATGGCGAAATGAGCGCTCCCGACGCCCTCCGCTTTGAAGCCGCCTTCAGAGAGGATCGGCAGCTGGCCGCACGCACCGCCGAACTGAAGAGCATCGCGCAGAATTATCAGCAGGCGTTTGCCCCGCTGCTGGAGCAGGCTCCCGTCGCGCGCATGCGGAGCCGGCTTGATGCCCATCTGGCAGCAATGCCCGCGCCGAAGAGCTCTGCACCTCTCCCGGCCTTTAGTCGCCGCGCCATGATTGCCGCCTCGCTCACTTTTTTACTCATCGGCAGCGGCTTAGGCTATCTGGCCCATCCCGATGCCGGTGAACCTGATGAGAGCGAAAACATTCGCGATCTTGAGGCCCGTTACATGTCGCTCTACAGCGCGGAAACCCTGCTCGATATGGACAGTTCACCGGCGATATTACAGCGCGGCCTGGCGCGTACCGCCGAGGATATCGGTTTAGCGCTCAAGCCACAGCAGCTCGCGCTACCGGGCGCCGAGCTAAAAATGGTGCGTATTCTGCGCTATGAGCGCACCACCATTGCGCAGATCGCCTGGATTCACGCGGCGTATGGGCCGATGGCGCTGTGCATCTCTCCGGACAGCCCGCAAAACGATACCAGGATAGCCGCGGAACGGCGACACGGCATGAATCTCGCCTGGTGGCGCGCTAACGGGTATCAGTTTGTGCTGATTGGTCGCAATCCTGGCGCGCAATTGCACGATAACGCCCGCCAGTTGCAGGACTTACTGTCATAGCCTACGTCGCCGTTCGGGGCGATGACCAGCGATCGCCGGCGATGTTTCGCTGAGAATTGCCGCCGGCCATCGCATCCGGCCGCTAAATATTTTTCACCCGGCGAAACTTTCTTTCTCACTCCGGCGAACTGTATAGCAGAGTCACCTGACCAGAACGCCCTGACATCGCTGGAGCTAATAATGAAACTGATGAAAAACCTTGCTCGTTCTTTGACCCTGACCGTCGCGCTTGGCCTGTCCGCCACCGCGTTTAACGCCGGCGCGGCGCTGCCCGTCGGCGCGAAAGCCCCTGCTTTCGAACTGCAGGGCGCCTTAGCCGGTAAACCGATCGCCTTCTCCCTGCAGCAGGCTTTGCAAAAGGGGCCGGTGGTGCTCTATTTCTTCCCGGCGGCATTTACCGCTGGCTGCACCATTGAGGCCCACGACTTCGCCGAAGCCAGCGATGAATTTAACAAAATGGGTGCCACCGTCATCGGCGTCACCGCCGGTAACACCGATCAGGTTAGCGATTTCTCTAAACTGGAGTGCCGCGATAAGTTCGCCGTCGCCGCGGATCCGGGGGCCAAAGTGGCCGCGCAGTATCAAACGCTGATGGAGATGAAGGGCAAGACCGTTTCCGACCGGACTTCATTTGTCATTGCGCCGGACAACACGATTCTGCTCAGCTACACCGATCGAAATCCGGATGCTCATATTGAGAAAACCCTGGCCGCCGTCAAGCAGTACGACGCCGCCCACCCGCAAACCCACTAAACAAAGAGGCCAGCGATGCTCACCGCCATGCTGGCCGCCTTTATTGGCGGCATCATACTCAACTTTATGCCCTGCGTTTTTCCGGTTATCTCCCTGAAAGCGCTCGGGCTTCTGCGCCATGCGGATAACGCCGTGGGCGCTCGTCGCGAAGGGCTGGCTTTTTTACTTGGTGTGATGGTCACCATGATGCTGCTGGCCGCCGTTCTGCTGGCCGCCCGCGCCGGCGGCGTCGCTGTCGGCTGGGGGTTCCAGCTGCAATCGCCGCTGGTGATTGCCCTGCTTTCGCTGGTGATGCTCGCCGCCGCGCTGAACCTGCTGGGGGTGTTTGAGGTCGGGCTATCGGCGCAGCGCGTCGGCGCTCTGGATATTGGCCGCGGCGCCTTTGTACGCTCGGCGATGACCGGGGCGCTGGCGATCGTCGTTGCAACCCCGTGCGCGGCGCCGTTTATGGCCAGTGCGATTGGCTATGCGCTGGTTCAGCCGCCGGCCACCGCGCTGGCCGTGTTTTTTGCCCTCGCGCTCGGTTTTTCCGCGCCATTCACCCTCGTTTCGCTGTTTCCGGCGCTGGCTTCTCTCCTCCCCCGGCCTGGCAGGTGGATGGATATGCTTAAACGTGCGCTGGCCTTTCCGATGTTCGGCGCTTACGCCTGGCTGGTATGGGTACTGGCGCAGCAGGCCGGTAGCAGCGCGCTGGCGACGCTACTGGCGGTCTCGGTGGTGCTGGGCTTTGCTGCCTGGCTCTATGGTATAGCCCAGCAGCGCCGCTTTCAGGGCAAAGGGCACAGGAGCCTGTTCGCCGTCACCGGGGTGCTCGCCGTCGCGGTTATTGCTCCGCTGGCCGGTCTGATTCAGGCCGATTCCGTGCCGCCCGGCGCACAGACTGTCGCGACCGCCGGGAGCGCTGCGGAAAAATGGACACCGCAGGCCGTCGAGGCGCAGCGCGGCCACGGCAAAGCGATCTTTGTTAACTTCACCGCCTCCTGGTGTATCACTTGCCAGGTTAACGAAAAGACATCGCTTTCAACCCAGGCCGTAAAAGACGCGCTGGCAAAAACCGGGACGCTGTATATGGTGGCAGACTCGACTAAATTTAATCCGGATGTCGATGATGCGCTGAATCAGTTTGGCCAGGGCGGTCTGCCGCTGTACGTGGTCTATCCTGCCGATGGCGGGCCGCCAAAAGTACTGCCGCAGCTCCTGACGCCGGGCATCGTCGTGAACGCGCTGAACCAGGCCACCGGCAAAAAAGCATAAACGCAACAAGGCGGATTATGGAAATAAACGATAGCGCGCGCGAAAGCTGGCCCGCGCTAATGGCGCAGGCGCAGGCGGGCGATCGGCTCGCCTACACCCGGCTGTTAAAAGCGCTGGTCCCGGTCATTCGTTCGCAGATACGTAAGCGAATCTCCGACGACGCGTTAGTCGAAGATGTCATTCAGGATGTGCTGCTGACGGTGCATCGGGTACGCCATACCTACGATCCGACCTACCCTTTTTTGCCCTGGCTGATGGCGATTATCTCGGCGCGGGCCGTTGATGCGTTGCGCCGTCGCGGCCGCTATCAGCAGTGGGAGATCCCCGAAGAGACGTTGCCGGAAGCGGCAACGTTAGCGGATCCGCAAAAACGGGATAGCCGGGAGGAGCTGGCAGGCTATTTGCGCCAGCTCCCCTCCCGCCAACGAGCCATTGTGGAGCATGTCCATCTACGCGAAATGAGCCTGACGGAAGCCGCTGCACATAATAATCTGAGTGTCGCCGCAGTGAAATCGCTGCTGCATCGGGCGCTGAAAAACCTGCGCCGTTTTGGAGCTCATCATGACGAATCATGACCTGTTAATTGACAAGCTGGGGCGCGACATGCGGCCGGTGAAACGCCTGCCATCGACCGGCAGGCGGGTTCTGAGCTGGCTGGCAGCGGCTCTGCCGTGCGCGGTGGCCGCCAGTTTCCTTGTGCAACGCAGCCCGACCGACTGGTCACAGCCTGGCGCCTCTCTGGCGGTGGTGCAGCTGCTGCTGGCTTTTGTGCTCGGCGCGCTGGCGATTCGTAGCGCCTTCACGATGAGTATTGCCGGTCGGCGTTCTCTCAGCTGGAAAGCCCTGCTGCCGATTGGCCTGATGTGGCTGGGGCTGAGTATCAGCAGCATTCCCTATCCGGCGCTGCGGGTGCCGGAGAGTGACAGCACGCCCTGCTTTACCTTTTTGCTGGTGGTCAGCACGCCAATGATGGTACTGATGATTGCCAGCCTGCGCCGCACCCGAACGCTGCATCCGGTGCGCAGCCTGGGGATGGCAGGACTGGGCATTGCCAGCATGGCGGTCAGTCTGCTGGCGTTTTGCCATCCGGTACATCTGCACGCGATAGATTTTGTCATGCATCTGGCGGCGATAGTCACGATCGTGGCGCTGACGGTGTTGGTTGGCAGACGCTGGGTGGCGCTGGATTAACGGGCGTTCTCCGCTACCGATCGGGACGGGGCATCCGTCAGGTTGATGGCTCTTTGTTTGCCAGCGCCTCAGGCTGCGCTAACCGATAAAAAAAACCTCGCCGCAGCGAGGTTTTTTTCTCAGCAACTTAGTAAGCGTTAACCACCACCCACATTGGCCCCTGACCGACGGCGTAGCGCCCTTTCTCGGTCAGCAGCCCCTGCTCACCGGCGATCTCATAGACCGCAATATGGTGTGATTTCTGCCCCGCAGCGATCAGATATTTACCGCTGTGATCGAGATTGAAACCGCGCGGCTGCGCCTCCGTCGGCTGATACCCTTCAATCGACAGCACGCTGCCATCTTCGGATACGCTGAAAATGGTGATAAGGCTGGCGGTACGGTCACAGGCGTACAGATGACGGCCATCCGGCGTCAGATGAATATCCGCCGCCCAGCGTACGCCGGTAAAATCGGCAGGCATCATATCCAGCGTCTGGACGCACTCAATTTTGCCATGCGGATCTTTCAGCGCCCAGACGTCAACGGAGCTGTTCAGTTCATTCACGCAGTAGCCGTATTGTTGATTCGGATGGAACACCATGTGACGCGGACCGGCCCCTTCAACGGTGGTCACTTCCGCCGGTTCTTGCGCGGCAAGGAATCCATCATCGCTGAGGGTAAACAGGCAAATACGATCCTGTTTCAGCGCCGGGACCCACAGGGTGCGGTTGTCGGGAGAAATATTGGCCGAGTGGCACCCTTCCAGTCCTTCCACAACGGCCACCGTTTCACCCGGCAGGCCATCGATCAGCGGAGTCACGCTCACGCAGCCGGCGTTATAGGACGCGCTGAAGACAAAACGGCCCTGATGATCGGTCGAAATATGCGTCGGGCTGCCCGGCAGCGCCGCTTCGCCGGCGAAAGTCAGCGCGCCGTTATCGGGCGCAATGCGGTAAGCCAGGACGCGAAACTCCGGACGTACGCCAACGTAGAGATACTCTTTATTCGGGCTCACCACCATCGGCTGAACCTGACCCGGGGCATCCACAACCTGAACAAGCTTCAGGTTACCCTCAAGATCGAGACTCCAGACATGAATCTGCTGGCTTTCCGGGCTGGCGGTATAAACGGTTTGTTTCATGACTGCTCCTTTCCTCACTGCACAGGGAAAACGTATACATTTCATTCATCAAGCTGCTGAGCTGATGCAATGTATAGACTCTTTTAACGGTAGATGCTGAAAAATTTGCCCCGCTGGCATAGCGGTGTACCATCATGTCAGGCAATTTTTTCATCATTAACCGGAAACAACACATGACATCACGCGTGATTGCACTGGATTTAGACGGCACCCTGCTCACCTCCAACAAAACTATCCTGCCCGCCTCGCTGGAAGCCCTGGCCCGCGCCAGAGCGGCTGGGTTCCAGGTGATCGTCGTCACTGGCCGACATCACGTCGCTATCCATCCTTTTTATCAGGCACTGGCTTTGGATACACCTGCAATTTGTTGTAATGGCACTTATTTGTATGATTATCAGGCAAAAAAGGTTCTGCAGTCCGATCCGATGCCGGTTGATAAAGCGTTGAGCCTGACCGATATGCTCGCCGCGCACGATATTCACGGTCTGATGTATGTTGACGACGCCATGCTCTATGAACGCCCGACCGGGCACGTTATCCGTACTAGCCGCTGGGCACAGTCGCTGCCCGTCGAGCAGCGTCCGGTGTTCACCCAGGTCGATTCGCTGGCGCAGGCCGCCCGCGACGTCCAGTCGGTGTGGAAGTTTGCCCTCACCGATGAAGATATTCCTAAGCTGCAGCAGTTTGCCCTTGATGTGGGCCAGACGCTGGGACTGGAGTGCGAATGGTCGTGGCACGATCAGGTCGATATCGCCCGCGCGGGCAACAGCAAAGGCAAGCGCCTGACGCAATGGGTGGAAGCACAGGGCCTGTCCATGCAGGACGTGGTGGCCTTTGGCGATAACTATAATGACCTCAGCATGCTGGAAGCCGCCGGAACCGGCGTGGCGATGGGCAATGCGGTTGAGGAAGTCAAAGCGCGCGCCAACGTGGTCATTGGCGAAAACGAAAGCAACAGTATTGCCGACTTCATCAACCGCAACCTGCTGTAATCAGGCGGCAATCGATACGCTTTTAATCTGCGCATACAGCCATTGACCTGGCGTGATCCCCAGGTCATCTCTGGCCCACGGGCTGATGCGCGCCCACAGCGTGCGGCCGCTGACGTTCAGCTGCACTTCAATCTGTCCGTGTGTTTCAAGACACTGCACCACCTGGGCCGGCAAAACATTGCGAATACTGGTCTGCTGCGGCGGCTCAAGCACCAGCGATACGTCAGAGGCCTGGATGCGAATTCGCGTCGCCTCGCCGACTGGCCGGTCGAGATAGTTCACCCAGATCTGCTGCTCGCCCAGCGCCAGCGCGGTCATGGCATAACGGGGATGCTGTGCGGCGACCGACACGTTGAGTATTGTGCTCTGCTGATCCGGCGGCAGCCACGGATGCATCACGCTGCTGCTCCATACCTCCTCCAGGCAGCCAAAGGCTTTGACGCTCCCCTCCTCCAGCACCAGCACTTTATCCGCCAGATGTTGAATCTCATCAAGCGAGTGGCTGACGTAGAGCATCGGAATATGTATTTCGCGCGCCAGCCGCTGCAGATACGGCAGAAGCTCACGTTTACGAGGAATATCCAGCGAGGCCAGCGGTTCATCAAGCAGCAAAAGTTCAGGTGCGGTGAGCAGCGCTCTGCCAATCGCCACACGCTGCTTTTCTCCACCGGACAGGCCGCCCGGCAGGCGATCCAGCAGCGGTTCAATACCGAGCAACGCCACCAGCTTATCAAACTGCCCCGCCATACTTTTCGCCATGCCGTACTTCAGATTGCCGCGTACCTTATAGTGCGGAAACAGGCGCGCGTCCTGAAATACATAGCCCACCCGCCGCTTTTCCGGGGCCAGGCAGATGCGTTTTTCCGTGTCATTTAAGACCCTGCCGTTGAGCACAATGCGCCCTTTCTGCGGCCGGGTCAGGCCGCTGATCGCATTAATCAGGGAGGTTTTTCCCGCGCCGGAGACGCCAAAAACGGCGGTGATGCCGCTGGCAGGCAGCGTTTCATTGATACTCAGGCAGTGGTTGCCCAGCGTCTGGGTAAAATGGAGTTCAAGCATTGTTATTTCCCTGTCCGCACGCGGCTAAGGCGCGCCAGCCATTCAGAAATCAGCAGCGAAACCAGCGCCAGCACGATGGAAATCAAACATAAGCGCGCGGCAGCCCCTTCGCCGCCAGGGGTTTGAATCAGGGTATACATCGCCGAAGGAATAGTGCGCGTCTCCCCCGGGATATTGGAGACAAAGGTAATGGTGGCGCCAAACTCCCCTAGTGAACGGGCGAAGGCCAGAACGGTACCGACGATAATGCCCGGCAGCGTCAGCGGCAGCGTTATCGTAAAAAACACCCGCCAACGGCCAGCCCCCAGGGTTCGCGCCGCCTGTTCCAGCTTCACGTCCACCCCTTCCAGCGCCAGACGAATGGCCCGCACCATCAGCGGAAAGGACATGACCGCCGCCGCCAGCACCGCCCCGCGCCAGCTGAAGGCAAAGGTCAAACCGAACCAGTCATATAGCCAGCTGCCGATAAAACCACGCCGCCCCATGGCAATCAACAGCAGGTACCCCACCACCACCGGCGGCAGTACCAGCGGCAGGTGAATAATACTGTCGAGCAGCGCCTTTCCGGGGAAATTGCGCCGCACCAGCAGCCATGAGATAAAAATCCCAAAAGGTAAGCTTAACACCACCGCCAGGGATGAGACTTTCAGGCTCAGCAGTACCGCCTGCCATTCGGGATCGCTTAAAATCATTAGCGGGTGGTAAATCCGTATTGTTTGAAAATGGCGGCCGCCTGCGGTCCTTTCAGGTAGTCGTAAAATCCGGTGACGGTGGCATTTTTATGCCCGTCGACGATAGCCAGCGGGTATTCAACTTTCTTGTGCGAATCTTCCGGGAACGTCCCGACCACCTTCACACCTTTGCTCGCCACCGCGTCGGAACCGTAGACGATACCCAGTGGGGCTTCGTTGCGTTCAACCAGCGCCAGCGCTCCGCGCACGTCTTCAGCCGGTGCCAGTTTCGGCGCCAGCGTCTCCCAGGCCCCCAGTTTTTGCAGCGCTTCTTTCGCGTAGATCCCTGCCGGTACGTGCTCCGGGTCGCCAACGGCCAGGCGGCCGCCTTTCAGCAGGCTGGTCCAGTCGGTTTTGTTGTTAATCGCAATGTCGCCCTGCGCGCTGGCTTTAGGCGCGACAACGACCAGGCTGTTGCCAAGCAGCGTTGCGCGCGAGGCGGTATCAATCGCTTTTTTCTCGACCGCGTAATCCATCCATTTCTGGTCGGCAGAGATAAACAGGTCCGCAGGCGCGCCCGCTTCGATTTGCCGTGCCAGCGTTGATGAAGAGGCAAACGAGGAGACCACATCGACGTTTTTCTCTTTCTTATAGGCCTTCGCAATATCCTGCATCGCATTCGTTAACGACGCCGCGGCAAACACCGTAATCTTCCCTTCTTCTGCCAGCGCGTGACCCGCGACGGAAAGTGTTAGCGTCGCTCCGGCAAACAAGCGTAACCATTGACGTGCCATCTGAAACTCCTGTAGTTGCGTTATGTAGATGACAATATAACGATAAGGTCAGGGTTTTCCCAGCGCGAATTGGTGGTAGGTAGAGGAGGATCAAAAGAGAGAGGAAAAGAGGATGGAAAAGTGAAAAAGAAAGAGGAAATGAAAACGCCCGGAAAGCCGGGCGTTGAGAAATCAGTTGTTCTGCTGGCCGCGATCTTTGTGACCTACGCCGGAGAAGATGTTAAACACTTCGCCCAGACCGTAAATCAGACCGAGGATGATGGCCATCACCACCGGGACCATGACAACGGCAAAAACCAGACTTTTCAATAGCTCTAACATGGTTGGCTCCAGAAAGTACGAATGCTTTATTGTAACCGCTTCAGCTGGAAAAACACGCCCCATTTGTGCGGTGGCTGGCCGATAACGGCGACAGATGCATCTTGCAAGATGACCGCTATCGGTCACAATACTCTTTTTTGCCAGGATAACATTATGCAGGCTGAAATTCTTCTGACCCTCAAGCTACAGCAGCGCCTGTTCGCCGATCCTCGTCGTATTGCCCTGTTAAAACAGATCGATTCCACCGGTTCGATTAGCCAGGGGGCAAAAAACGCGGGTATTAGCTATAAAAGCGCATGGGACGCCATCAATGAGATGAACCAGCTCAGCGAACAGACGCTGGTGGACAGGGCTACCGGCGGTAAAGGCGGCGGCGGCGCCGTACTGACCCGCTACGGTCAGCGGCTGATCCAGCTGTACGATCTGCTGGCGCAAATTCAGCAAAAAGCCTTCGATGTGCTGAGCGACGACGATGCCCTGCCTCTCGATAGCCTGCTGGCCGCTATTTCGCGTTTCTCGCTGCAGACCAGCGCACGTAACCAGTGGTTTGGCACCATCACCGGTCGCGACCACCAGCAGGTACAGCAGCATGTCGAGGTGTTGCTTGCCGATCGCCAGACCCGCTTAAAAGTCGCTATCACCGCGCAGAGCGCAGAGCGCCTTGGCCTGGATGAGGGCCAGGAAGTGCTGGTACTACTGAAGGCCCCCTGGGTGGGGATGACTCAGGATCCGGCGGTTGCCAAAGAGGCCGATAACCAACTCGCCGGGCGAATCAGCCATATCGAATACGGCCCGGAGCAGTGTGAAGTGCTGATGGCGCTGCCTGACGGCCAGAGTTTGTGCGCGACCCTCCCGCTGGAACAGACCCGAAAACTGGCAGAAGGTGCTGAGGCGATAGCATATTTTAATGCTGATCGAATCATTCTCGCCACGTTATGCTGACGGCATTGACATTGCGCGCGTGACGTCGTATCCCTGTGGCAAATCGCTGCAAAAAGTGGGATACACAATGTCATCATTGCAAATTTCGCAAGGCACGTTTCGCCTGAGCGACACAAAAACGTTAAAAATCGAGCACCTCACCGTTGGCGCTGGCGAAAGCTGGGCCTTCGTCGGCAGCAACGGCAGCGGGAAGTCGGCGCTGGCTCGCGCGCTGTCCGGCGAGCTTACCCTGCTGTCCGGCCAGTATGAAAACCGCTTTTCCCGGGTAACCCGCCTCTCCTTCGAACAGTTGCAGAAGCTGGTCAGCGATGAATGGCAACGAAACAATACGGACCTACTTAGCCCAGGCGAAGAGGACACCGGCCGCACGACGGAAGAGATTATCCAGGAAGAGTCCAAAGATGCCGCTCGCTGTGCGCGCCTGGCAGAATTGTTCGGTATTACTTCTCTGCTCCAGCGCCGCTTTAAATATCTCTCTACCGGAGAAACGCGTAAAACGCTGCTCTGTCAGGCGCTGATGACGCAGCCGGATCTGTTGATTCTTGACGAGCCTTTTGATGGCCTGGACGTCGCTTCCCGTCTGCAGCTTGCCGGGCTGCTGGAGAGACTGCACCTCGAAGGGCTCACGCTGGTACTGGTACTCAACCGCTTCGACGAAATCCCGTCGTTTGTCCAGTTTGCCGGCGTGCTGGCCGACTGTACCCTGAGCGAAACCGGAGAAAAGCAGGCGCTGCTGCAACAGGCGCTGATTGCTCAACTGGCGCACAGCGAAAAACTGGCTGGCATGAGCTTACCGGAACCGGATGCCCCCGCCGCCCGCCATGCTCTCGACGCCGGGGCCCCGCGCATCATCCTGCGTGAGGGCGTGGTGTCATACAACGACCGGCCGATCATCGAGCACCTGAGCTGGACCGTTAACCCCGGTGAACACTGGCAGATAGTCGGTCCCAACGGCGCCGGAAAATCGACCCTGCTTAGCCTGGTCACCGGCGATCATCCGCAGGGTTATAGTAACGATCTTACCCTGTTTGGCCGCCGTCGCGGCAGCGGTGAAACCATCTGGGATATCAAAAAGCATATTGGCTACGTCAGCAGTAGCCTGCACCTTGAATACCGCGTCAGCACCACGGTACGCAACGTGATTCTGTCGGGCTATTTCGACTCTATCGGCATTTATCAGGCCGTTTCTGATAAGCAACGCCATCTGGTGCAGAACTGGCTGGATATTCTGGGAATCGACAAGCGTACCGCCGATGCGCCGTTCCACAGTCTCTCCTGGGGACAACAACGGCTGGCGCTGATCGTCCGGGCGCTGGTGAAGCATCCGACGCTGCTGATTCTTGACGAGCCCCTGCAGGGACTGGATCCGCTTAACCGTCAGCTGGTGCGGCGCTTCGTGGATGTTTTGATTAGCGAAGGCGCCACTCAGCTGCTGTTTGTCTCCCATCACGCCGAAGATGCGCCGGACTGCATTACCCATCGTCTGGAGTTTGTGCGCAGTGGAGACGGTTACACTTATCAGGTCGGTCCACTCACGGACTGAGCCAAAACAGGGGGCCACGCCCCCCTGTTTTTTTTCAGAGAAATAACCACAAAGACCATCAACAATCTGTTTTTAAACATAAAAATTGAAAAATATCGCATTATGCCCTTTAGTGTAAGCGATTCCACCAATTTGGCCTGTGTCACACTTTACACTTCTTTGATATGCTATCTTCATCACACACGATAAGCCTATTGGAGCGAATCATGAAAGTACTGGTTACAGGTGGTAGCGGTTACATTGGAAGTCATACCTGCGTTCAACTGCTGCTGCAGGGACATGAAGTGATTATTCTCGACAATCTCTGCAACAGTAAGCGCAGCGTATTGCCGGTCATTGAACGTCTCGGCGGGAAAACGGCCACCTTTGTTGAAGGCGATATTCGTAATGAAGCGCTGATGACGGAAATTCTGCACGATCACGCTATTGAGGCGGTGATCCACTTTGCCGGCCTGAAAGCCGTCGGCGAATCCGTCGCCAGGCCGCTGGAATACTACGACAATAACGTCACCGGTACACTTAAATTAGTTTCCGCCATGCGCGCCGCTGGCGTGAAGAACTTTATTTTTAGCTCCTCCGCGACCGTCTACGGCGATCAGCCGAAGATCCCTTATGTCGAAAGCTTCCCGACCGGCACGCCGCAGAGCCCGTATGGCAAAAGCAAGCTGATGGTCGAGCAAATCCTGACCGACCTGCAAAAAGCCCAGCCGGACTGGAGCATTGCGCTGCTGCGTTACTTCAACCCGGTCGGCGCGCATCCATCAGGCGACATGGGCGAAGATCCGCAGGGTATCCCGAACAACCTGATGCCTTATATCGCGCAGGTGGCCGTGGGTCGTCGCGAATCGCTGGCCGTTTTCGGCAATGATTATCCGACCCCTGACGGTACCGGCGTACGCGACTATATCCACGTCATGGACCTCGCCGATGGCCACGTTGCGGCGATGGAAAAACTGGCGGGCCGCGAAGGCGTACACATTTATAACCTCGGCGCAGGCGTCGGCAGCAGCGTCCTCGACGTGATCAATGCCTTCAGTAAAGCCTGCGGCAAACCTGTTAATTACCACTTCGCGCCGCGCCGCGATGGCGACCTCCCGGCCTACTGGGCGGATGCCGAAAAGGCCGACCGCGAGCTGAACTGGCGCGTTACGCGCGACCTTGACGAGATGGCGCAGGACACCTGGCACTGGCAGTCCCGTCATCCGCAGGGTTACCCAGACTAAGGAACCGTCATGACCGTATTTAACCCCGTCGACCATCCGCATCGTCGTTATAACCCGTTAACCGGGCAGTGGATTCTGGTATCACCGCATCGCGCCAAGCGCCCCTGGCAGGGGGCGCAGGAAACGCCGGCAAAATCAACCTTGCCGGCGCACGATGCGGATTGTTTTCTGTGTCCGGGTAACACCCGCGTCACCGGCGACACGAACCCGAACTACACCGGTACCTACGTGTTTACCAATGACTTTGCGGCATTGATGACCGACACCCCCGATGCCCCGAATAGCGACGATCCGCTGATGCGCTGTCAAAGCGCGCGCGGCACCAGCCGGGTCATCTGCTTCTCGCCGGATCACAGCAAAACGCTGCCTGAGCTGAGCGTTGAAGCGCTGGAAGGCGTGGTTAATACGTGGCAGGAACAGACGGCGGAGCTGGGCCAAACGTATCCGTGGGTGCAGGTGTTTGAGAATAAAGGCGCGGCGATGGGCTGCTCCAACCCGCACCCGCACGGCCAGGTCTGGGCCAACAGCTTCCTGCCGAATGAGGCGGAACGCGAAGATCGTTTGCAAAAAGAGTATTTCGCCGCTGAGGGTTCGCCGATGCTGGTGGATTACGTTCAGCGCGAATTAGCCGACGGTAGCCGGACGGTCGTCGAGACTGAACATTGGCTGGCCGTCGTACCTTACTGGGCGGCCTGGCCTTTTGAGACGCTGCTGCTGCCGAAAGCACACATTCAGCGCCTTACCGATTTAACCGCAGCCCAGCGTAGCGACCTTGCGCTGGCGCTGAAAAAGCTGACCAGCCGTTACGACAACCTGTTCCAGTGCTCATTCCCTTATTCCATGGGCTGGCACGGAGCACCGTTTAATAACCACGAGAATAATCACTGGCAGCTACACGCTCACTTTTATCCGCCGCTGCTGCGCTCGGCGACGGTGCGTAAATTTATGGTCGGCTACGAAATGCTGGCTGAAACTCAGCGCGATTTGACGGCCGAACAAGCCGCCGAACGCCTGCGGGCAGTGAGCGACGTCCATTTTCGCGAATCCGGAGAATAACAATGAGTCTGAAAGAGAAAACCCAAACCCTGTTTGCTGAAAAGTTCGGCTACCCTGCCACCCACGTTATTCAGGCACCGGGCCGCGTCAATCTGATCGGCGAACACACCGACTATAACGACGGCTTCGTGCTGCCCTGCGCAATTGATTATCAGACGGTGATCAGCTGCGCGCCGCGCACGGACCGTATTGTCCGGGTGATTGCCGCCGATTATGACAATCAGAGCGACGAGTTCTCCCTTGATAAGCCGATTGTCAGCCACGAGACCCAGCAGTGGTCAAACTATGTTCGCGGCGTGGTGAAACACCTGCAGAAGCGCAATAACCATTTTGGCGGCGCCGATCTGGTGATCAGCGGTAACGTACCGCAGGGGGCGGGTTTAAGCTCTTCCGCTTCGCTGGAAGTGGCCGTCGGAACCGTGTTCCAGCAGCTGTACCATCTGCCGCTGGACGGGGCGCAAATTGCCCTTAATGGCCAGGAAGCGGAGAACCAGTTCGTCGGCTGTAACTGCGGCATCATGGACCAGCTTATCTCAGCGCTGGGTAAGAAAGATCACGCGCTGCTGCTTGACTGCCGCACATTAGGAACCAAGGCCGTCTCCATGCCAAAAGGCGTCGCGGTGGTGATCATCAACAGTAATTTTAAACGTACTCTGGTCGGCAGCGAATACAACACCCGTCGCGAACAGTGCGAGACCGGCGCACGTTTCTTCCAGCAGCCTGCGCTGCGCGATGTCAAAATCGCCGAGTTCAATGCCGTTGCCCATGAGCTGGATCCGGTGGTTGCGAAACGCGTCCGCCATGTCCTGACCGAAAATGCGCGTACCCTCGAAGCCGCCACCGCGCTGGAAAAAGGCGACCTGAAGCGTATGGGTGAACTGATGGCGGAATCCCATGCCTCGATGCGCGATGATTTTGAAATTACCGTTCCGCAAATTGACACGCTGGTGGAGATCGTCAAAGCCACCATCGGCGATAAAGGCGGCGTACGCATGACCGGCGGCGGATTTGGCGGTTGCGTCGTGGCGCTGGTGCCGGAAGAGTGCGTAGATACCGTTAAGCAAGCCGTCGCGCAGCAGTATGAAGCGAAAACCGGCATTAAAGAGACCTTCTACGTTTGCAAACCGTCACAGGGGGCCGGCCAGTGCTAAACCAAACGACAGACCTGGCGCCGGACGGCCAGCCGTGGAACCTGATCACCCTGCGGAATAATGCCGGGATGGTGGTTACGCTGATGGACTGGGGCGCGACGTTATTATCTGCTCAGGTCCCGCTGGCCAACGGCGAAGTACGCGAAGCGCTGCTCGGTTGCGCGGCGCCGGAAAACTATACCCGTCAGGCGGCCTATCTCGGCGCCTCCGTAGGCCGCTATGCCAACCGTATCGCCAACAGCCGGTTTACTCTGGATGGCCAGACGGTCCAACTGACCCCTTCTAACGAAGCCGGTCATCAGCTGCACGGCGGTCCAGACGGTTTCGACAAACGTCGCTGGCAGATAGTTAGCGCCGACGAACACCAGGCGCTGTTTGCCCTCGCTTCCGATGACGGCGACCAGGGGTTTCCCGGCAACCTGAAAGCCACGGCGCACTACCGTCTTACTGAAGATAACCGCATCGCTATCGAGTATCGGGCGACGGTTGACAGGCCCTGTCCGGTCAACCTGACCAACCACGTCTACTTCAACCTTGACGGCGGGCAGACGGACGTCCGCAACCACCAGCTGCAAATTTTCGCCGACAGCTACCTGCCGGTGGAGAGCGACGGTATTCCGGGCGGCGAATTACAGGACGTCACCCGGACCAGCTTCGATTTCCGCACGCCGAAAACCGTAGCGGTCGATTTTCTTCGCGATGCCGATCAGCAGAAAGTAAAAGGGTATGATCATGCTTTCCTGCTACAGGCAAAAGGCGATGCCCGCAAGGCGGCGGCCCATGTCTGGTCTCAGGATGGTCAACTGCAGATGGCGGTGTATACCTCCGCCCCTGCCCTGCAGTTTTATTCTGGTAACTACCTGGGCGGTACACCGTCGCGTACGGAACAGCCGTACGCCGACTGGCAGGGTCTGGCGCTGGAGAGTGAATTTCTGCCGGACTCACCAAATCACCCGGAATGGCCCCAGCCCGACTGCATATTGCGCCCGGGCGAGGAGTACGTCAGTCTGACGGAATATCAGTTTATTGCCCGATAAGCCCCCGGCCCTCCTGACGGAGGGCTTTTTTTCGTCATTTTGCTGCAAATTACGCCACTTACAGACAAAAATATAACCGCCGATTTACAAGCATCTTACACTGAGCCACTATTTTCGCTATGGTTAGGGATAAGCGTTGCCGTGACTCAAATTGCGGCAATATAATGAGAATTGTTATCATTCAAACAAAGCTTGAGGAGTAAGTGTATGGCTGTAACTAAGCTGGTACTGGTCCGTCATGGCGAAAGCCAATGGAACAATGAAAACCGTTTCACCGGTTGGTACGACGTCGATCTGTCCGAGAAAGGCGTAGGTGAAGCAAAAGCGGCAGGTAAGCTGCTGAAAGACGAAGGCTTCAGCTTCGATTTTGCTTATACCTCTGTGCTGAAACGTGCCATCCATACTCTGTGGAACGTCCTGGATGAACTGGATCAGGCCTGGCTGCCGGTTGAGAAATCCTGGAAACTGAACGAGCGTCACTACGGGGCATTGCAGGGTCTGAACAAAGCTGAAACCGCTGAGAAGTACGGCGATGAGCAGGTTAAACAGTGGCGCCGTGGCTTTGCCATTACTCCGCCGGAGCTGACCAAAGACGACGAGCGCTACCCGGGCCACGATCCGCGTTATGCAAAACTGACCGATAAAGAGCTGCCGGTTACCGAAAGCCTGGCGCTGACCATCGAGCGCGTTGTGCCTTACTGGAACGAAACCATTCTGCCGCGTCTGAAAAGCGGTGAGCGCGTGATTATTGCCGCTCACGGTAACTCCCTGCGTGCACTGGTGAAGTACCTGGACAATATGGGCGAAGACGAAATCCTTGAACTGAACATCCCGACCGGCGTACCGCTGGTTTATGAGTTCGACGAAAACTTCAAACCGATCAAACACTACTATCTGGGCAATGCGGATGAAATCGCCGCAAAAGCCGCCGCGGTAGCAAACCAGGGTAAAGCGAAATAATTTTCGCCAGCCATAAAAAAAGCGTGGATTCGTCCACGCTTTTTTATTGGCTCTGAATCCCGGCGTCGCGACGCTCTGCCGGGCCAGGCTGCGGATTAACCGCGACGGGCTTTTACCGCATCCGCCAGCTGGCGCAGGATGGTATCGGTATCTTCCCAGCCGATACAGGCATCGGTGATGCTTTTGCCATAGGCCAGCGGCACGCCGCTCTCCAGACTCTGGCTACCTTCCACCAGATGGCTTTCAATCATCACGCCCATAATCGCCTGCTCGCCGCTGGCAATCTGCCGGCAAACATCGGCACCCACTTCCATCTGTTTTTTAAACTGCTTGCTGGAATTTGCGTGGCTGAAATCAATCATGATCTGCGCCGGCAGGCCCGCTTTCGCCAGCCCAACCTTCACTTCAGCAACGTGCTTCGCACTGTAGTTCGGCTCTTTGCCACCGCGCAGAATGATATGACAGTCGCTGTTGCCGCTGGTATTCACAATCGCCGAATGGCCCCATTTGGTCACTGACAGGAAGCAGTGCGGTGCGCCAGCGGCGTTGATCGCGTCAATAGCCACTTTTATTGTCCCGTCGGTCCCGTTTTTAAAACCTACCGGACAAGAAAGGCCAGATGAAAGCTCGCGATGCACCTGGGATTCGGTGGTGCGCGCGCCGATGGCGCCCCAGCTCATCAGGTCAGCAACGTACTGCGGGGTGATCATATCAAGGAATTCACCCGCCGCAGGCAGTCCGCTGTCGTTAATCTCCAGCAGCAGCTTACGCGCAATGCGCAGGCCGTCGTTGATGCGGAAGCTGTTATCCATATGCGGGTCGTTGATTAACCCCTTCCAGCCAACGGTGGTACGCGGTTTTTCAAAGTAAACGCGCATCACCACTTCCAGCTCGCCCTTCAGCTCTTCACGAAGCGTCAGCAGGCGCTCAGCATACTCTTTCGCTGCGGCAGGATCGTGGATAGAACATGGGCCAATCACCACCAGCAGACGATCGTCGTTGCCTTTAAGGATCTGATGGATCGCTTTACGAGCGTGCGCCACGGTGTTAGCAGCATTTTCGGTCGCGGGGAACTTTTCCAGGAGTGCAACGGGAGGTAATAATTCGTTGATCTCTTTAATACGTAAATCGTCGTTCTGATAATTCATTTTCTTTCCAGCGTTGCCATACTTAATCAATTGTGTGCAATGCTTTCAATCTAACTCGCCGCCAGAAAAGTGTAAACAGACTTTTACAGTCGCAAGGGTAATTCACTGATTAAATAGATAAAAACAATACAAACCATAAGAATAGTAAAAAATAAAGCCTCAAGAATAGTTATAAACCCTACAAATCAATCATATATAAATATTATATATCGCCACAAAAGGGAAGTAGCTCGACATTACTCCACCTCCCCGCGTTTTCACCCTATTGTTGCCTCATTTGCGGCTTGTTGAAGATAAATGCCGCGGCACCTTGCCCTATCGACATTGGCTAATGGAACAGACGCCCGATTGTGGTTAATCTGTAATAAGGTCAGAGACTAATTGATAAAATAATGACAGGATTCTGTAATGGCCCATGCTCACACTCCGTCAGAAACCACCGATCGCGGTAACGAAAAGCGCCTGTTGCAGGCTTTTATCGTCACCGCCGGCTTTATGCTTGTTGAAGCCATCGGCGGCGTCGTTTCAGGCTCGCTGGCCCTGCTGGCTGATGCCGGTCACATGCTCACCGATTCAGCCGCTCTGTTATTCGCTCTACTCGCGGTCCGCTTCGCCAGCCGTCCCCCCAACACCCGCCACACGTTCGGCTGGCTGCGCCTGACCACCCTGGCGGCCTTCGTCAACGCCATTGCGCTGGTTGTCATCACGATTCTGATTGTCTGGGAAGCGATTCAACGCTTTAACCATCCTCAGCCCGTTGCCGGTACCACAATGATGGTGATTGCCGTTGCCGGGCTACTGGCGAACATACTGGCATTCTGGATCCTGCACCGCGGCAGTGAAGCAAGCAATCTTAACGTCCGCGCGGCCGCCTTACACGTTCTGGGCGACCTGCTGGGTTCGGTCGGGGCGATCATTGCCGCTATCGTGATTCTCACCACCGGCTGGACGCCAATTGACCCGATTTTGTCGGTGCTGGTTTCATGTCTGGTACTGCGTAGCGCCTGGCGGCTGTTGCAGGAAAGTTTGAACGAACTGTTGGAAGGAGCGCCGCGGTCGTTAGATGTCGAGGGGTTAAAGCGCGATTTACGCCGTTCGGTGGCGGAAGTCCGCGACGTGCATCACGTCCACGTCTGGCTGGTTGGCGAAAAAACGGTCATGACGCTGCATGTTCAGGTTGTCCCGCCGCACGATCACGATGCCTTGCTGAATCGCATCCAGGCCTTTTTACAGCATAAATATAATATCGGGCATGTGACCGTGCAGATGGAGTACCAGCCCTGTAACGGCCCGGAATGCCGTCTCAACATGACGCACGCCGGGCACGACCATCATCACCACCATTAGCGAGAAAACGCGTGAGAACCTCGCTCACGCGCGCTGTTGATCCACATCCGACTGCCGTTAAGAGCAATAAAGGTCAAAAGCAGATATTCCAGCGACATCGCATAGACTCCCTGAAGGGCAAAAATCACCACGCTGATGACGTTGATGATCACCCAAAGCAGCCAGTTTTCGACATATTTGCGGGTCATCAGAATCATGGCGGCGATCGACAGCACCATCATGCAGGAGTCCCAGAACGGGAAGGCATCCGGCTGCAGTTCCGGCATCGTCACCCGCAGTCCCAGGCTCTGCATCAGCGTGACCGCGATCCGCGTCAGGAAGGCGAAGACCGGATTAATGAAGACCGTCATCAGCGCAATTGCCACAATACAAGCCGTCAGCCAGCCCAGCGCCTTCGGCAATGGCAACCACCGAATACGCAGTTCGGCTTCATGGCTGCTGGTTTGCCGGGACCAGGCGTACCAGCCATAAACGTTGGCGGCAAAGAAAAAGACCTGCAGCAGCAGGCTGGCATAGAGCTGAATCTGAAAGAAAATAATGGCAAATAAGGTGACGTTGACCAGCCCAAACGCATAGTTGCTGATCTTTTCCAGACTCGCCAGCCAGATACACAGCAGCCCGGCAAGCGTGCCGACCGCCTCGATCCATGATAAGTCGTATCCGCCGGCACCGATGGGTATATGCACCAGGATATTCTGCGTACTAAAAAAATCCATATTTTCCCCGCACTGTATTGATTGCGTAATTAACCACTATCCCCGAAGTGTAGCCGCAAAATCCAGCATTCTGTTCAGCGGGACTAATGCGCCGGTACGCAGCTGCGCATCGACCTTAATTTCGTGTTCGGGTCCACCGTTTTCCAGTCCCTCTGCAATCGCTTGCAGGCCGTTCATCGCCATCCACGGGCAGTGGGCACAGCTACGACAGGTTGCCCCCTCTCCCGCCGTCGGTGCTTCCAGCAGCTCTTTTTCCGGTACCGCCTGCTGCATTTTGTAGAAGATCCCGCGATCGGTGGCGACAATGAGCTGACGCGCCGGGAGCGTTTTAGCCGCAGCAATCAGCTGGCTGGTAGACCCTACCGCATCCGCCATATCTACAATGGACTGCGGTGATTCAGGATGCACCAGAATGGCGGCATCGGGATAGAGGGCTTTCATCCGCGTTAACGCCTGGGTTTTAAACTCATCGTGGACAATACAGGCGCCCTGCCAGCACAAAACATCTGCGCCGGTTTGCCGCTGTACGTACCGGCCTAAGTGACGGTCGGGTGCCCAGAGAATTTTTTCCCCGAGGCTGTCGAGATGCTCAATAAGCTCAACGGCAATACTGGAGGTCACAACCCAATCGGCGCGCGCTTTGACCGCCGCTGAGGTGTTGGCATAAACGACGACGGTACGATCCGGGTGGGCATCGCAAAACGCATTAAACTCCTCAATCGGGCAGCCCAGATCCAGAGAGCACTCGGCATTCAGCGTTGGCATCAGGATGGTCTTCTCCGGACTGAGAATTTTTGCCGTTTCACCCATGAAGCGTACTCCGGCCACCAGTAACGTCGAAGCGGAATGGCGGGCGCCGAAACGAGCCATTTCCAGAGAATCAGCGATACAGCCGCCGGTCTCTTCGGCCAGTTGCTGAATTTCAGGGTCGGTATAGTAATGAGCCACCATCACCGCATCGCGCTCGCGCAGCAGACGTTTAATCTTTTCACGGTAAAAGTGCTTTTCATCGCGACTTAATGGCAATGGTTTCGGCGGGAAAGGATAAATCGCCGTTTCAGGGTCAAACATTACGCTCATCTTGCAATCTCGTTTTACTGGCTTAACTCAAATACCGTTAATATGCCTTCAGATGGCATAGCGGCGGCCATGATGTTTTATATGCTAAACAAGATAGCGGATTGTACAGAAAATGTCGTGTGGAATTTATTGTCGTCTGAAGGCAAAAAAAGGGGATTAATATTTATGGAGGAAAAACAACAGATAGCAAAAAGGCGCCCTTTTACATTGGTGGGTCGTGCAGGATGACTCGCCTTCGCTCGCCCTGTGGGGCATTGCTACGCAACGTTATCCTCACGTTTAACATTAACTTCAATGGTAAAGTGGTGGGTCGTGCAGGATAACTCGCTTTGCTCGCTCTTCGGGCCGTCGCCGCGAGCGGCTCCGTTGTCTCGCTTTGCTCGACTCGAACCTGCCGCAGGTTTGAATCGTTACATTCTGCGCATAGCAAAAAGGCGCCTTTAGGGCGCCTTTTTACATTGGTGGGTCGTGCAGGATTCGAACCTGCGACCAATTGATTAAAAGTCAACTGCTCTACCAACTGAGCTAACGACCCCTTGCGGGACTTCATACTTTCAATATTCAGAATACCGGATTGTGCAGGATCACTCGCTTTCGCTTGCCCTGTGGGCCGTTGCTACGCAACGTTATCCTTCACGTTTAACATTAACTTTAATGTTAAAGTGGTGGGTCGTGCAGAATCCTATTTCGGACTATAACTCCCTAAAAAACAAGGGGAAATCACACGACGCTCTATCACTGTGGGCCTTATTGTAGGCCCATTTTGAAAAACTGCAAGGGGGTAATTAATGATCACAGTTCAAGTGAGTGATTTTTAGGCGACAACAGAAACGCGGAAATCTATCAGAAAACTATTAATTTAACTATACAGCTTTCATTGGATACGATCCTGTCAGTAATTTCATGTTCTGCCAGACGGCACTGAACGTATGCTTACACATAAACAGGTGTCAACCTAAGTTACCATCACTGGCTTAATGGCTAAATATAGTGGTCAGTTTACGCTTACTTTAATTGTATCCGGCAACACAAAAAGATGAGGGTTGAGACCCGGAGCAACAAAACAGTCACCACACCGGCATGTCATTTCCGGGGAATAAAAATTCGCCTGAGCCTGGTATCAGAGCATGACGATCAAGTCGTTATTTTCTCTTTTAAACTGTCCGCGACATCGTGTTTCTTCAATAAATCCTCAATGGCTTCATCCAGTAACCGGCTCTTGGGAATGCGCGTCTTTTGCGCTAACGCATTGAAAAGCGGCACAAGTCGATTGTCCAGGGAAGATGTAAACCGCGTCCTGTTTTTCAAAAATGGCTCTGCCATAAACCTACCGTAGTCATAAAGATGCAATAGGGTAGTGTAATTAACCATCAAAGAGTTTAAACTGGTTTAAGATAGTACCTATATAGTGACTATTAATCATAAAGATACTTTTTTACAATGGGTTAGTGTTTGCGTCATTACACCAAGGACATTGATTACCTCTCCTGCAAGGAAACACCTTGCAGGAGACCTGTCAGTATCAGGCAGGGTTATAACCTGCATCCGCGCCCGCCCTGTAGTAAGGCAAATTTTACAATACCGGTTCCGGGGAGTAGTTTTTATTTCACAAACAAACCGTATCGGCTTCTGCCGGAGACCTGACTTAACATCAGCATCCGTTCTTTTTGTATGAGATCGCCGCAAGCAGGAGGATATGTATGATAGAAAATTTTGTCCCGCTTTCTGTGGAAGAGCAGCAACGTATCACCGCAGACATGGCCGCTTTTCATGCCATGTGCCTCAGCCTTGATGGCACACCGGAGCATAAAATAAGCGAACTTGAACGGGAACAGCCCGTCGCGATGCGTCAGTATATCTGGCAACGGCTTCATTACTGGCAGCTTCTCTGCCGTAACGCTTTTTCTCTGAGCTGAAAAAAGGAAGGGCACCACGATGTCTCCAGAGAGTGATATCACGCTCATCCGGCACATGGTGCAGGACATCATTACCCGCGAGAATGAGCACCATAAAACCAGAATCACCGTTAACCGGCCATGCCTGATGTGGATCCTGCTTGTCTGGGCCGCCAGTTTCGGTTTCATCATCGTCAATACGCTGGAACTGCGGCCGGAGCCCGGTGCAGTGCTGCTTGCAGTCACGGGAACACTGTTACTGCTGGTGGTGACAGGCATCTTTTATCTGGCTAGTTCGCCAGTCCTCAAGATCCCCGGACGATACCATTTCCCGGATAATATTCCTTCCCTGCCGGTAAGCGGCGCGGATCTTGTTGCGCTCAGCCAGACCCGCGACACGTTGCGACAGTCACTTAAGGACTGGATCAAGGCGCACAAAGATATCCGTTACGATGAACTGTACCATCTGGCCCAAGACTGTCATCGTCAGGGACTGTACCGGAGGGTGGTACGTCGCCGCCTCATTGCACGCTATCAGCGTCCGGATTTCAGAAAAAGCAACGAGACGATGTCTCGCCGGGCCATACCTTCTTCAAACGTCTTTAGTAAAGATACGAATCATCTTTGATGACGCTATTTAAAATGGCCATCCGATATATTTGCTGTAAAAATTGCACAGCAGAACATGTCGCCAGTGCCAGAATTTTTGGTCGTTACGGTCTTATAACATTTACGCCAACAGTGTTTGTCGGGTGACCATTTTGCTGTGTCTTGCTTCTCTACGCACTGGCTGAGGACCTTCGTATAAATGGTGCCGTAGCACGGTGGGTATTACCAAAATTATCTATTCCCGGGATGACCTGGTGGAATGCGTATCCGCTCCATCTTGTCTGGTCATGTTCAGCGTATTATTTTTATTAAAGGAAATAACAGGCGAGCTTTATCAGGGTGAAAAAATTTTTGAATGATCATACTGCAAACGAGATGAAAGTGCTATCCGGAAATACCTGGTCTGGATGGACACTATGCTTTTTCCTGAACAACGGGAGTGAGTTAAAAGCTGAAATTTTTCTGACTCGCATAAATAGAAAATATATATTAACATCCTAAAGCAGAACGTAATGAGGCCAGGTTCCCTCCCGGCAGAGGATAGCGACAATCTTATATGTTCTTCATCTTTTCAAATAAAGAATCATAGTAATCATTGCATGTTTGAAGCCTCAGCACAGCACCAAAAAACACCTCCTCCATAGATTTCGGGAACTTTCTGGCAATCGGGACAATAACATTATTAAGCCAGCCATCAGCATGCCCAATATCGACAGTAATATGCTCTGAATAATAATGTACATCGCGATCAGTTAGCCCTATACGTCTGCAACCCGTCACTAATTTTTCATACTGTGAGGGATCAAGTAATTCCGTCATAGCCATGACGCCAATGAATTTATAATAATGTTGTCTTGTCACGCCACCCAGCATAAAGGCGTTATAACCGGTCAGTCCCTGCCAGTCATAAAGATGAGAGTAATGATCTTCTGGCAACTTGATACCTCTACGGCTCAGGAGGTCCTTATAGAGGTTTACGTGCGTAAACTCGTTGCTTCCTTCGCCTATTTCGTCCCAAAGATTATGGCTGATTTCCCCACGAGTTTCCGGCAGAGAACCGACAAGGGTCATGGAAACAAGATCGAAGAAAAGGAGGTTCAGCGCACTGTCACTCTTGAAAAAGTAATAAATTTGCTGCTCTGACGCCTCAGTCGCCAGAAAATCAAATAGCGGATGATGGGATGCTATGTGTGAACTCCATAATTCTCTTAATTGCTGAACAATGTTGTCCTCTTTCAGACTGTCATTTATTGTCCCGTAACGTTCTCTTTCATACACAAGCCATCCTGCCTCCAGCTTGTTCCTGATGAGTATAAGTACCGGATCATGTTGATTAACGCTGGCGCTGGAAAGAGGTTCGGCCAGATGAGTCTGATAAAGATTAAATAAAGCTTGCTGGATTTCACGTTGCGCGGAAAAATCACCGGCACTATAAGCAGCTTTCAGCCTGTTCTCTGCCAGGGTACATAGCTGTACTTTCGCATCAGGATTATCTCTGTAAAAACCTTGTAGATCATCATCATTAACCAGTTGGTAGATTATGTTATCCAACTTGCCAGAATGTAATGACCTGTTTTGTCGAGTTTTTTTGTCCTCTGAAACATACAAGCTCATGGTAATACCCCTTTTATCAGAATGGGTTAATTAAATTACATCTTACTAGTCTGTATTGCAACAATAAAGTATCAAAAACACAACAACTGGCCTTGAAGTAATGTTATCCATTTGATTTTAATAATAATTAATGTGAGACGGGTGTTGCTTATTTTTTATTGATTAAAATCAATCCATAAAATGATACAGATTAGTATCATTAGCTTGTTCGTAACGTGGAGGAAGTGGATATGCCATACTTGTTACTTACTCTGGCAGCGATGTTTTGGGGCGGGAACTATGTTGTGGGCCATATTCTTGTCAGTGGCGCAGACCCTGTCGTAATGACCGAAGCCCGGTGGGCGCTGACAGCCTTGCTGCTTATGATAATGTATCATCGACAGGTCTGGCTTCACCGGTTTAAAATAAAAAACGCGCTGCCCGTTGTGATATTTTTATCGGTTTTCGGCCAAGTACTTTTCCCCCTTACTCTCTATATTGGCCTGCAATATACAACCTCTCTTAATGCAGCTATTTATATGTCGGCAACACCCTGCATGGTCTTAGTGATTAATAAAGTCATATTTAATGATGACATTTCAAAGAATAATTACCTTGGCGTGCTGTTGAGTACGCTAGGAGTGATTTACCTGATCCTGAAAGGAGATGTGACGAATATGGAAGCTTTTAACAAATTAAATCAGGGTGATCTCTGGACTATGGGCTCAGCAGTAAGCTGGGCATTTTATTGTTCATTTTTGCGAAAAAAAGACAAAAACATCTCCGGAAATGCTTTTGTGGCTGTGAGCTCATTAATTGGCACAATCATTCTGCTGCCTGTTTTAGTAATCTATATATTTACACAAAGTAGCATCGATTTTTCATCTTACCAGCACCCCGGATTTTTGGTGGGGCTGGCTTACCTTATTTTTTTCCCTTCATGGTTATCATATGTTTTCTGGAATCGTGGCATTGCGGATATTGGTGCAACCCGTGGCGAGATATACACACATATTATTCCCCTGTCAGGAGGAATATTAAGCATTGTATTTCTGGGGACAAAACCTGAATCTTTTCACCTTGTCAGTACCGCCATTATCATAACAGGAATATGGTTGTGCTCGAAGAAAAAGCGTGGCTAACCGGGCTATAACACCCCTCCCTCTGAATAAATAATTGCTTTGGCTGCCATCCATGCGAGAGTAGCAGGTGGGTTTTCCATTTTAGAATATTTTTGTGATTGAGTTGCAGCTATAGCACCATCAATCAACATTACTATAATAAAAGCGATTCTTTCTGATGGTTCAGGTTTAAGGCATTCTTGTAAAATCCCTCTTATAATATTTGTCAATTCGGATTTGAATTTAGCATTAATATCTCCGATATCAGTGTTAGCATTACCAAATTCCACTACTGCGCGTGTGAACATACATCCATTAAACTCAGAACTATTAAACCATGAAGAATAATATTCAAATATGGATAGTAATTTTTCTCTTGTACTTTGTTTCGCATTCAAATTTTCTTTTATTCCAGATATGAACGATACGAGTTTGTCTTCTAAAATAACCTTGATCAAAGATTCCTTATCAGAGAAATAACGATAGAAAGTCATCTTTGATACACCAGATTCTTCGGAAATTCTATCGACTCCAGGAGTCAGGAACCCTTCTTTATTGAACAAACACATTGAAGATCTAATAATGTCTGAGCGTTTTGATTTCATAATATATTTACCCCAATGACATAACGCTTAATCAAAAAAACCAATAATAATACATAAAAGTCATTTTACAGTATATAACCTTTTGATTGAAATCCACTATAATTTAAATAACTAACAATATCAGTATGTTAACCATGTTTCGCTTCCTTTAAACAAAACCATGGAGACGAAGTTTTGAGCTCCATCAGACAATGGTTGACCTAATGCTCTGCTAATGTCGAAAACATCGGCCGGGTAATTCTCCTCAATTTATCATCCTACACATCGCCATTTTTCAGCAAGTAGACAAAAAATCAAGATTAAAACCAGATATATTAAACGGCACACAGGTGTGGTTTTATCTATCATAACGCTTGATTTTATCATGTAATACACACGTGATTTATCCCGCCGCTTTTGGCTACAAATGAATGTTCATGAAAAATAATTTGGTAATGTTACATGGTTTGCTTAAAGCATGTTATCAAGAGAAGTAACAACTCAAAAAATTTCTGATGAGGCATATTTTTCTCAGATATGCATAGAAAGAGCCGGATTAATCCAGCTCGCGAGGTGTACATTTACAAGGCTTTGCACAGTGTACTTTTTCTTAGCATGTATTAATTAAATATTGTTTATGAATTAGTTAAATAAAAAGTCTGCGTTTATTGTTTTGTATTATAGTTTCTATTCAAAGTCAGGAAAAAATAAATATTTTTTATAGGGCTATGGATTTATATCATTAATGAGACCATATACTCTGAAACTAAATTAAATTATTATTCTTCCTTCCAATATGTCAAGAACAGTAAAATTGCTGTTTTGAATTATTCACAAGGCAGTCAAAATTATAGTTCTTGAAGACAGTGTATAATATACCATAAATAATGTTACTTTTATATGAGTTAGAGTTTAACTTAACAGAGAACAATGATACTGTCTCTAATAGTTAAATAATTTAGACTTAAAGACGCCTGTGATTACTGAATGCTTTCACCGCCGAAGCAGCCAAACTACGTGATGTATCAACCAATATAAATGACTTATCAGTGACTCGTTCAATTAAGGGACTAAGATCAGTACATGCAATTAACACAGCATCAACACCAAGTGATTTCACATAAGAAAGTAACATTAACCATTTAGTCGTTATATCGTTATTTTTAAAACCTCTCTCCTTAATAAGTTTTATAATCTCTGTTGTGCGAAAACGAAGCTCTTTGTTTGATATGAACTCCATGCCAGAATTCAAAATTCTCTTTTGATATAATCCGCTGTTAAGCGTTGGTTCGGTACCAACGACTGCGATTTTTTTTGCATTTTGGGGTATATATTCCATTGCTGCATCTGCTATATGGATAACAGGAATTCCTGAACTAGCCTCAAGCATTTGGGGATAGTATTTGTGAGCAAAGTTACAAGGTACTATTATTATAGAAACTCCAACGGAAACCAGAGAGGAAATTCCATATGTCAGAGCTCTTGACATTTTACTGTCATCAATTAGCTTGTCAGGATAAAATGGAGTGGGTAAAGAAATAATATGCATTTCAGGAAAATCTATATCATATACCGCCCCATATTGTAATTGACATTCTGTAATAATCTGATCAATAAATGGGCCTGTTGACCTCGGGCCCATCCCAGCTAGTATACCAATAGAAAAATTCATGAAGTAATCTCCATATTATTTTTTTTGAAATTTATTAAGCATAAGACCAACAGAATAATCGAAATGACCAACAATGCAATAGAAACTTCTGATGAACTATGGAGAGGATTGAATGTAGATAACCCTATAATAATACCTGCTCCTATCATAGCCATAGCCCCTATAGCTGCGCCTGCATAACCAGCCTTATGCCCGAATAGGTCCATACATCTGGCTGTTGAACTTGGTGTAATAATTCCCTCACCAAGTGCAACTATCATCATAGGGATAACAAAAGAGAATACTCCTGGAACAGTTAATTTACTTAGGCTATACATTAATACAGCACCAAAGAAAACAAACGATATACCAACAGCACAAATCATTGTGACCGATAGAAAAGAAGATAATTTCGCCACCAAAGAATTACCCACCATAACACAAGGGACTATTAATAAGGGTATTAAACCAAATTGCTGTGGAGGTAGTTTGAAATTGTCTTGTAAAATAAAAGATGAAGATAAAAGAAAAACAAGCTCTGCTGAGTATCCAAGCATGTTTAGAAGAGACATTCGTAGAAACTCCCCATGAGTAATAACTAATCTATAATTATGGATTAAGCTGGAAAAATCCAATCGATTATCAACATCATGCTTATGTGAATTAGTTTCTGGAAGTCTAACATAGACAAATAAAGTAAAAATAAAAGCAATTAATGAAAGTGCTAAAAAATTATATCTCCATCCCAAATAACCTTGGATAGCCCCCCCTAAAAGGGGGGATATTGCGGGAGTGATTGACATAAACATTACAAGCACTCCCATCATTTTAACTAACTTTTTTCCTCCAGATAAGTCACGTATTATAGCCCGAGCGATAGGTCCAACGCATCCAACGCCTAAGCCGGTGATTACTTTCCCGGTTAAAAAAACAGCACCAGATAGAGCTTGGTAACATACCAGATTACCAAATAAGAAAATAATTAACCCCGCTGTTACTATAGGCTTTCGACCATAGTAATCTGAGAGAGGCCCATAAATTAGCTGAGAAAAGCCAAATGCAAAAAGTGTCAAAGTAACAGAAAGTTGCAACAATGAATCTGAGGTTCCTAACGGGACACTCATATGAGGTAGTGATGGAATGAAAAGAGTGTTATTAAATTGCCCCATTGAAACCAACAGAACTATAATAATCCCGATAGTTATATCACCAAGTTTATGCTGAGATGACCGCATCACATACCCCTTTATCTGTTATAAGCTTTATATTTCCTAAATCATAGAAAACATCTTCCGGACGTCCTGTAAGAGTCCCAATAGCAGACCAATTGCTTTCTCCTAGCCCCGGAACTGTTGTTCCCATATTCACGGCCAAATGGTGAATAGACTTCGCTTCTGACAATTCAAACCTGAGTAATCTGGCCGTGTGTTTTTGACCATATAATATCCCTGTCATGTCAAGACATTGTGTTTCAGAAAAAAACTTATTATCAATAGTAGGTTTTTGAAAAATTGCAATACTGATAGCGTGTTCAAATATTAACACAGGATCAATACCATATGATAATGAAATCAATTCCATGACGTTAGTACCACCAGGCCGTCCCATATTTGCATCGATCAGGCGGACTTCATTTCCATTGACAATAAATTCTATATGGAAAAAACCATATTCATAATTTGAACGATTAATTAGTTCACAGATAATGTGCTGGCATTTATGATAAGCATCACTTCCCATTTCTTCTTGATAAGGAAATTTATGTTGTACTTCTGTGTTACCAAATTTGTATCGTCTAGTTGCTCCAATAAACTCAATAATATTATTATATGTATACCCCTCAATGCTGATCAAAACACCAGGGAAAAACTCTTGAATTACATACTTATGTGGCTCAAGATGGCTGGGTATTTTATCTATCGATAAATTTAAATTTTCTTTTAGTTGACTATAATTCGTAAAGGTAAATGTACCTATAGCGCCGGCTGTGAAACTAGGTTTTGCGATATATTCTTTTATACCTGAATTATCAACAAAATCTTTAATTTTATTTTCTGATGTCTTCCCCCATTCCAATCCTAGTGATTTAGGCACATATTCAGGAATAATATCATTTACATATGATTTATTTTTTAAATTGAGCAGACTGCTTGATACCCCTGGAATATTTAGTTGCTTATTTACCGATGCTATAACTGATAATCGACTATCTAGTAAAGTAGTAATTCCCGCTATATCTTGGCAGCCTAATAGTTTCGCAACCTTAATTACTTCTTCCGACTCAGTTGTTTCACAAAAAATAGCCCTTTCCTTTGCAAGGTGTACTAGTGCATCTCCTTCTTGGCTACGGTAATTAGTCAAAAAGATAGGCTCGCAACCAATTTTTCTAATTGCTGCGGCTATATATTCAATACCTAAAAAAGATGCTTCCACAACAAGGATATATTTTTTCATTTTACCCCCTCTTTTTTCACATAAATTCTTTGTAACCAACGATCTTTACCATCAAACTTAGGTTTAAACAGAGAACGACCATGCAGCATTTTATTGTTATCTATAATCAATGCAGAACCTGGTTGAAGTAATGCTTTTTGAACATTATCGTTAAATTCTCTTCGTAATTTTTCAAATAATTGTTCTGTTTTCTGTGAAACACAAAACGTAACACCAGAATTGAAATTGAAATTAAAAGAAAAATCATTGCCATTATTTAAATTAGCTAATGGCCTTAGGTAATAAATATCATCACCATCTGAAAATGAATAAGGTGCTCTTATGAAGAAGTTTTTCTCCTGGAGAATATTTAACTCATCATTAGTTAATCTATTAAGTATTGGATTGACATTTACAAGTGTCGTCGGTACATTCTGATCACTTCGACTTCTAACCGCTGTAAGTATAAGATAATCAGGTTTGTTGATATCAAAGGCTATTTCTGTATGGAACTCTAGGTCTACCTCAGAGCCAGTACCGGCAGCAACTGTCTCATTTCCTTTTATAGGATATAAATCGTGTATATATTCACCATTGTTTTCTTGTATATAAGCATGTGGTCTTCCAAATAACGAAGAAAGATAAATAAGTGTTTTCTCTGTTAAATACTCTCCTTTAGGTTTATATTCCATTGTTCCTACAGGCGTTTCTGGCTTATCGTTATCTACTGGAAACCCAGACACTATAGCATGTCCATGCGTTGCGACTTCTTTTTGAATTAGATCTGAGATGATATTTTCAGGATCTACTATTTGGCGAATATCTTTCCATAAAAGTAATATATTTTCATTAGTTCTTAAGTTTTCATAACCAGAAATTTTCTTGAACTTTTGCTTTATCTTTTCAGGGATTATTAGGTGTGAAACGTTATCCATTATATTCGCTTTGCTTATCTCTTTAATGTTCATATGAACCTCTCGAGAGTTATTTCAATGAAGATTCTTTTTCTTCAAAGAAGTTTTCATTAATTCTTCGATTTGGCCCAAGATCATGGTACTGAACAACATCCAGTATCGACTCACAACCGGACATATAGCGAATAATACGTTCCAGCCCAATACCAAAACCGGCAGTTTGAATTTGTGACCTTTCTTTCCATTCTGCATAAGTGCTGCTATAAGCTTTTCCAAGCTTTCTGGATTGTTCTAAAATCTCTTTCCCAGATTTGGGTCTTATCCCTCCAGTCGTTAATTCACCATAGCCAAATGGAAGCATAAGATCATACGTATCATATGAACCTTTTTCATTTTGATGATAGATAGAATCGCGTACCCCATCAGGATAATCATAAATCCAAAATGGTATGTCGAAAAGCTTGGTTAACTTCTCATCCTCTTCTGGTGTAAAGTCTCTTTTTAGATCTGATGAGTTACCTATCAGTCTATGCCCTTCTGCAAAAGTGATTGTTTTATATCCTGTTTTAGCCAATGCTTGAATATTTCTTAGACCAGTATCAGTAATATTCAAATCATCATCTTCCAGAATAGTTTTCGCTAACGAGGTTAATATTCTCTCTCCCTGTTCGAAGACATCACTCATACTGCTAGTTCGCCACTCTATTTCAAACTGAAAGAAATTATATAAGTGTTTTCCTGAATTTTCTTCCCCATCCATTACCAATCGTAGGCATGGTGCTAAGCAGTAGACCTTTTCTAAGAATTCAAGTGACATTTGTTTTTCAACCACATGACTTACAGGTAAGTAGTACTTTTCTTTTCCTTGAACAATGACATTAGCTACTTCTTCGCTAAGAATCTTTGGAAGATCCTTATCCCCTAGAACTGCAAATGAGTGTCTTGCTCCAGGTTCAAAACTTGTTGATAAAATACTGGGTAATATTTCTTGGAAGTTATTTTCATAAGCTGCTTTACGTAGGCCATTTAAAATCTTTCCAGTCCACTGATATGTATCTTGATAGTTAAGATTAGATTTAGTCATATTGTCCTCGCATTTATTAAATAATAGATTGTCTATTTTAATAACAATAACTGATACATGAGGTGAACACTAACA
This sequence comes from Klebsiella sp. YJ, assembly GCF_002108615.1. Taxonomy (NCBI): domain Bacteria; kingdom Pseudomonadati; phylum Pseudomonadota; class Gammaproteobacteria; order Enterobacterales; family Enterobacteriaceae; genus Klebsiella; species Klebsiella sp. YJ. The sequence continues at coordinate 286,999 of NZ_MTEG01000002.1, forward strand.
TTATCTATTAATTGTCTTTACTCTCTCCTACTTATGTAGTTCCTCCTTCCCTGCAAAGAAAGGAAAAATTATAGCTTATGTCATGTGTATATTGGAAAGGGCTTCTAACTTTCCCGTTAGCCAGTGCAATGGCAAATGTATTTTTAATCTCTGCCACATAACGAGCCAACCCCCAATAACTTTGATTGATACCAAAGCTTATGTTTTTCCGTTTGCTCCAAGTCTTGCTGGGTATGAACTGTTTTCAGGTGATTTCACATACACTTGATTTTTCATTTTATCGCTCCTATCGGCAGGTTCAATATACACCTACATAGCTTTATGTGTACAATGTAGTATTGCCCCCGGGTTGTCAATATTTTTATTAATACATTTAAAATCAATAACATACATAATTATATTTGTTTTTTGTTTCAGATATACATCAGTTGATACAAAAAACGATACTTTATTGTACCGCACTGTACTGCATTGTGTTGTATACAAAATCCTCATTGATGTCATGCGTGACCGCGGCAACTTTGTATCAGTTACTTGCTGCTCCTGCGGGGTAGATGAAATTTTAGAAATTACGCATCAGTCTCAATAGTTAATTTCTTTTCTTTGTCAACTGTGATGAGGTTCTCTTGCCCCTTATGGAAGATAATTATTGCAGGAAGATATTGTCACTGACCAAGTAATAAAAATGAATATCATAAGAACTTACCCATACCTTTCCCGTTAAATATCCAAAATTAAAATCAAAACCAGCCTGCAAATTGTTATGCCCCTCTAAGGAAAAACGATGCAAGCACTTAATTACTGATGATAGAGCAAGGTAATTTATCACCAAAATGGAGCTAAAGTTATGCAAAGATATAAACCAAGTTTAGCTTTGAGTGAAAGCATGCCAAATTGGCTAACCATACAAGAAGCTGCGTCTATACTAACAACTTTAAGCACTAAAACTATAACTGAGAGTGAGATATTTCGCCATGCACTACGTGGGACTGTTTTTTTGTCAATTTATTTTCAATCATCATTTTATTTGATGAGGGTTAATACTGTAAAAAGAAAGCTAAAATTAAGATCAATCGATAATTCATTCATACATAGACTTTGCTTGTTAGATACCAAAAGTTTCATCAGTGGTCGGAGATTAATTATAAGTACTACTGGTGCGCCAATTTATCCAACCAAACGTGTTATAGATACTCCATTAACAGGTTATGAATATGTTATAGTTCAAAGTTTATTAGCTAATTCTTTAAACCTCCCTCTACCTTTATCAGGAGCAAAAGATATAAATTATGGAGTTACCGTCACTTTAAATGGAGAATTATATCAGTTGTACGAAGAAAAAACATGGGCGGATAGAATTAAAACTCAAATTATGAAATTGCAAGAAATTACCACTGATGATATCAGCAACTATTTGCTTTATTTAGGTCAGAGTAGCTATGAACATAAAGGTTTTTTCCCTGTGTATGACTTACCTAAGGATGCTTGTATTGTTATTCGTTATTCTGAACTTGAAAAGCTCATCAGTTTATACAGCTTAAACAAGTCTGAATCATCAACGCCTACACGAATATCTACGCCATTATCCCGTCTGTTCTGGCTGGCCTGCAAGCATAATGAGGTCATTAGTCCGTTAATCCGGCAGCCTTATAAACTCCTGTCCATTTTTGAACAGTGGGCTTCAGATGACGGTATTACTGATCGTCTGAGCGGCGACACGCTGAAAAATGCACTGGAGCGGGGTTCTCCTTCTTTTACATCCTTATCTCACTAACCGAGTATTTATCCCTCCCTATACATAACCCGAATTAAGGATCTACTCGCCCTTAATTCGGGTCCATCAACTTTCTTTGCACCTTCCACTGTGTTTTTTTGTTGTCTTCGGACCTAACCGGTTATTTCCACCACAGGAGAAAACTATGACAGCACATCAGTTATTACGTCTGAAACAGGTTGAAGAAAAAACGGGGCTGAAACGCTCACAAATCTACCTGTATATGAAAAACGGCATGTTCCCGTATTCAATTAAGATCGGCCCTTCCAGCGTGGCCTGGCTTGAATCTGAAATTGATGAGTGGATCAACGTCAAATTAGGTAACCGCCAGGGATAAATAATCGCGAACGATGATGAATACGTTTTGTGAAAGGCGCATTCATCTGACTTCGGTTCTTTTTTCATTATTTATTCGCTTGTTTTTGTTTCTGAAATATAGCGCGAGGAGACGAAAGGATGATCCCGTCACTTAATTACGCCGTCTTAACCGACGCCTTACATGCTCTCAAAGAGGGCGATATTCGCCACTGTGAGTCTCTTGGATTCACGTTTGACGAAATGAACGCACTTAATCTGTTATCGCTTGATGAACTGTTTATAGTCAGCCGGTCCGCGGCTCCCTTTGTTTCCGTCAGTATCCGCCATGATGTTCTGCATCATTTACTGGCGCTGGCCCGACAGGAGCACAGACGCCAGAAACAGATTAATCGTGCGATCCGGCAGGGCGGATCGATAGCCCTGCTTCACCTGTATTTTGGCCTCACCTCCAACGACGTGTGTCTTCGTCGCCGGATGCTGGGCGTCAGTGTGCCTAATGGCCGGACACCGGAACCGGATGAAGAGACCGATGCGGTTATCTGGCGGCAATGGCAAAAATGTCGGGTGGATAACCTTGAATCCTCCGAAGCGCTGGGTGCCATGATGCAGGTCACCGAAACGCTGTTATCGCAGACGGAAGGGCTGTCACTTACCACCGTCTGGAAGCGCATCACACTCTTCGAACAGGAAGCCGCTGCCAGGAGGGCTCCCAATGCCGGATGAGATCGACCGCGATCAGGAATTTAATGAGCAGCGACTGGAAGAGATGATTGAACAGAACCGTTTTAAACCGGGAGCAACGCCATCATTATTCCATTGCCGTTTATGCGGTAAACCTATTCCTGAAAAACGACGTCAGACGCTGCCGGGTATCACAACCTGTACCGAATGTCAGGAAAAGCTCGAACGCCGCCGACGTTAATTTTACCGTTAAGACGTGGGGAATTTTCTCTCCACGTCTTTATATTTATTTTTAAATACAAATGACGCTTTATTCTATGTTCTGCATTCCTCCGTTTCTTTCCGCATTATTAACTCCACGCCGATAAACTCTTTTATTTTCATTTTTACTTTTCCGTTCAGAAAATAATTCTCCTCCTTCATCCTGAAAGCGCCATCACCCAATGGCTGAACTGTTGGGCGTTAATTCGTCCGGGCCAGGTATTGCTCTTTAAAAATTAGGAACGGGCTGTCACATAACCACAATTCAGGGTGCCGCTGAATGTTCTCGCTGACCCGTTAAAACCGGAATGCAGAACCGGGATGTGATCAAGAAACATATTTTCAACTGTTTTAATCAAAGAGGGTCAATCATGAGGAAACCCGTTTATTACGCGTATGTTGCCCAGGAAAGTCAGCCGGATGCTCAGGGCGAGAAAAACACGTACTGGACAAAAGTCGGCGTCGCCTTTGCTCACCACGGTAAAGCCGGTCTGAATATTGTCCTGACGCCCGGTATTGCCGTCTCCGGCAAACTGGTCCTGCTGGAACCCCGCGAGGAAAACAGTCAGTCGCAGAGTACGGATCCTGCCGAAATCGCGCAGTAATCTCCCTAATTCTGATCCCACAGCATGCAGCGTCAGCAGATCCTGCATGCCGCCTGTTTCCCGAGGCCATCATGCTTTCCACCACTGCCTTTCTGGCGGCGGCCATGCAGTGCGCCGCTAGTATTCATCCGTCCACGGCACTCGACGTGGCACGGGTGGAATCTGGTTTTAACCCTTATGCCATCGCCGAGATTATCCCGAAGGCCAGAAAAATCTCCGGCGGCAACCCTGTTATCTCCCATCTGCCCGCCAGCCGGGCAGAAGCAGAGCGCATTATCCGTCGCCTTGCCGTACAGGACCGGCGTTACTCCGTCGGGTTGATGCAAATAACCAGCACCAATTTTCGTCACTACGGTGTGACTGCCGCTGACCTGCTTGATCCCTGCACAAATCTGTCCGTTTTTGAACGCATTCTCAGCGACTGCTACCGGCGCGGCGGCTCCCTGAAAAGAGCACTGAGCTGCTATTACTCCGGCAATTTCCGTACCGGGCAACAGCCGGAAGCGGCTTTTTCCGGGACCAGCTATGTGCAGCGGATAGGTTACGTTTCTCCCCGCTATGCCGTACCCGGCACCCGCGAGGACAAATCAACGGCAGCCATTCCCCCGGAAGCCTTTCCTTCCGGTAACGCTTCCCGCCCCCGCGTGATCTGGCCGGGGACCATCGTCCGTGGCGTCCCCGCGAACCTCCGTCAGAAAAACATCACCACCGCACAACTCTCCCCGCCGTCAGTGCGCCGGAGTCTCCCGCAGCCACCCCGTAAGGAGGAAGAATAATGACACGTTTCCACAAGCTAAAGGCGGCAGCCAGCCCCGTTTCTGCCGGTGTGCTGTCGGCTTTTTCTGCAACCCCGGTGTTTGCCGACGGGTTTCAGCGGGCAAACACCGTGATGGAGAAAGTCTCCACCGGCCTTCATGGTCTGGCGGCGATCACCATCACCGTGGCCGTGATCTGGGTGGGTTACAAGACGCTCTGGAAAGGCGAAAGCCTGTCCCAGTGCGCCTACATCATCATCGGCGGGATCCTGATTGGCGGGGGCAGTGAGATCGGTGCGCTGCTGATGAGCTGAGAGGTCACCTATGGCAAAGCTGCTTAAGGCAATGAAACGACCGGCGGCACTGTGGGGGGTGCCGATGGTGCCCCTGCTGGGTGTCACGGGTGTCACCATCATCATCGCTGTCTGGACTTCCGTCGCTTTTCTTGCACTGCTCCCGGTTGAGTTTCTGGTGATGAAATCGCTCACCCGGAATGAACCCATGCGGTTCAGTCTGATTGCCGTCTGGCTCAGGGCAAGAGGAAAACCGGCAGCAAACCGTCTGTTTGGCGCAACCGCCTTTATGCCCGTTGAGCATGAGGCTGTCGATATCACGGAGTTTCTCAACGCCATGAAACTGAATCAGTGTGCCACGCTCAGAAAGTACCTCCCGTATTCATCGCATATTCATCCGCATGTTGTCCGCTCACCACACAGTGATCTCTACTGTACCTGGGAACTGACGGGCACCCCGTTTGACTGCGAGTCAGAAGAAACCCTCAGCATTGACCGGAACCAGTTGCACGGACTCATCCGTTCCTTCGAGGGAATGCCGGTTACCTTTTATATCCATAACGTGCGGGAACCGTTCACGGACTCGCTGCATAAAGCGTCCGGCAACCCTTACGCCGATGAAATCAGCCGCCTCTATTATGCCTCGCTGGCGGCGGATCCGTTTCGCCGCAACCGCCTGTTCCTGACTGTCTGCTACCGCCCGTTTGTCCGCCTGGAAAAGGCCGGGCGCAGGCGCATGAAAGACGGTCAGAAACTGAAAGAGCTTGACGCTGCGCTGCGGGAAATGCTGGAAATCAAAGGTTCGCTCGATACCGCATTGTCTCGCTATGCTGCGCGTCCTCTTGGCACCTTCACCGAAGGCAACGCGGTATTCTCCTCCCAGTTAGCCTTTTATGAGTACCTGCTGACGCACCAGTGGCGCAGGGTGCGCGTCACCCGCGCCGCCGCGTATTCGGTGATGGGGTCGGCGGCGCTGTTCTTTTCGGCGGAGTCCGGGCAGATAAACCACGCCAGCGGTACGCACTATTTCCGTGGGCTGGACGTGAAAGAGTTCCCGGAGGAGACGGCGACAGGGATGATGGACTCGCTGCTGTACGCCCCCTGCGATTATGTGATCACACAGTCTTACACCTGCATGTCACGTGAGGAAGCCCGGAAGGCCCTCAAACGCACCCGCCGTCTGTTAATGAGTTCAGATGATGATGCCGTATCCCAGCGGCTGGATCTGGATGTGGCGCTTGACCTGCTGACATCGGGGAAAATCGCCTACGGGAAACACCATTTCTCCATCATGGTGTTTTCCCGCACGCTGGACAGTCTGGTGGCCGATACCGGTGAAATCAGCAATGCCCTGAACAATCTCGGCATTACACCGGCTCCCGCTGAACTTTCGCTTTCAGCTGCATTTATGGCGCAGTTGCCCGGCAACTATCACCTGAGGCCCCGCAAGGGGGAACTGAGCAGCCAGAACTTTGTGGAGCTGGCCGCGCTGCATAATTTCTACCCCGGCAAGCGCGATCACGCCCCCTGGGGAGATGCGATGGCCCTGCTGCGCACCCCGTCAGGGGATGGCTACTACCTGAACCTGCATAACACGCTGGCGGACAAGGACGAGTTCAACGAGAAGAACCCGGCCAGCACCTGCATTCTCGGCACCAACGGTTCGGGTAAAACCATGCTGATGACGTTCCTTGAAAACATGCAGCAGAAATATGGCCGCGCGGACAGTTTTTCTCCGGATGCGAAAACCCAACGACTGACCACCGTTTATCTGGACAAGGACCGGGGCGCGGAAATGAACATCCGGGCGCTAGGTGGCCGCTACTTCCGTATCACGCATGGCGATCCCACAGGGTGGAACCCGTTTTCGCTGTCGCCCACGAAACGCAATATCAGTTTCATCAACCAGTTGATGAAACTGCTGTGTACCCGTAACGGCGCAACCATTACGCCCCGTGATGAGCGCCGTCTGAACGACGCCGTACAGGCTGTAATGAGTAATGAACCGCAGTACCGCATCCACGGGATCACCCGCCTACTTGAGAATCTGCCAGAGCCTGCGACCCGGGAGGCGCAGGAGAACGGCCTGAATATTCGCCTGTCGCAGTGGGCGCAGGGGGGTGAATTCGGCTGGGTGTTTGATAACGCCTCAGACACGTTCGATATCAGCCACTGCGATAACTTTGGCATTGACGGCACGGAGTTTCTGGACGATGCGGACGTCTGTGCGCCGATCTCCTTTTACCTGCTCTACCGCATTACCAGTCTGCTCGACGGGAGACGGCTGGTCATCTTTATGGACGAGTTCTGGAAGTGGCTTCGGGACCCGGTCTTTAAGGATTTCGCCTATAACCGACTGAAAACCATCCGTAAACTCAACGGGATGCTGGTTGTGGGTACTCAGTCCCCGGCGGAGATCATCAGGGATGAAATTGCGCCCGCCGTGATTGAACAGTGCGGGACGCAGATCCTGGCCGCCAACCCCGGCGCTGACCGTTCTCACTATGTGGATGGCATGAAGTTTGAGCCGGAAGTGTTCGATGTGGTGAAGGCTCTGGATCCGCAGGCCCGCCAGTATGTGGTGGTAAAAAATCAGTTCCGGCGCGGCGACACAAAACGCTTTGCCGCTCGCGTGACACTCGATCTCTCCGGTATCGGCAGATACACCCGGGTCATGAGCGGCAGCGCCGACAACCTCGAAATCTTCGATTCCCTGTACCGGGAAGGGATGCAGCCGCATGAATGGCTGGAGCCTTACCTGGCTCAGGCACTCTGACAACTCACAGGAGAACCATGATGAAAAGTCGTTTTTATGCCCTGATTTTCGCGTGCGTATTTTCCAGTCCACTGGCGCACGCCGGTATTCCCGTTCTGGTGGATGCCGATCCGCTGCGTGAAGCCGAATGGCTGAAAGAAGCGCAGCGCTGGATGCAGACCGCACAACATTATCAGAGCCAGATCCAGGCGTATAAAGACCAGCTGGCGACGGCCACCGGCGTCCGTGATATCGCTGACTTTGTGGATCAGGCGAAGAGTCTGAAATCGGATCTGGAGCAACTGCGCAGACCGGGCCAGACACTCAATGACCTGCTGCTCTCTGGCACCACCAGCGGGCAGTTCGATACGCTGTATGCGAAGTACCGGGTTTTCGATACCTGCAATGCGGAACAGTCGGGAAGTTATGCTGATACCTGCAAACAACTGGTCATCAATAAAGCGATTCAGTTTGAGCAGACCGATGAAATCCAGGAGCAGGTCAGTCAGACGCTCGGTGAGATTAACAGTCTCTCGAACCGTATCGCACTTTCTAAAGATTCAAAGGAGTCTCAGGACCTTGCCAACAGTATTCAGCTAAAATCAGTGATGTTGAACACGCTCACTGACCAGTGGGAAATGAGCGTGAAGGTAGCAGAAAAGCGTGAAAAAGTGCTGGAAGACGAGCGTATTAAACAGTGGAATCAGCAACAGTTAAATGCGCCAACCCCTGATTTAAACGGCTAAAGGAGTCTCACATGCGTTTATTAATCCTCTCTTTCCTGACCTTATTATTCGTCGTCATTAGCGGCTGTAAAGAAGAAGCCAAAACGACCCAGTGGTACAGGGATCATCCTGATGAGCTAAAAGAAGTATATGAGAAATGCCAGAAAACTGGCGATGCCTCAGAAAACTGTAAACACGCCAATGAAGCCCATTATCAGATTCAGCAGCTAAATGCGCCCACCCCCGACCTGAATTCATAGTGAGGTTAATATGCCCGGTGGTGTATTTCTGGGTGTTGAAAAACACCTGATAGGAGGAGTCACCGACGCCACGAAGGGACTGATGATGTCATACTCCTCCATGATGGTGGGGCTGGCGGCAACGTCAGCCACCCTCTACATCATGTGGAGGGGATACCAGACCCTGGCGGGTAAGCTGTCCACGCCAATGGAGGATGTCATGTGGGACATCATGAGGATGGCAATCATCCTGTCCTTTGTGGCTAATGTCAGCGGTTATCTTGATGGTGTTATTGACGCCATTAATGGCTTAAAGGAGGGATTTTCCGGTAGCGATAATATATGGCAGTTACTGGATAGTTTATGGGATAAATCGAAGGTCTTAGGCAAGACGTTACACGATATGGATAACTCAACTTATATAAAAGATGAGGGCATGACCGCTCAGTTTTATGTATGGCTCGGGATATTCGTATTAATGATCGTAACAGCCTTTGTTTCAATGATCGCGGAGGTCATGATTCTGCTGCTGAGTATTACCGCCCCTGTTTTTATCTTTTGTCTGATGTATGGATTTTTACGTCCCATGTTTAATAACTGGCTGCAAAATGTTTTCGCCGCCATATTAACGATTCTGTTTTCTGCGTTGTCGCTACGCATTGTCGTTAATTATTTGAACTCGCGGTTAGATATTGCAACACAAATATCTGCACAAGCCAACATTGTGGAGTTAGGCGCACAGGTCTGTCTGGCCGGTATCTGCGCGGCAATACTGGTTTATCTCTCCGCTAAACTTGCCGCCTCCCTGGCCGGGGCAAGTGCCACCGTCTCCATGCAGGGGCTGGCCGCTGTGGGTATCGGCGCGGGGATGTTTGGTGCCGGAAAACTGGCCGCAGGCGCAGGGAAGCAGACAACCCGCGCCATCCAGGACAACATCCGGGGCTGGCGTGATGCAAACGCCGGTAAACCCGGCAGCGGTCCCGGATACAGCGCGGCTAAAGCCCGTAAATATGCGATTGAGCAGATGATCGCCCGCAATGAAGCCCGGCGACTGGCTCACTCAAGAGAAGCCGCCATTCAGAAATTCCATCATTAAACTTGTCTTCCCTGATCAAAAATTCCCCGTTCCCCCCTGGTGAAAACATAGCCCTGTTTTCATTCCACTGATCTCACTGAGGAAAAATCCTATGAAACGCCTGCTTGCGCTGGCTTTGCTGTGCGTGCTTTCCGGCTGCGCCCGGTCCACTTATCCCCCGGCATTCAGCGGGCAGGGAGCGCCTGTGAATACCCCTCAGATTATGGCGGAGTTAAACCATCATGAGTGAACAGACCCTTATTGCGGATTCCCGTACCTTTGAGCAGCAGATGATTGAGCGGGACAAACGCGTCATGAAAGCCGGGTTTATCACCGGCGGCGTGGGCCTGCTTATCGCCGTACTGGCGCTCATCGCCGTGGTGCTGATACTACCCCTGAAACAGACGGTCGTTGAACTGTACACCGTGGATAATCATACCGGGCGGGTGGAGCACGTCACCCGCGCATCAAAGACCAGCCTGACGGCGGAGGACGCTTATCAGAAGGCGATGACCGCCAGCTACGTCAGACTGCGTGAACGGTATGTTTATCCCTCCCTCCAGGATGACTACAGGACGGTACAGATTTACAACAGCCCGCAGGTCAACGATGACTATCTGGCGCTGTATGCCGGTAAAGAGGCCCCGGACAAGGTGTACCAGAACGGGGCGCATGCCGTGCAAATCGACGTCCTGTCAAACCAGCTCACCGATGGTACTGCCCCCGATAAAGTCGCCACCCTCCGCTACAAAAAGACTATCCGCCGCCTCGCGGACAACAGCACCCGCACCGAATACTGGGATGCCCGCCTGACGTTCCATTCCGACCCCGGCAGGGAGATGAGCGATACGGAGCGGGAGGTGAATCCTTTCGGGTTTACCGTGACCAGCTGGCAGGTGGACCGTGAAATCCGGGGAGGTGAATAATGAAACGCAGCATTCTTTTCGCGCTGGTACTGATGATGTGCGGCACGGCATGGAGCGCGGCCATCCCGCAGAGAAGCCGCTTTGATGCCCGCGTTCAGCAGGTGGTTTATAACCCGCTGAACGTCACCGTCGTCAGCACCCGGCCTGGCTTCATGACCACGCTGGTCTTTGACAGCGACGAGGCGGTTATCAGCGCCAGACCCGGCTTTGAGGAGGCGTGGGAAGCCACGCCGGACGCAAACCGGGTCAATATCCGCCCGGTGGCGCTGGTTCAGGGCGCGCCCGGCGCGGACGGCAACACCACCCAAGTGGTTATCCCGCCCAACAGCCGGGACTGGCACACTAATATGCTGGTTGTCACCACCCGGCGTTTATACAACATAGAGCTGAACGTCATTGATGATAAATCACCGCAGCAGCCTGCTTTCGAGGTGAGCTACCGCTATCCAGGCGAAGCCCTGGAGAAAGCCCGCCAGGCGGCGACAGTCAGGCAACGCGAACAGACGCAAAAACAGCAGCAGGCCGACATTCAGCAGGCCCTGGACAGTGCGCAGACGCCGCGCAACTGGGACTACCTTAAATACCCGGGGCGCGACAGTGTCCGGATTGTCCCGGATTTCGCGTACGACGATGGCCGCTTTACCTTCGTGGGCTTCTCCCCGGCCAAATCCATTCCCTCCGTAACCAAAGAGCTGAACGGCCAGGAGCAGGTTGTTAACAGCACTATCCGCAGAAAAGGCAACTTCACTGTACTGGTCATTCAGGAAGTCACTCCCCGTCTGGTCCTGCGTTCCGGTAACGCCGTGGTCGGCCTGGAAAACCGTGGTTTCGGCAGAGTCCGGGCCGCTGATGACGCCACGGTGTCCCCGCAGGTCGAACGGGTGGAAAAAACCGCAACCCACTGACGGCTAAGGAGTCATGCAGATGAACGACGAACACCCGTATCCTGAACCTGATGAATCCCGTCCCTCTCCGGCACAGACGGATGACGATATCACCGCGCTGGAGCGCGAGGCCCGTACAAAGCGGGAAGCGGCGCTTCTCACCGCGCAGGACGATGAAAAGAATGATCCGCTACAACCCGCCATCAATAAACTGAAAAAGCGCCGACGCGGGAAAGCCACCGCTTTTCTGGCGCTCGCCGCCGTTGGGCTGATTGCGCTGGCATGGGCGGGCAACTGGGTCTACCGCAACATTCTCTGGCAGCCCGGTGAGGAAAAGCAGCAGGATGCCGCGCCACAGCCGAACCAGAGCGATTACCGGCAGCGTACCGATCTGGGGACGCACGATACCGGAGCCGAAGCGCCGGAACCGGCGGACAACAGTCCGCGTAGTACGACAGCCACCGGGCCGGAGACACCGCCTGAACTCGATAAAACCCGTTTTCTGATTCGCCGGGATAACTCTGCCGCTGCGGCCCAAAACCCGGTCAGGACCCGGCAGCAGGAGATGACGCAGGTATCCTCTGCCGGGCAGTCGTCAGGGACGCCATCCACCGGCTCCGGGCAGCAGACAGACACCCCGTCGCTACCGCCGGAACCGTCCCCGGCAGTGGTCCGGCGTATTCCTTATAACCCGGATCTGTACGTGCCGGAAAATACCGCCATTCCCTGTTCGCTGGATTACCGCTTTGTTTCGGACCGGGCAGGGAAAATCCGCTGCACGATCGCCGAAGATATCTGGAGCGCCAGCGGTAATACAAAGCTGATTGAAAAAGGGACCACCGCCACGGGCGTTTACCAGACTGGCGCTGAATCAGGAATGACGCACGGACAGGGACGCGCCTTCCTCATCATCACGAAGCTGCGTACCCGCCAGCCCCCCTATCTTGATATTCCGCTGATCGATACCCGCGCTGCCGGAGAACTGGGAGAGGCTGGCGTTGATGGCTGGATAGATTCGCACTTCTGGAAACGGTTCGGCGGCGCGTTAATGGTCGGCATGATCCCCGATATTGGCGCATGGGCATCCAACAGCTCGGGTAAAAAAGACCGCAATACGGACTATACGGAAAACAGCCGCCAGGCTATGGCGGATATGGCGCGTACCACGCTGGAGAACAGCATCAATATTCCCCCAACGCTCTATAAGAATCAGGGCGAGATCATCAACCTGATCACAGGCGAGGATATTGATTTTTCCAACATCTATACGCTGAGGTTGAAAAATGACCGCTAAGAATATTTCCCTCGACCGCTATAAACAGCGTTTCTTTGGCAACTTTCTGGAGCTTCCCGGTCTGACGGAAATCGCCGTCAACCGTCCAGGCGAACTGTACACAAAAATTAACGGCGTGTGGGAACAGCACGCCGTTCCTTTGAGCTATGAGGATTGCTATAACTTTGCCCGGTGTCTGGCAAAACACCACGGCGACAATATCGAAGATATTAAGCCGGGGCTGTCAGCCACGCTGGAATCTGGTGAACGGTGCCAGGTGATTGTTCCTCCGGCCTGTGAGCGCGATACGGTGTCTGTCACCATCCGTAAGCCATCGAAGGTACAAATCCCGCATCAGTCATATATCGATGCGGGATTTTATAACCGGGTAACAGGCGAGGAAAAAACGGAGACGCACGACGAGGAATTAATTGCATTGTACAATACAAAAAATATTCCTCTGTTTATGGAGAAATGCGTCGAGTACGGTAAAACTCTTGCGGTCGCCGGGGAAACCAGCACCGGGAAAACCACCTATATGAAAATGTTGATAGGGTATATTCCGGTACATCTTCGAATATCAACAATTGAGGACAACCCGGAAATCACGTTCTTTATCCATAAAAACTACGTCCATCTTTTTTATCCGTCAGAATCATCGGATGAAAAAGGGTCTGTCGTCACCCCGGCGAGCCTTTTACGCTGGAATTACCGTATGAACCCTGACCGTATTCTGTTGACAGAAGTTCGCGGCGCGGAAGCCTGGGATTTTCTCAAAATAACAGGTTCCGGCCATGAAGGGAGTATGACCTCCATTCACGCAGGATCAGCAAAAGAAGCAATAGATGGATTTATTACCCGTTGCTATGAAAATCCACAGTGCGCCCAGCTCCCCTATACATTTATGTTACGTAAGGTTCTGGATAGCCTGGACGTGATTGTGAGCATTGATTTAGACGGAAATGTCCGTCGTATGAATGACATTTATTTCCGTCCAATTCATCGAAACCAGTATTTTGAGGAAATGAAAGCATGATAAAGATACTAAAAGTAATCATGTTGGCGGCAATAGTTACCGGATGTTCATCGCCGCCGCCTCCCGTTCCTGTAGAATGGGATAAAGCCGCCGCCCCATTAAATACCAGTTTACCTCAATGGAGTGACAATAACGTTATAGTCCCTTCCCCGGCCGTTAACGGTAAATGGACATCATCAATCAGCGCACAAAGTTTCTACGATACAATATGGACTCCAGCCGTATTTTACGCAGTCGCTCATTCAACACGAATTGTCGTCACTACACAATCCGGCACTGATTTCTTTAATGCCAAAAACTGGCTTCGCCAGAATGGCGCAAAAGGCGTTATTGAATACCAGCCTGTCTTTAATTGTCTGACATGCAGAGAAACCACCATTTATTTCTCTCGCCAATCCATTTAAGCAATACAATCTAATAAGGATTTACCATGAAAAAAACCGTTATCGCGGCGGCGGTATTATGCCTGGCCGCAGGAACTCCGATTTATTCATTTGCCGCTGACCCGTGCGAAGTTGTTCTTTGTATGTACGGGAAAGCAACGGGAAATAGTGGAGGAAGTGAATGCCGCTCCGCAGAAAAGGCTTTCTTTAACATAGTAAAAAAGAATAAGCATGGTTTCTTACCCAACCATACGTTGAATGCGAGAAAAGCATTTCTTGGTGAATGTCCCAGCGCAGACCCGGAGGCAGTAAATAAAATACTGTCTAAGTTCGGTAAGGTCAGAGGATAGTAATAACCCGCATAACACTCCTGTTTACTGCAAAAGGTGCAACATGAAAAAAGAAGACTTATTCATCCGAAACATACACTCGCGCAATCAGGACAGAATATCGGTAGCCCTGGTATATGACACGTTATCAAAAGAAGCCCACAGAGGTTGTGGGCTGTATTATGAGATATACGAAAGCAGGTTTATCGGCCTTTTGCGCGATCATCTTTCAGAACTCAATGAGGCTGACGCAAATAAATTAATGAGGTATGCAGAAAGTAAAGGCACGAAAATTGATGATGCGACCTACAGTGAAGCACTGGAAGCGGAAAGGGAATGCAGGGCTGAAATATACCGCGAGCAGATGTAATCACACAAAACATAAGTGTATTGTACAATACACACCCTAACAGGCGGCGGGGGTTTTAAGGCTTCGTTATTTTTGGCTTCAATTTTGAAAAAATTGTTAAGACGAAAAATAACGAAGTGGAGCGTGGAAAGAAAATTCAATTTCGAAGAAATTGTTAATTTTCAGGAACCGCGCCCACCTGCGAACATTCGCCCACAGCGAATTGAGCAGGCCGGGGGGGGGGAGCCGCAAAAATTTTGCCGCCCCAGCGAGCAAAAAGGCACGCCCACGTGCCGTTTTTTGTGGGGGGCTTGCCCCGCACACCGTCGCAGCCAGGCTATATTTCCCGCCCCAGCGGGGAATATGCCGATTAGGCGCGACCAACCCCTTTAAAGCAGCGTTCCGATTTTTTCGAGCTTGCGAGGAAAAATAGGCTAAACGCAGCGTCTTAAAGGGGTTGGTCGCGCGTAGCGCGTGACGGTGTGCCGCCTTTGACCCTGGGGGGGGGTGACGCAGCGTTCAGCGGAGTCATTACTCCCATGTGACATGCAGTGAGGGCGTCCAGCCCGAGCGTAATGGCACACGCCGTTGCCCGTGGTTCGGGCGGTTCAGGGGACGGACGACCACCGGTCAGCTGTTTTCTGAATGCGCGGATAACGGGCATGAGCGCCGGGGGTGTTCAGTGCTTTTTGTCCTTTTATGGGCGTCACCGGTGGGCGTCATGCAGGGACGTGGGGTCTGACGTCCACCGGTGACGCCCACAGGCAATGCCAATACCCGTATGAAAACGTCTGCTCCCGGTGAGGTGGTTTCCATGGAAACAGCCGCTCCGGGATTTTATACGGGTCGCTCCGTCCATCCGTCCCATATCATGGTCCGGATGAGCGGGGCGATGTTATGCGGCGAACAACTACAGGAGAACTTACGGGATATGCGGGCTCTTTGCCGCCCGCACCCGCAGCCTGCGAATATTATGGGTATCAGATACCCGGAATATTCGCAGGAAAATGAATATCTCCTGAAATATTGCTCATTCTGTAATCTCCGGTATAAGGCTAAAACCCGCATTCCCTTGCGGTACATTATTTTTCACTCAGACCTTATCCATCAGATAACGGTGCGCTTCAGATGCCGCACTGGCTGCCCTGAAAATATAACGTTTATCATTTTTCAGTGCCTGCA
The DNA here is from genome assembly GCF_002108615.1 of Klebsiella sp. YJ. Lineage (NCBI taxonomy): Bacteria > Pseudomonadati > Pseudomonadota > Gammaproteobacteria > Enterobacterales > Enterobacteriaceae > Klebsiella > Klebsiella sp. YJ. The sequence goes on from NZ_MTEG01000002.1 coordinate 302,842, forward strand.
ATAATCAGCAGCAGTTCATAATGTGAAGGAACACTGAGAAAGTGCAGTTTTCCCCGCGTTTTTGCTGGCATCTGTACTCAGGTAGCTGCGGATTATTTTTGGTATGAGATCCTTGCCTGTTATTCAAAACACAGTCGAGGAGTTTTTATGTCACAAGAACCCAACACTCTGGTCGCCTAATCGGAGGCGTCACTGATGCAGCAGCGATACAATCGCGTTGCAGTTCATAATTACTGCCGAAACGCAGAGTATTTTCTACTGCATCTTTCTGCGCGGAGGATCGCCCTAGAGGCGGTAACGCCGGACGATGTGTCGAATTACCTGCGACTCGCCATTCGGCGCTTTCGTCAACGTCACGGACAACCGCCTGCGTTCCACTGGGAAGCCATTCCGCGCGCGGGGATCCATGCACTATTGCGTCATTCGTTAAAGTGCTGGCCTCCTGAACCAGAGCCGGTTGACGATGGCGAGCGTCTTTGGCGTGGGATTTTAGCCAATTATGCGTCGTGGCTACGGGAAGAGCGTGGGCTGGCGGCCGCCTCTATCTATGCACTGATGTGGGAGGCGAAGCATTTTTGCGGTTGGTACGCAGGGCGTTCCCCGACCGTAGACTTTGCTGACCTGAGCGTTCCCGACATCGATGCTTATATGGATATGCGGGCAACTGGATTGACCCACAAATCGCTCAAGGATGTCGCTGAGCGGCTCCGCAGTCTTCTGAAACATCTTTATCGGACGGGGAACACACGCGCCAACTTTACGCCGCATGTTATCGCGCCGCTGCTTTACGCCTACTAGGGAATCCCCTCAACGCTCAAGCCGGAGCAAATCGCCATCGTTCTGGAAACCGTCAGTAACGATCATTCGCCGATAGGCTTGCGTGATTATGCCATCCTCAAGCTCCTTGCAACCTATGCGTTGCGGGCGGGCGAAATTGGCCGGTTGCGGCTGGAGGATGTCGACTGGCGCGGGGATGTTTTACACATTCGCCATTCTAAAACCGGCGCGAGTTCTGCTCTGCCTTTGCTGGTGCCGATGGGTGAGGCCTTGATCGCCTATCTTAAGCATGGCCGCCCAGAGACTGACGTACGGGAAATCTTCGTTCGTTCGCGCGCGCCTTATATCGCGATGGTGAGTATCTACAGAGAGGTCCGTCGCAGGATGGAGGCAGCTGGCATCGAACTGACAGGCAAGCGTGGTCCCCACATCTTCCGGCATGCATGCGCTGTCAGCTTACTGCACACGGGGGTACAGAGAAAGCTGATTGGGGACGTATTAGGCCACCGATCGACGGAATCGACCATTCCCTATCTGAAACTCTCCACCGAAGATTATCAGACGATATGTGCGGCATCAGGAGAAAACGGAACAAACGCATGAACAGCAGATGGAATTGCTAGAGTAGTAAGCGGAAGGTGACAGTAGCCCCCCTTACAGGGGGCATTCTCAAAAGCCACCTTATCAGAAGGTGGTCTTTTACTTTTCTGCGTTTGCCCTCCGATTCAACCTGGCTGCTACCCACCACCAGGTGGGTAGCTTTCTGGCAGTCACCTGCGCTAAGGTAGCGCCACGCTTCGTTTTGCCTGATGGACCTGAATGTTTATCGTCACCGACACCTTCCAGCATTTGCCATTTATCCAGCATGCCGAGTGCGGCTACCTCTACGCGACCCCGGCGCTGAAATTCTGTCGGGTGCGCTTCTCCAGGCAACCGATGCCGGACGCGCTGTTCAGCCAGTACGCCGTTTCCCTGCCGTCTTCCCTCGCTGGAGCCGTCGCCAAACGCAAAGCCGAATATCTGGCCGGGCGCTACTGCGCGCACTATTTGCTGCGTCAGTCTGGCTGCCACGAGACGGTGTTAACTGCCGCCGACCGCGCGCCGGTATGGCCGACGGGCTGGCGCGGCAGCCTGTCGCACAGTGAGGACATCGCTATTGCGGTCGTGACCGCGCAGTCCAACGGCCTGCATCCGGGGATTGACATTGAACACCTGCAACCGGGGATCATGCAGGAAAGCGCCAATATGTTTGTTGCGCAGGCGGAGCAGGCGCTGCTCGCCCGCTGTGGGTTGGATAAGGAGTGGGCGCTGCTGGCGGCTTTCTCCGCTAAAGAGAGTCTGTTCAAAGCGCTGTATCCGCGCGTGCAGCGGATGTTTGATTTCAATGCTGCCGCCATCGTCGCTCTCGCCCCGGCAAACCACCGTTTCACGCTCCGCCTTAATGAAACACTCAGCGATGAATTCCCTGCGGGCCGCCAGTTCAGTGGCGAATATCATATTAGCGTAGGTCGCGTACTGACCTGCCTCTGGTAGCCCGGACAAAAAACCACCGTGCGGGTCGTGCGGCGCATGAAAGCATGTTCATTCCGCCCCGTCGGGATTATGATAACGCTAACTATTTGACCTACATACAGTGATAGATAAATGGATGTCATCGGCATCATCATGTCAGCGGGAAAGTCCTCCGTCGACGTGGCGCTTTATACCTTGTTACCGATTATGGTCGTCATGCTGATCATCATGAAATATCTCGAAGTCCGGGGCATTCTTGATGTTATCGTACGCTGGCTGGCGCCTGCCTTTCCTGTTCGGCTGCCTGATCGTTCCCTTCATCTTCCTCCTGCGCCGCAAGTTGGAAGAGACGCAGGAATTTACCGCCCGCCACCACCACCTGGCGATGCGCGACGTGTTTAAAACCCTGCTGAAAAACTGGCCGGTGGTGATCGCCGGCATGCTGATGGTCTCGATGACCACCACCGCGTTTTACCTGATCACCGTCTATGCGCCGACCTTCGGCAAAAAGGTGCTGCTGCTCAGCGCCTCCGACAGCTTGCTGGTCACTTTACTGGTCGCGATTTCCAACTTCATCTGGCTGCCCATCGGCGGTGCGCTGTCGGATCGCTTCGGCCGCAAACCGGTGCTGGTCGCCATGACGCTGCTGACGCTGGCCACCGCCTACCCGGCGCTCTGCCTGCTCGCCGCCGCCCCCAGCTTCAGCAGATGCTGGCCGTACTGCTGTGGCAGTCCTTCATTTATGGCCTCTACAACGGCGCGATGATCTCGGCCTTAACCGAGATCATGCCAACGGAAGTGCGGGTGGCCGGGTTCTCGCTGGCCTACAGCCTGGCGACGGCGGTATTCGGCGGCTTTACGTCGGTGATCTCCACCGCGTTGATCGAATACACCGGAGATAAGGCTTCACCGGGCTACTGGATGAGCTTCGCCGCGCTGTGCGCCTTGCTGGAGACGCTGTATCTGTATCGCCGCATCGCCATGCCGCTGCAAACCGCACGCTAACGCCAATTGCCATAAGGAATCATGTCATGCAGAAACTCACTCGTTCGATCATCACCCTGCTTGTGTGCGCCTCCTCTCAGGCGCAGCCGACCATTCGCGCGACCGGCATGCGAACCGTGCCGGCGCAGCAGCTGGTCAGGCAGACTGATACTGTTCAGTAATCAGCTTTTCCAGTTCGGCGGCGACGAAAGACTGCATGCGGCCGCCGCGTCTGATGAGGCCCACGCTGCGTTTCACCACCGGATCGACCAGCGGCACCGACGTCAACACCGAATGCTCTGAAGCGGGCATCGACATGGCGGGCACGGCGGCAATGCCGATGCCCGTCTCAACCATGCCCAGCATGGTCGTCACATGGCGAGTTTCGCACACGCTGGGGCGCTCCGGCATGAGGTGTTCCAGGCGCGGATCGAGCAGATTGCGATTGCCGGAGGTTTTATCCAGCGACACGTAGTCCTGCTGATAAAATTCCCGCTAGGTGAGGCTCTTTTTAGCGGCGAGCGGATGGTCGCGCCGGCAGGCGGCCACGTAGACGTCCCCCACCAACGACACAAATTCAAGATTAGGCTGCAGGCGCCCGGCAAAGCAGATGCCGAAATCGGCCTGGCCGCCGGTGACCGCTTCGATGACATAGCCTGCGCTGCCATCGATCAGTTTAACGCGCACGCGCGGATAGCGAAGCCGGAAACGGCGTATCACGTCGGGCATGAAATAGTAGGCCGCCGACGGCACCGTGGCGACGGTGACCAGCCCGGTACGCTCCTGGCTGACCTTATCGATATCGGCCAACACCGCTTCGACATTCATCAGCAGCTGCTCCGAACACTCGGCAAAAGCCAGCCCGTACCGCGTCAAAGTCACGCGCCGGGTGGTCGATCGAACAGTTTGCTGCCCAGCGCGTTTTCCAGCTTCTCAATCCTGCGGCTCAGCGCCGACTGCGACAGGCAAATGGACTCTGCGGCCAGTCGAAAATTGCCGTACTCCACCAGTGCGCGGAAGGCATAAAGATCGTTGAGATCAAAATTCACGGGCATAGCGGCCTACTCTCCTTGCTGAACGCAAAACAACGATGATAACCGCTATATCGCCACGGTAACCGGCCTGGTGGTTGGGGCCCCCAAGCCCTTATCGCCCCAGCAGCACCATTCCCCAAATAATGATAGTCATCACCACGGCCACCAGCTGCGCCGCCCAAATCTTTGGCGCGTTTGGATAACGGATGCAATTCCAGCGAAATGCGATCGACCACGGTTTCAATCGCCGTATTAAGCAGCTCAACCACCAATAGCAGAAAACTGCACGCAATTAATAACAACCGATCTATATTTGTAACATCTAGAGCAAATGTAACAACCAGTAAAATAGCGTTAATAAACAATAATTGGCGAAACGCATCTTCAGTAAGCACGGCGTCAATAAACCCGGCCCAGGAATTCCTTATGCTGTAGGTTAATCGGCTTATTCCTTTTTTCTTTTCCTCAGGCATGCATTCAGCTCTCGTCAAAACTGCCACAATCACTCGCGAATAAATCACGCGACGTGAATTTATCGCGAGTTTATTAATTAAAGGTCTTAATCGCCCTCTTTAAGGAGACGATGCATTCACTCATGCGCCGCCCCCCTTTCTCTGAAACGGCACCGCCCGAATTGTCCCGGCGCGACTATTATTCTGAGAACGTGAAAAGGTGATGCGTTATCAGTCGGTTAAAGCGTTTTCTCGTATAAGCGGTAGCGCTTATAGGGAACCGCGCCGATGCGTTCTAAAATCGTTCGCATGCCGGTATTGGTTTCCAGGATCCACGACATTTCCAGCGCATCGATATTGCGCTTGGCGAAAGGCTCGCGCAGCGCCTCAATTAGCAGCAGCGCAATAATCGGCCCGATGCGGCTGAATTGATATTCCTGGCGCACGCCCATCAACGGCACGCGCGCGGTGCGCACGCCGCTGACTTTCAGCCGCCACAAGAGCTTCGCCCAGCCGAACGGCAATAACCGCCCCTGCAGATCGGCAATCGCTTCGTTGATGTTCGGCAGACCGACGATAAAGGCGCAGGGGGCGCCATCCACCTCGGCGATATGGATCATATCGTCGGGCACCAGAAACTTCAGCTGATCCCCCATGGTGGCGAACTCATGCTCGGTGAATGGGACAAACCCCCAGTTATGCTGCCATCCGGAGTTGAACACCTCGCGCAGCACCTGCATCTCCTCGCGAAAGCGCTTGCGGTTGAGGCGGCGAACGGTCACCTTTTTGCGCACCTGATCCATCATCCGGGTTAACGACGGCGAAAAGTGCAGGTCGGTTCTTTTCATCCAATAGGCCAGCAAATCAATCCCTTCGCTGTAGCCCTGCTGCGCTATTTGCGCCGCGTAGTAGGGTTTGGCATGAGTCATCAGGGCCGATGGCGGGGTGTCGAATCCCTCGACCAACAGGCCGCTTTCCTGATTGATATTGAGGCTGAACGGCCCGGTGATTTTACGCGCGCCTTTCGACCTCAGCCACTCCTCCGCCGCCGTGAATAAGGTGCTGAAAACGGCGGGATCGTCAACGGCGTCAATCATGCCGAAGTGGCCGGTATCCTCGCCATGCAGCTCCCGGTGCAGAGCATCGATTTGCGCCGTGATGCGCCCAACGACTTTGCCCTGCTTTTTGGTCACCCATGCCTGCCATTCAATATGGTCGGTGCCGGGATTCTTTTTCGACAGGTGCTCTTCGCGCTCGACATGCAGCGGCTCAATCCAGTTCGGATCATCACGAAACAGTTGCGAGGGGAAAGCAATAAATTCTTTAAATTCGCGTTTACTCAGAACTTTCTCAATGCGGATCATAAATAGCCTTACGTTTTAATAAAATAATTAAATAAGCGCGCGACAACGCCTTTAGCATTTTTTATGCTGTTCTCATTTATTGGATTGTGTATTGCCTCCGGTTCAATGATAAGAAAAACCGAATATTACCCCCTGCGAATCAGCGCATTATTGCACCCGACATTCACCCTGTGATGTCCGTAATTGATAAAAAAAGGAAACAGAAAGCGGCGCAGCCAGGCTACGCTAATGGTGCTCCTCTATTATTTCGTGCTGTTATGGTAAAAGAAACTCGCCGCTTTTAGTGTACCGACTTTAATCAGGAGGTGCGCCGCCATTTTTACCACTTAATGCTATTTTTAAGATTAGCCTTAAATGAATCGTTCACTTTTGAATTTCTTGCGGCATACTGTTTAGGAAGTGTTTAAGTTCCAAGATAGCCATGCATGAGGTCATAACCTATGAGCCGACAGTTATTTCCTGCCCGACAGATGCAGACTAAAGAACGGCGCAGCCCGGATATTACAATAGTCTCTCGTATATCGCCAGGGTGCCGCTCAAGGCAGATGATTCGGGCTATTCACGCTCTGCCCGGTTAATAACCGGCATGCCCTCAAGCACGGCAATATACGCTGTTCGCGGAATGAAGATGGTTGAATAACAAACTTATTCAAAACCTATTCATAGTAAAACATCAATTACCTCGCCAAGAGTGCTCTCTCTTTTGGTGATTTTTAATCTATGGCTAAGTTTGTCTATGTCTGAAACAAGTTCCGTTCATTCTCTTCCCATGCGCTATGCGGACTTCCCCACGTTAGTGGACGCGTTGGATTACGCAGCGCTCGGTAATACGGGAATGAATTTTTACGACCGTCGCAATCAACTCGTGACCGTTCTCGACTATCGCACGCTGCAGCAAAAAGCGATCGCGGGCGCGCGGCGTTTATTGTCCCTGAAGCTCAAGAAAGGCGATCGCGTGGCGCTTATCGCCGAAACCAGCCCGGGCTTCGTCGAAGCCTTTTTCGCTTGCCAATACGCCGGCCTGGTGGCGGTGCCGTTGGCGATCCCGATGGGCGTGGGCCAGCGCGACTCCTACACCGCCAAACTGAAAGGGCTGATCGCCAGCTGCAACCCCGCGGCGATCGTCAGCAGCGAAGAGTGGACGCGGCTGATCGCGTCGGCCACGGAAAACACGTCGGCGCTGCACATCCTCAGCGACGCGGACTTTAACGCCTTGCCAGAGCCGGAGATCGCGTTGCCCGCGCCTTCGCCCGACGATATCGCCTATCTCCAATACACCTCGGGCAGCACCCGCTTTCCGCGCGGCGTGATCATTACCCAGCGGGCGGCGATGGCGAACCTGAACGCGATCAGTCGCGACGGGATCAAGCTGCGCGCAGGCGACCGCTGCGTTTCGTGGCTGCCCTTCTATCACGATATGGGCCTGGTCGGTTTCCTGCTGACGCCGGTGGCGACCCAGCTGTCCGTCGACTACCTGCGCACGCAAGATTTCGCCATGCGCCCGATGCAGTGGCTGAAACTGATCGCCAAGAATCGCGGCACGGTGTCCGTCGCCCCGCCGTTCGGCTACGATCTGTGTCTGCGCCGCAGCAACGCCAAAGAGCTGGCCGATCTGGATCTTTCCAGCTGGCGGGTTGCAGGCGTGGGCGCCGAGCCGATCCCGGCCGAGCTGCTCGCCCAGTTTGGCGAACACTTCAGCAGCATCAACTTCGACAGCAAAGCCTTCATGCCGTGCTACGGCCTGGCCGAGAACACCCTGGCGGTGAGTTTTTCCGACCCCTGCTCCGGCCCGCAAACCAACGCGGTCGACCGCGATATTTTGGAGTACGAGGGTAAAGCGGTCGCGCCGGGCAAGAAGACCCGCGCCGTCTCGACCTTCGTCAACTGCGGCCGTGCGCTGCCCGGCCATCGCATCGAGATCCGCAGCGAAACCGGGCAACCGCTGCCGGAGCGCCAGGTCGGCCATATCACGATCTCCGGCCCCAGCCTGATGAACGGCTATTTCTGCGACGATGAATCCCAGCAGCAGATCCAGGTGACCGGCTGGATGGACACCGGCGATCTCGGCTATCTGCTGGACGGCTATCTGTACGTCACCGGCCGCAAGAAGGATTTGATCATCATTCGCGGCCGTAATATCTGGCCGCAGGATATTGAGTACGTCGCGGAATCCGAACCGGAAATCCGTTCCGGCGATGCGATTGCCTTCGTGACCGAAGAACACGACGAAGCGGCCAGGATCATTTTGCAGATCCAGTGCCGAGTCAGTTCGGAAGAGCGCCGTGAACAAATCGTGCATTCGCTGAGCGCGCGCATTCAAAGCGAGTTCGGCATCGCGGTGGACATCGAGCTGCTGCCGCCGCACAGCATTCCCCGCACGTCGTCGGGCAAACCCGCGCGCGCGGAGGCCAAAAAACGCTGGCTGAGCGCTTCGCTCTACCCGCAAATGCCGCAGCTGGCCGGTTTCGCGCAATGAGCGGCACCGTGGCAGTGACGGGCGCGACCGGCTTTATCGGCCGGCATATCGTCCAGGAACTGCTGGCGCAAGGGTTTAGCGTGCGCGCCTTGACGCGGCAAGCCGGAAAAGCCGCCGTAGACAACCTGCAGTGGATCCCCGGCGCGCTGGAAGATCGGCCCTCGCTCACCGAACTGGTGCGCGGCGCGGAGTGCGTCGTGCATTGTGCGGGCCAGGTGCGCGGGCATGCGGAAGCGGTGTTCACCCGCTGCAACGTCACCGGCAGCCTGAATTTGATGCAGGCGGCCAAACAGAACGGCCGCTGCAATCGCTTCTTGTTCATGTCGTCGCTGGCGGCCCGCCATCCGGCGCTGTCCTGGTACGCCCATTCAAAACAGGCCGCCGAGCAGCAACTCATCGCCGCCACGGGCGATATCGCGCTGGGGATTTTCCGCCCGACGGCGGTTTACGGGCCCGGCGATAAAGAGCTGAAACCGCTGTTCAACGGCCTGCTGCGCGGCGTGCTGCCCCGGCTGGGCGCGCCTGACGCCAGGCTCTCTTTTCTGCACGTGAGCGATTTGGCAAAGGCGGTCAGCCAATGGGTGCAGACCGAACCCGCGCAGCCGAATATTTACGAACTGTGCGACGGCGTGGCTGAAGGCTATAACTGGCTGCGCCTGCGGGACATCGGCGCCGCCGTGCGTCACGGGCCGGTGCGTCTGGTGGGCATTCCGCTGCCGCTGCTGAAAGCCCTGGCGGATATCAGCGTGTTGTGGAACCGCCTGGTCAAACAAGAGCCGATGCTGACGCGCAGCAAAATACGCGAATTAACGCATCGCGACTGGTCCGCCAATAATCAGGCGCTGTCGCAACAGATTAATTGGTTTCCACAGGTGAGTTTGGAACGCGCGCTGCGTGAAGGGCTGTTTTAATTATTCCAAGTAGAGGTGTGTCAACGTTCTTATGCTAAATCGCGATGCTGTAATGGATTATATCCTGACGTGTTTGCAAGGTATCGTCGAAGGCGGAGTGGAAATAAAACCTGATAGCGATCTCGTCAATGATCTTGGCCTGGAATCCATCAGAGTCCTGGATCTGCTGATGATGCTGGAAGATGAATTAGATATCTCCATTCCTATCAATATATTGCTTGATGTCAGAACGCCTGAGCAACTGCTTGACGCGCTGCGCCCTTATCTGGAGAAAAACCATGGGACTGTATGATAAGTTTGCGCGGCTCGCCAATGACCGTGAACAATTTCAAACGTCCGGTCTGAATCCGTTCGGCACCTGTATCGACGAAGTGTATTCCGCCACCCAGGGGCGCATCGGCGCTCAAAAGATTGTCCTCGCCGGCACCAATAATTACCTTGGCCTGACGTTCGATGCGCAGGCGATCGCCGCCGGCCAGGCGGCTCTGGCCGCGCTCGGCACCGGCACCACCGGCTCGCGCATGGCGAACGGCAGTTACGGATCGCACCTGACGCTGGAACGGGAGCTGGCGGAATTCTTCGATCGCCCGAGCGCCATTGTGTTCTCCACCGGCTATACCGCCAACCTGGGCGTTATCAGCACGCTGGCGGGGCCGGGCGCCGTGGTGCTGATCGACGCGGACAGCCACGCGAGCATTTACGACGCCTGCGCCCTCGGCGGCGCGGAAATTATTCGCTTCCGCCACAATGACGCCGCCGATCTGGAGCGCCGCATGGTGCGCCTGGGCGAACGCGCCCGCGAGGCGATCATTATCGTGGAAGGCATCTACAGCATGCTGGGTGACGTCGCCCCGCTGGTGGAAATCGTCGACATCAAGCGGCGATTGGGCGGGTATCTGCTGGTCGACGAAGCGCACTCCTTCGGCGTAATGGGCGAGCGCGGCCGCGGCCTGGCCGAAGCGCTGGGCGTCGAGCAAGATGTGGATATCATCCTGGGCACCTTCAGCAAAAGCCTGGCTTCGATCGGCGGTTTCGCCGTCGGCGGCAAGGGGATGGACGTGCTGCGCTACAGCAGCCGGCCGTATATTTTTACCGCTTCGCCGTCGCCGTCCAGCATCGCTTCGGTGCGTACGGCGCTGCAAAAAATCGCCCGCCATCCCGAGCTGCGGGAAAAACTGTGGAGCAACACGCACCGCCTGTACCACGGCCTCGCCGAACTGGGGTATACCCTGGGGCCGCGCATCAGCCCGGTGGTGCCGGTGATGATCGGTTCAAAGGAAGAAGGGTTGCGTTTCTGGCGCGAGCTGATCGCCCACGGCGTGTATGTGAATCTGGTGCTGCCACCGGCCGCGCCGGCGGGCGTTACCCTGCTGCGCTGCAGCGTCAATGCCGCGCACAGCGATGAAGAAATAGACACCATCGTGCGCGCCTTTGCGGCGCTGAAAAAATAAAGCCTTTCCTCTCGGCCGCGGCGGCGGTGCCGAAAATGGCATTACCGCCCTGCCGAACCGATGCGCGCCTCAGTGCGCAGCCGTTGATACTTCATCGGCCGAATAGCGATACCCCTGCGCCGCCATAAATTCCGCGATGGCTTTTTCCGCCGCCGAAAGCACCTCCTCGATCGGCCGATCGGCATCGAGATCCACGATGTCGGCGCCTTCGAACGTCAATAGCGGCGTGACGGCGATCTTCTTCTCCAGCGCCGCTTTGCGGTGATCGGGTTTGCGCGCGCAGGCCACGTCCAGACTGACATTCAGCTTGAGCACCAAATCCGGTTTTTGTCCCGCCATCCATTGAAACGCCGCCCGTTCACGCGCCGCCAGCCAACGGACGAAACGGCTCCCTTCAACGTCGACGGGAAAAACCGTGCCGTCATAAGCGCCAGGGATCTGCGCCTGCGGAAAACGGTCGGTCAACACGATGAACCCTTGCCGACGAAACGCCAGCATGCGGCGAAAACGCAGCAACCGCCGCCCCACGAAAGCGATGATCACCGCCGACGGCAGCAGGCCAATGCGGGATTTTTTCGTTTTGACTTTTTTGGTATTGCTCTCGATAGCCTTGCCCACCGAGCGCCCGAGCAGCGGCAATTTCGCCGCCGCGCGGCCGACGTTGCCCGCCTGCTTGCCCAGATGCACCTGCACCGCCGGGCCATAATGTTTCATATACTCGATCAGATGTTCACAAACGGTGGACTTACCCGATCCGTCGCTGCCGATAACCGCAATCAGCGGCGGAAATTTTGCACTCATAATAAGACTCTCTTTCAATACACCAGAAACGGCGTGCCATATTTGAAGCGAACTATCGCTTATCATTGCCGTGGCGGCCGCGTAAAAAAATTTCCGTAACGCGGTGCCAAAAAGCACAAAATATTAAGCGAAAATTGAAAATCTCTGCTCTTTTTTCGCCGTGAGCCCAGCCGGAAGTTAACATAAAAAGCGAAACCGGCCCACGCACGAACAATTAGCACAAAATAACAAGAACAAACGCCATGAATATCAATTCAAATAACGAAGAAGAATGCCGATCTCATTATTTTATCGCAGCAAAGCACAATAAATATCTTGAACCCAAGGCGTATTGGAATACAATAGTTTTTTTCGCATTGGATCAATTATTGTGAGTCAGCAGATAAGACCTTCATCTGATCGCTCGCCCGTGCGCGTAATAGCGATAACCGGCTGTGACGGCTCGGGAAAATCCACGTTAGCCGCCAGCCTGGTCAACGCGTTATCGGCGCAAGAACCTGCCGAACTGCTGTATCTCGGCCAGTCTTCCGGGCGCATCGGCGAATGGATCAGTTCGCTGCCGATTATTGGCGCGCCCTTCGGGCGTTATTTGCTGAAGAAGTCGGAGCGCGTGCATGAGCGCCCTTCCACGCCGCCGGATAATGCCACGGCGCTGGTGATTTTTTTACTCTCCTATTGGCGCGTTTATAAATTCCGTCGCATGCTGAAGAAAAGCCGCAGCGGCGCATTGCTGATCACCGATCGTTATCCGCAGGCCGAAGTGGCGGGGTTTCGTTTCGATGGCCCGCAACTGGCGAAAACCGCCGGCGGCAATCGCTGGATCCGCTGGCTGAGAAAGCGCGAACAAAACCTCTACCAATGGATGGCGTCTTATCAGCCCTTATTATTAATTCGGCTGGATATTGACGAACAAACGGCCTATTCACGCAAGCCCGATCACTCGCTGGCGGCGTTGCGTGAAAAGATCGCCGTCATCCCGCACCTGACGTTTAACGGCGCTAACATATTGGATTTAGACGGCCGCGAGCCGGCCAACCGTATTTTCGACGCATCGCTGCGCGCCGTTAAAATATCGCTGAGGGCTGCCAATGCCTAGCCGACAAATAACCTTTTCGTACCGAAACAGATGAAAAAAAATAAACTCACCGCCGAGCAGGATACCTCTTCCACCTGCATCACCGGGCTGATTGCCGTGGTGGGCAGCGACGGCACTGGCAAGTCCACGCTGACTGCCGATCTGGTCAAGAACCTGCAGCAACATCGCCCCACGGAGCGGCGCTATTTGGGGCTGATCTCCGGCGAAGACGGCGACAAAATCAAGAAGTTGCCGTTCATCGGCGTCTGGCTGGAACGGCGCCTGGCCGCTAAATCCGATAAAACCCAGCGCATGAGCAACAGGCCGCCGGCGCTGTGGGCAGCGCTGATCATGTACGGCTTTTCGCTGTGGCGCGCATCCAACCTGCGCAAGGTGCGGCGGCTGACGCAGAGCGGCGTGCTGGTGATCAGCGACCGTTACCCGCAGGCGGAAATTTCAGGTTTTTACTACGACGGGCCCGGCATCGGCGTGGAACGCGCAAAAGGCTGGCTAGTAAGTCGCCTGGCGGCGCGCGAACGCCGTTTATATCAACGCATGGCCGTCTATCGGCCGGCGCTGATCATTCGCCTCGATATCGACGTCGATACGGCGTTTTCCCGCAAGCCCGATCACAGCTATGAAGAGCTGGAGGACAAGATTTCCGCCATGGTGCGCCTGCAGTACAACGGCGCGCGCATCATCGAGCTGGACGCCAGAGCCCCTTACGACGAGGTGCTGAGCAACGCGCTCAACGCCATTTCCGCCGTGGTGAACCCCGCGAAGCGCCCACAGAGCGATATCGGGCAACCCGGTGAAAACGCCGGCGAAGAAACTCAGGTTTATTAAACGCATACAGGACAAGCGCATGACTGCGGAACATAAGATGCAGCAAAACAACGATAACGGCTGGTTTGGGCTATGAAACGGTGGTTTTCCGACGGCGCGTTTCGTTCCATTTTACGTAATGCCGCCTACCTGGGCTCCGGCAGCGTCGCCAGCGCGCTGCTCGGCCTGCTGGCGCTCTCCTGCGCCGGTAAAGGCATGTCGCCTGCAATGTTCGGCGTGCTGGTGGTGATCCAGGCCTATACCAAAGCGGTCAGCGATTTCATCAAATTCCAGACCTGGCAGTTTGTGGTGCAATTCGGCACTCCGGCGCTGGAGCATCAAAATACCGGGCGCTTCCGCGACGTCGTCGCCTTCTCCTTCGGCCTGGATATCGCCAGCGGCGTCATCGCCGTGCTGGGCGGCATGATCATGCTGCCGTTCTTGTCTCACGCCCTGGGGCTGGACAGCGAAAGCTTCTGGCTCGCCATGCTGTACTGCACCCTGATCCCATCGATGACCTCGTCCACGCCGACCGGCGTGCTGCGCGCCTTCAACCGCTTCGATCTCATCGCCATCCAGCAGGCGATCAAGCCGTTCCTGCAGGCAGTGGGCAGCGTCATCTCCTATTATTTCGATCTGGGGTTCCCCGGCTTTATCGTCACCTGGTACGCCTCGAACCTGATCGGCGGCACGCTGTTTTGGTGGTTCACCGCGCGCGAACTGCGCCGCCGCGATATCCACGGCGCGCTGAGGCCGCGCCTGTTCAACGTCGCGCGCCGCATCGAGGGCGCCTGGAACTTCGTCTGGACCACCAACATCGCCCATACCATCTGGGCCGCGCGCAACTCCTGCACCACAGTGCTGGTGGGCGTGGTGCTCGGGCCGGCCGCCGCCGGGCTGTTCAAGATCGCCATGACCTTCTTCGATGCGACGGGCACCCCGGCCAAGCTGCTGGAGAAAAGCTTCTATCCCGAGATCATGCGCCTGGATCCGCGCACCAAGACCCCGTGGCTGCTCGGCCTGCGCTCCTCGCTGCTGGCCGGCGGCATCGGCCTGACCGTCGCGGTGTTGATGTTGCTGGTGGGCAAGCCGCTTATTTCCGCGGTCTTCGGGCAGCAATACCTGGAAGCCTATGACCTGATTCAAATCATGCTGGGCGCGATCATCGTCTCCATGATGGGCTTCCCGCAGGAATCCTTACTGTTTATGGCGGGCAAGCAGCGCGCTTTCCTGATCGCGCAGGCGACGGCCTCGGCGGCCTACATTGCGCTGCTGGTGTCGATGGCGTACGCCTTCGGTGTGCAGGGCGCCGCCTTCGCTTATTTACTTGGGCAATGTTTAGACGTTCTGTTATCCCTGATACCGACGATCGGCGCCTACCGCAATCGCTTTATGTTGGGGCTGAATGTGCCCAAAGAGAGTAATCAATGACCGCTAGCAATAATTGGAAAAAGTTCTCCGCCGAAACCACCCAGGCGCTGTTTGTCGCGGTGGAAGAGGACGACCTGGTTGAGGCGAATATCAGCCTGCCGCAGCAGATCGATCTGGAATGCTCCCCCGAAAGCATTCGGGACAACTACGCGCTGTGCCTGCAGTTTTGGGAAGATGGCTTTTCCCGCCGCGAGCTGCTGCAACTGGTGAACGGTTTCCTGCAAGACCCACAGTTGGCGGCGGCCACCCGCATGCGCTACAAATATATCCGCGCCCGCTACAAGCACCTGCGCTTCGCCCAGCAGCTGTACGGCGCCCCCCACCGCGCCAACCGCCTGTTCCACACCACCACCGTGGTGCTCGGCCATTTTCAGGATGCGTTTCGCAACGGCAACCAGAAGAACCTGACGCTGTACGGCAACCTGCTGCGGCTGCTGCTCAGCAAACCGGTGTGGTCTTACGTGCGCTATGCGCTGCGCCACACCCGGCTGGAAAGCGCACAGGGCTTTATCGCCTACCGCCAGGAGCAAATGCGCCAGCTGCAGACGCTGATCGCCAGCCCGGCGCTGACCGGGCACCAGTTCCACAACGTGCGCAAAATCGTCAGCCGCCAGGTGTCGTTTTACGACACGCTGAGATCGATCGACCCCGACAACCGCGAAGCCCGGCAGATCTCGCGCTTCCTGGCGGCGATTAACGGCCTGATGGGCGATCGGCACGACATGATGGTGGCGGACAAGCTGGCCGGCGGCGATATCTACGATCGGCCGGCGATCCTGGATATCGACATTCGCCAGCGCCTGGAGCTGCTGCTGGCGCGCTTTCCGCTGTCGTTTTCCCCGCCGGCCATCGCGGCGGGCAGATAAGCGCGTTGCAAGGAGCCATGATGACGTTGCGTCGCTTGCTGATCTTCACGCTGCTGCTGTCGCCGCTGGCGGCATCCGCGCATAACTTCGTGCATGGCCGGCCGGTGGAGCCGATCGCCATCGACGATCGCGGCGAACTGCTGCTGCGCAACGGCGATTTCAGCTACCGGCCGTGGAACAGCGCAAAACTGGCGGGCAAAGTGCGGGTGATCCAGTACATCGCCGGGCGCACTTCCGCCAAAAAGAAGAACTCGCTGCTGATCAACGCCGTCAAGGACGCGAACCTGCCGGGCGATCGCTTCCAGCCCACCACTATCGTCAACACCGACGACGCGATACCGGGTTCCGGCTTTTTCGTGCGCGGCAAGATCGAGAAAAACAAGCGAAATTACCCCTGGGCGCAGTTCATCGTCGACAGCGACGGGCTGGGGCGCATGGCCTGGCGGCTGCCGGAGGAGAGCTCCACCATCGTGGTGCTGGACCAGGCCGGGCGCGTGCAGTGGGCGAAGGACGGCGCACTCACCCCGCAGGAAGTTGATCAGGTGATCGCCCTGCTGCGCGCGCTGATCGCGCAGGAGACGCCATGAAGCGCACGCCGCCGGGAGCCGATGACGCATGTCTTTGATTGAACGCTATATCACGGTTGAGATCCGCCGCCTGGTGATGATGATCGCCGGTTTTTTGATCTTCATGTTCGCCAGCTACTCCGCCCAGCGCTACCTGACCGACGCCGCCAACGGCACGCTGGCGCTGCGGGTGGTGGCCGACGTGGTGTTCTATAAGTCGCTGATCGCGCTGGAGATGATATTGCCCGTCGCGCTGTATGTCTCGGTGGCGGTGGCGCTGAGCCGGCTGTACAGCGATGCGGAGATCACCGCCATGCTGGCCGCCGGCGCCAGCCCGCTGCGGCTGTACAAGGCGGTGCTGATACTGGCCGTGCCGCTGGCGATAGCAGTCACGCTGCTTTCGCTGTATGGCAGGCCCTGGGCGTACGCCAATATTTATCAGTTGCAGCAAGAGTCGCAGTCGGTGCTGGACGTGAGCCACCTGCAGGCCGACAAATTCAACGTCAGCGGCAACGGCCGCATGATCCTCGCCAATCACGTCGACAAAACGGCCAATCATCTGACGGACGCCCTGATTTATGTGCGCGGCGGCCATCACACCAACCTGTACCGTGCGCAGTCGGTGGAGGTGCTCAACGCCTCTCCCGCCAGCCCCGCCGTGCGGCTGAAAACCGGCACCGCCTACGTGCTGGATCGCAAGGGCACCGACGACAACGGGCAGAACTACGACAACTTTGATATCGCGCTCAAACCGTTCGTGCCCAGCGCCGAGAGCCGGCACAAATCGGCCTCGCCGGCGGAGCTGGCGCGCTCCGCCGATCCGGGTGACGCCGCCGAACTGCAATGGCGCGAGAGCCGCGGGCTGACCACCGTGCTGATGGTGCTGCTGGCGATCCCCTTTAGCCGCATCAAGCCGCGACAGGGGCGCTACGCCGCGCTGCTGCCCCTGACGGTGTTGTTTACCGCGATCTTCTATGGCGGCAACATTTGCCGCACGCTGGTGGCCAACGGCTCTCTGCCGACGATCCCCGGCGTTTGGCTGGTGCCGCTGGCGATGGCTGCTGGCATCGCCCTGCTGCTGGCGCGCGACTTATCCCTGCTGCGGAAACCCTCCCGATGACTATTTTTAGCCGTTACCTGATCCGCAACGTGTTCTTCGGCTTCGCCGCCGCGGCCGGGCTGCTCATCCCGCTGTTCACCACCTTTACGCTGATCAACGAGCTGGAGGACGTGACTCCGGGCGGCTACCGCTGGCAGCAGGCGCTGCTGGTAACCGTGCTGACCCTGCCACGCAGCCTGGCCGATCTGGGGCCGTTTATCGCGCTGCTCGGCGGCATCGTCGGGCTGGGCCAGCTGTCCAAAAGTCTGGAACTGACCGCGATCCGCTCCGCCGGGATGTCGATATTCCGCATCGCGCTGGTGATGCTCACCGCCGGGCTGCTGATGAACCTCTCGCTCGGCGCCCTCGATGAATGGGCCGCTTCGCCTCTGCAGCAACGCGCGCTGCAGATGAAGAACAACGCCTTGGCGCAGTCGAACGATAACGACGTGACCGTGAACCCGCTGTGGGCGCGGCGCGGCAACGAGTTTGTGACGGTCAAAACCGTCGATGAGAACGACCAGCCCCACGGCATTGAGATCTTCCTTTATCAGGCCAACCGCGCGCTGGAATCTTATATCTACGCCGACAGCGCCAGCATCGCCGCCGACGGCAGTTGGCTGCTGCACAACGTGATGCTGAAAAGCTGGCAAGGCAGAAAAGAGACGATTGAGC
Source organism: Klebsiella sp. YJ (assembly GCF_002108615.1). Lineage (NCBI taxonomy): Bacteria > Pseudomonadati > Pseudomonadota > Gammaproteobacteria > Enterobacterales > Enterobacteriaceae > Klebsiella > Klebsiella sp. YJ. The sequence goes on from NZ_MTEG01000002.1 coordinate 321,141, forward strand.
GGCAAAGCAGCCTGCCGTGGCGCTCGCTGTTCACCGTGCCGAGCCTGAAAGAGCTGACCCTGCCAGCGGGCAGTTTCTCGATCCAACAGCTGGATCGCTATATCGATTACCTGCAAGGGTCGGGGCAGCCCAGCACCGAATACCGCCTGGCGCTGTGGAAAAAACTCGGCCAGCCCCTGCTGGTGCTGGCGATGATTTTGCTGGCCATCCCGTTTACCTTTACCGCCCCGCGCGCCCCCGGCATGGGCAGCCGGCTAGCGCTCGGCGTGATCGTCGGGCTGCTGACCTACATCGCTTACCAGATCGTCCTCAATCTGGGGTTGCTGTTCGCCCTCAACGCGCCCTTCACCGCCCTCGTCCCGCCGCTGCTGATTTTGGCGCTGGCGTTGGCGCTGGTTTATCGGTTTGATCGGCGGGGTTAGGCATTTTCTGAGATTAATAAGGGGGAAGAAGAGAATCGCAATTTCCATTCCAGAGAAAACACCAAGCGCTCACCTGCTCAGCGATTTTTAAGGATGTTAGTTAATGGTAAAGATAGCTGTTTGTATACTGACCTTTAACTCCTCTCGTTTATTACACGAGGTGCTTTCTCCACTCATGGCCATCGCGGATGAGTGGATTGTGGTGGACTCCGGCAGTACGGATAAAACGCTGTCTATTTGCCAAAGCTTTGGAATAAGCCCTATTTACCATCGTTTCGAAACGCATGGACGGCAAATGAACTTTGCGATTTCTCAATCTCACCATGATTGGGTGTTGTGCCTGGACAGCGACGAAATCCTTGATGCCGAAACCATAGCGTCCATTTTAAAATTCAAATCGCAGGAAAGCCCACCGCCACAGCAAGCCTATAGAATAAAAAGGAATTGGTTTGTGCTCGGACAGCCAGTCAGAACGATTTATCCCATCTCCTCACCGGACTACCCCGTTCGACTGTTCAATAGAACGCGGGTCAGGTTCAATGATGCTCCGGTAGATGATGCCGCTGAAGGCTATATTCACACGTCGGTCATTCCCGGCAATGTTAAGCACGATACTTTTTACTCTCTCCATGAAATACTCAACAAGCTCAATAGCTATACGACAAGGGTAGTAAAATACAGAGACATTAGACCCTCGATATTTCGTGGCGTCGTTAGCGCGATTGGCGCTTTTTTCAAATGGTACGTACTGAGCGGCGCATGGAAGGAAGGCAAAGTCGGCGCCGTTACTGGGTTTTATGCCGTGGCATACAGTTTCCTAAAGTATTTTAAATCCTGGTATGGCAAAGATTGATAGCGTTAAGGACAGAAATAGGCACACATCCCCGCCGCTACTGATCCTGGCGCTGGTTTATCGATTTGAGCGGCGGAGCTCCCCCCCGTTACCTTATTCGTACCCCTTATACTTGGGGTGTTAACCAGCCAGACCCGGCATGATTGCTGCCCCAGTCGTCCATGATCCGGGGGGGTGATGTCACCGGGTCTGGCGGGGCGCTGGTAACCGCTAATAGCGCCAGGCTGGGTATGCAGGGAAATCGTCATGGTTTTTTATATGAACGCATCCCGTTTGCAAGGCATCCATTGTTCTGACTTTGACGGGTAGGTTGCAGCTTTATATCCGGCTTTTTGCAGCCATAAAGCTGCGAGCCTCTATGTAATCCGCTGACTCACACCTCATTTTCTCCGCGAGCTTTAAGCTCAAAAAACCATTCAGGTTTAGCGAGTCCCGGTCTTACCTGTCTTTGTCATCACGCTGGCCGCCAGAGCAACCTTTCAGCATTCACCCTTTTTTAAGAGTTAATGTTTATCGATATCAGCGATTAATACGGCCTGATACTGATATGATTCTTGTCGTACTTACGTCCATGGGCGACTATTGCCCATACTGTCCGTGCCAGCTTGTTTGCCATTGCCACAATAGCCACACTGGTCGGACGTCGCTTTTTCAGTTCTGTAATCCATGGGCCCGGTTCTTTCACCAGTAATGAGGCTGCTCGCGCCCCATGAACAAACAGGGTTCTCAGATAAGTGTCACCACGCCTGCTTATACCCAGCAGGCGGACTTTTCCGCCGGAACCGGTCTGTTTGGGGACCAGACCAACGTAAGCAGCAAACTCCCCCCCGGATTTGAACGCAGAATCTTCTCCCATGGTGGCAACGGCTGCCGTGGCGATTAATGTCCCCACTCCGGGGATTTCCATCAGGCGCTTACAGGTTTCATTCTGGCGTGCCACACTGTTAAGCTGTTTTTCAATGCCATCTATCAGCGAGTCCAGTTCATTCAGTCTGTTGTACTGGTCTTCCAGCACCGTGATGAGATACGGCGGCAGCCTCGCCTTCATCCGCTCCAGTGCCACGGGCAGCTCTTTATCCATCGCCGCCCGGCCTTTGTGGAGGGTTTCCCCAAATTCCAGCAACGTTCCGTGCAGGGCATTAATTTGCGCAGTTCTGAACTTCACCAGTTGCTGGCGTGAGCGATGCAGAACCAGTACCGACTGCTGCTCTTCCGTTTTTACGGCTATCGCCTTACCCGGCTGTTGTACCGCCAGCCAGATAGCGCGGGCATCCATCACGTCGTTCTTGTTACCCATGACGAACGCCTTAACAAATCACCCCTGCATCAGCCGAACCTGGTGGCCCAGTTTTTCCAGCTCGCGAGCCCAGTGCTGAGAGCCTCCACATGCCTCCATACCAATCAGGCAGGGTTCCCGGTTACTGAAGAACGTCAAAAAATCCCTGCTGCGTAGCTGCTTATCAACTATTTCACCCGAGTGCTCATTGATGAAGTGAACCTGAATCAAGTGTTTTGCGATATCAACGCCAACCGGTGTATATTTCATGCTGTGGAGCCTCCAGTCTGAGGGAGCTTTATGCATCCCGTATTGGGCACAATGATGCCGGAAATCTGCGAGGCTCCACACTCGCCAGCAGGTCTCCTTCATTCATCATTTCGCTCCGGTTAAATTGGGGGATGCGTTCATTACATTTTCTCCGTCAGTGGTGTGATTTTCGTCTTCGTATCGCCTGACGGTTCGCTTTCCCGGCGTCGTTCCGGCCTGCAAGGGCGCAACATGCATGCCATTTACCCTTATATGTTTCTGGTGGTATAGGATAGAAAATGTTGGATTTGGCAAGGTCCATGCAGCATGTATTTACCCGGGGGCTTTAAGCCCGACCGCAAGCGACCCGCGCATGGGCTGAGCCACTCATGTAAAGCCCGTACAGTTGAATGAATTAAATTCGTATCGTAAGGAGGGGTAATATGGGTCAGCCAGTTCAGCATGTGATTGGTATTGATGTAGCTAAGGTTCTTTAGATATTTCTGGAGCAGGTCCATTGCCTGCATTTACTGTCAACAACGCTCAGCCAGGTTTCGACTTCTTAGTACAAAAACTCGATGAAATTAACGTTTCACTTATACTGATGGAGGCAACAGGTGGTCTGGAGTCCGGAGTAGCATATTACCTTCAGACAAAGGGATACGATGTTGTTGTTATCAACCCTCGCCAGGCACGCGATTTTGCCCGTTCAATGGGATATCTGGCTAAAACTGACAGGATCGATGCCAGCGTTCTAGCACAACTTGCGCAGGTTATTGACCGCAGCCCTGAACGAGCCCGGTTTGTTAAGCCTTTACCAGAAATTACACGTCAGGAACTTACAGCAATAGTTGTTCGACGTCGTCAGTTAAATCAGATGCTGGTTGCTGAACGAAACAGACTTTATCCTTCTCATCCCGGGAGCCGGGAAAGTATTGGTATCATCATTGATGTTCTGGAAAGAGAACTCAAGCGCATCACTCAGCAAATCAATCAATACGTTAAAGCACATTTCCGTCATCAGGCTGACCTGCTTGCCAGCGTGAAAGGTGTGGGTGAGGCGACAATTGCGACTTTACTTGCGGAATTGCCTGAACTTGGCAAACTCTCCCGTCGGGAAATAAGTGCTCTGACGGGAGTAGCTCCCTTCAATCGGGATTCCGGCAAAATGCGAGGTAAGCGAACAACCTTTGGTGGACGAGGTACAGTAAGGGTGACCCTCTACATGGCTGCACTTACAGCGACGCGGTTTAACCCCATTATAAAGGAATTTTATCTGCGTCTGCTTTCCGGAGGTAAAGCTAAAAAGCTGGCACTCGTCGCCTGTACACGTAAATTAATCACAATCCTGAACGCTATCGTAAGGGATAACCAGCAGTGGAACACTTCATTCAACAAACAAAGAGCTTCTCCAATTAATTAGCTGTCCTTATGAAGTATAAAATCAAGCATAAGCTCAATTTGAGCTGCAAGCATGGACCTTCCTGTGTGAATGGAGAGGTTATGCTGTTCTGCCAGCCTGAGAAGAGGTGTTTTCTCCGGGAAAATTACAATGTCACAAACGGTTGTCGTGCTCCCGAGTTTATCTAAAGAGAATGGAATACTTTTGTTTTCCCCCATTCCCACAGATGTAGCATTAATTGCAATATCAACCTGTTCGGGAATGTTGCTACCCGCAGAAATATTAACGTCGGGATACCGGGATGACAGCTTTCTTATCAGTTCAGTTGATTTTTCCATTGTCCGGTTATAGATAATCAATTCTTTAACTTGCCGGGCAGCCATGGCATAAGCAATTGCACAACCGGCACCGCCAGTCCCTGCCAGATAGACCTTTTTGCCTTCGACATTGATATCTCGCGTCAAAAGGCTCAATGCGAAACCTTCACCATCAAGCATATCACCATGTAACATTCCGCTGGTATCTCTCCTGATTACGTTGCACCCACCAGTAGCCCTGGCTACATCACTTACTGAGTCAAGTAGCGTAAGAGTCTGTTTCTTATGGGGCATTGTTATAATGGCCCCACGGAAATTTTGAATGTATCTCAGACCATTGACAGCATTTTGCAGACCACCAGGGTTTACGTGGAAAGGGACCATCAAAGTGTCGGGGATATCTTTTGCTTGGAGAGCAGCATTAATCATGAGCGGAGCGCTGACCTGGGCTATCGGATCACCGATGATGGACAACAATTGTAATTTACCACTAACGATACTGAGTTCATTCATGGCTGATACCCTTGAGAAAATTTAACCAGATCACTGTACATACAATTACATGATGAGCTATTTCATTATCAAGTAAAAGAATGTGCCAACCTCCTCCAGCTTCAGGGAAGACCCTATAACACAGTTGCTTGCGGGACGGGTTGTGTTGGGAAACGATTAACCGGAAGCAGATATGGAGAACGGAAAGCGCACAGGAGAAAAAACCTGCCCCTGCATAGCCGGGCGTAGCGCCCCTTACTCCGCAGTGGTGAAAAGTCGATTTGGTGGTGTTGAGTCGGGGACTGGCACTGACAGGAACTTCATGTAGGTGTTAGCATGTTTTCCTGCCGGACGAGACGATCCTGCTAACCGGGGGCAGTTTGTTCTTAAATTGTCTCGTTCCGGTATCAATCACTACCTGGTCGGGGCTGTCTCCGTATTGAACGCAGCGTAGAGTCTATCCACCACCACCCGGATCCGGGGAGAGAGATTTCTTGAAACAGGCCATAGCGCCGTAACCGGGGCATCATACTCGGGGGTCTTAACAGGTAAAATCCGCAGTTCTCCTTTAGCGATTTCGTCTCCGGCAAGCCACGTTGACAGGAAGGCAATCCCCATCCCCCTGACAGCCGCATCCCGCAATGCCTCCCCGTGGCTGACAATGTGACGGACAGTGGGTTCAAGCTGGAGTATACCGCCATTTTCATCCAGCACTTTCCAGGGCAAGACTCTGCCGTCCCTTGAGAAGCCAAGGCAGCAATGTGAAAGCAGTTCTTCTGCGCTACCAGGCAGGCCGTGACGATGAATGTATGCAGGAGAAGCGCAAATAACAGAACGTTGAGTGGTGATTTTTCGCCCGGCAAGACTGGCTGAGTTACCTGTATCGCTGAGCCGTACAGCAATATCGATATTTTCCTCGATAAGGTCCACCCGGCGATCGGTGAAAGTGATATCCAGTTTAAGTTCCGGGTATTCAGAACACAGTGTAGCAAGGACGGGCATGACACAAATCCGGCCATATGAGACGGGAAGACTGATGCGTAGCGTACCTGAAACCACCTTTTTGCGGGACGCCAGAAGAGATTCTGTTTCATCAAGCTCATCCATAACCCTGAGGCAGCTCCGGTAACTGACCAACCAGTGTCACCTTTTCATCCGTAATCCGTGGGGTATGTTGTGTTCGTCGCAACACGCTGAACGGATGATTATGGCCCTGAGCCGCTGGTGTGCGGAAGTGATGCGTACCTCCGTGACCGATGGCAAACCACTCACCCAGGTTTTTCTTCACATCCAGCACTTCCATTATGTAGTAACCACAACCTGCAGCGATATAACGTCCGCACTCAAAACGCAGTGTCCAGCCAGAGGATAGTAATAATCCGCAAACACCCCCTGTTTACTGTAAAAGGTGCAACATGCAAAAAGAAGACTTATTTATCCGAAATATACACTCAAAAAATCAGGACAGAATATCTGCTGCCCTGGTATATGACATGTTATCAAAAGAAGCCCACAGAGGTTGTGGGCTGTATTACGAAATATACGAAAGCTGTTTTATCGGTCTTTTGCGCGATCATCTTTCAGAACTTAAGGAAGCTGATGCAAATAAATTAAGATGCTATGCTGAAAGCAAAGGCACGAAAATTGATGATGCGTCCTACAGTGAAGCACTGGAAGCTGAAAGGGAGTGCAGGGCTGAAATATACCGGGAGCAAATGTAACCACACAAAACAAAAGTGTATTGTACAATACACACGCTAGCAGGCGCGGCAGTTTTAAGGCTTCATTATTTTTGGCTTCAATTTTGGAAAAATTGTTAAGACGAAAAATAACGAAGTGGAGCGTGGAAAGAAAATTCAATTTCGAAGAAATTGTTAATTTTCAGGAACCGCGCCCACCTGCGAACATTCGCCCACAGCGAATTGAGCAGGCCGGGGGGGGGAGCCGCAAAAATTTTGCCGCCCCAGCGAGCAAAAAGGCACGCCCACGTGCCGTTTTTTGTGGGGGGCTTGCCCCGCACACCGTCGCAGCCAGGCTATATTTCCCGCCCCAGCGGGGAATATGCCGATTAGGCGCGACCAACCCCTTTAAAGCAGCGTTCCGATTTTTTCGAGCTTGCGAGGAAAAATAGGCTAAACGCAGCGTCTTAAAGGGGTTGGTCGCGCGTAGCGTGCGACGGTGTGCCGCCTTTGACCCCGGGGGTTTTGATGCAGCATTCAGCGGAGTCATTACCCCCATGTGACATGCAGGGAGGGCGTCCAGCCCGAACATAATGACACACGCCGTTGCCCGCCATTCGGGCGTTTCAGGGGACGGACGACCACCGGTCGGCTGTTTTATGAAAGCGCGGATAGCGGGCATGAGCGCCAAAAGCGCTCAGTGCTTTTTATCCTTCTATGGGCGTCACCGCCGGGCGTCACGCATGGGCGTGGGGTATCACGTCCATCGGTGACGTCCATATGATGCGCCCGTCACACCGAAATCAGACCGGAGATCACTGCAATGGGAACTCATCTGATGCAAAGGCTGAATGCCTTTTCGGATGCCTTTTCTGTTTTTTTGCTCTGTCTGCAACACAACCCGGTAATATTATCCATATTCGCCGGGCTGACGCTGCCCTTTATTTTTCATCTGCCACGTGAAGAAAGAAAAAATGCCCCCTTCTGGTTAAAATTGGTGGCGTGCGTGTCCATCTTCTTTTTTCTGTCCGGCACGCTGTCACCGCTGACCATTCAGGGGCTGAGTTTTTTCTTTACGGTACTCGATACTCACATTCTGCTCAGATTATCACTCTGGATACTGACCGTCGGATTTACACTTGCCGGTCTGGCATTTCACATTACCGCACGACGGCTACTGGCCGGAGAAATTGACAGTTTAAAGCACCGGATGATTAAAAAAAGCAAGCTGGAAAGGAATGTCAGAACGGATGTTCGTGACGTCAGGGATATGTTACCTGACAGTATTGCATATAATCCGCTGGATTATATTGACCTGAATAAAGGTATTTTCATCGGGCTGGATAAAGACGATCAGCCACAATATATCACCGCCGAAGAATTTCAGACCCAGCACGCCGACCTTATCGGCACCACCGGTTCCGGTAAAGGAGTGAGCGCCTGTGTCCTGCTTTATCAGGCAATACTGTCAGGTGAAGGCGTCTTTGTCGAAGATCCGAAAAATGATGAGTGGGCCCCGCATGTATTACGTGAAGCCTGCCAGAAAGCGGGAAAACCGTTTGTCTTGATTAACCTGAATGACCTTCATTTCCAGCTTGATTTACTGGCTGATATTTCTCATGAACAACTGGAAGAGCTGTTTAATGCCGGTTTCAGTCTGGGGAAAAAGGGCGAAGGCGCAGACTTTTATCGTATTGCCGACCGACGGGCCGCCAGAAATACAGCGGCTATTTATAAAAAGGGCATGACGTTACGCGACTTATTTAATACTGACTTTGTGAAATCCCTCAGTGAAAATGTGCCTGCTTTTTATGGAGAGCTGGAGGAAATCGCTTTAGTCAATTCCATTAACGCCAGTAAGGGATTTTCATTAAAGACCGTATTTGATGAGGGCGGCTGCTGTTACATTATTGGCTCAATGCGTAACCAGAAAATCATCTCGGCGCAACGGATGATTTTAACCCGGCTTATTCAGATAGCCGAAACGCGGGACAGGATAAAAGGGAAGCCCCGGCCTGTCGCTATTTTTCTTGATGAACTGAAATATCACCTTTCCCGCCCGGCGCTGGAGGGACTTGGCGCGGCAAGGGATAAAGGTGTGCATATCATCATGGCACATCAGTCAGTGAAAGATTTATATGACTGTCCGGCAGATCTGGAGGGTGATGCCGTCGCCGGTTCGGTTATCGAAAATTGTAAATTCATGCTGGTTTATCGCCTTCGCGATCCGGATACCGCCGACTGGGTGGCAAGGATGACCGGCTCTATTCTGGTTGACGATGAAATGCGGAAAGTGAAAACGGATATCGCCCTGACGGAGAAAATGGAAACTGACCGTATGATCCGCCAGGCTGAGCGTTATTATATCGACAATAATATGCTCCTCAACCTGCCGAAATTCGTCGGTTTTGTTTTCACCCAGAATGATCTGGCGAAGGCGACCAAACTTTTTCACATTCCGACGAAAAAGCAATATATCGATCTGCTTTCATTTGAGCATAAAAACCCGCTGCATACCGAAAAAGACAATCAGATTCACAAACCTTCTATTAACCTGTGAGGCTGCCCGTGCTTATTCATAACGTTGCCGAAAGAAATGAAGCCGCCAACCGGAGAATGGAGACACTGCTGAATTTTCTTAAGGAAGAAACCTTCTCTGATTTTCTAACCTTAAAAAAAGTGGTCGGATATAAAGGAAGACATAACCATGCCATGTATAACCTACTGAATAAAGCTGTGACACTGGGATTGTTGAGCAAACATGAATATCCGGTACTGACCGGGAAGAAGGCATTGTGGGGGATCACCATGCCGGGACTGGCAAGGGTGGTTAACGCGGATGACCCTGTTTTCCCCGCTTATTTTGAGCCGGGAAAACTCAGGCACTGGACGCTGGAGCATCGTCTGTTAAACCAGCGGGTCAGGCTTGCCCTGGAGGAAAAAGGCGGCATGGGCTGGCTTAACGGCGACCGGGGGGCGTTTATGGCGCGGTATCCGGGTGTCCGGCACCGACCAGACGGCATCATAACCTTAAGCAGCGGAGCCATCGTTGCGGTGGAAACAGAGCGGTCGATGAAAACCCGCGCACGCTATATCAACATTATTAACAGTCATCTGGCGGCCAGCGACAACGGATGCTGGCACTACACCATGTACGTCATGCCGGACGATAAGACCCGCGTGTCCCTTAGCAGACTGTTTGATAGCATCAGGACGGTAATAAGGAACAGTGTTCCCGTTCCGTTTGATGCGAAAAACAGGGAAATGTTTCTTTTTCGCACCATTGACGAACTGGAAGCCCCCCACCAGCAACATCTAAATGAAGGCTCGACGTAAAATAAGTCACCCCTTCCACCCAGAGCACTTCAATCGCAGGACACAGCGTTTTTCCTGTCGCTTTGTCCGTCGCGAAGCTTCGGGAAGTGCAGAAGCAGCAGGGATATGGAGAACCCATCCGTATCATTCGCCATCCCGATACAACCGGTCTTTTGGAACCAGAAACAAGTATCGCTTCTTAAGTCCAGGCATTGTCTGAGTATTCATAACATGATTTCTGATGGCACCGTCACACTATTTTTACGTTCACGCAAGCAGGCCGTTTTCAGGATATTGTATGCGCCTTTACTGTTTTTGGGCGCACACCAGTAAACCCGTTTAACACCACGAGTAACCGCCACATACGCTAAACGAAGGGCTTCATCTTCCATCGCATCATCATAAGTAGAGGAAAAGTACTCAACGATTTCATAAATGCGGTTTCGGAACGTATTTCCCTGAAGGGATCGACTATCTTCAAAAATCACTGCAACTTCACCCTGTAACCCTTTCGCAGTGTGTATCGTATGAAACGCGACGTTTCGACCAAACCGACCTGCCGCTTTGATTTTCTTCAGGGTGATGTTTGTCCGGCTCAAAACGATAACTTTGTTCTTATCCGATTTCTGTTGTTCCGATACCAAAGCTATCTGTTTTCTGATTAAATTAACCGCATCTTTTACCCAGCGCTCATCAGCTGGATCATAATCGATAAACTCAACCCCGGACTCATCACCGTCCGGCTTACGACAAGGTATTGCCATTTTATCAATTTTAGAATGAACATTCTTCATTAACAATTCAGCATCATGAATGATCTGCCCGTCTGACCGAAAGTTTTCCATCATGTGAATATTCTTGTTCTTGCTCAGGCTTTCATGAGTAGGGAAAAAATGTGAAAATTTCATAAATATTTCCGGCGAACTCCCTCTCCAGGCGTAAATGGACTGCCAGTCATCACCGATGGCCATAATGCTTGGCTCCCGCTCCTGCTGGGCCAGTTCTTGCTGTACAGCTTTTATCCACATGGCTATCTGTGGTGAAATATCCTGAAATTCATCAATCAGCAGATGTCGTAACGGTATATACTTATGGCGTAATTTATCCCGGTGATTTCTGAGAAAATCAGAATCAGAAAAAATAAGAAATGCCCGATTGAATGTAATGTACCCTCTCTCAATTATCATATTCTCGAAGTAGTTCCAGAACATAATGATTGCACAGCAGAAGTGGTATTCCAGCCCCTTTCTTTTGAAATTCCTGATATTCTTTATCGCAAAGCTCACTTCCATCCCCATACTTTCTATGAAAGAAGCCTGCTGATACATCAACTCGACAATATCGGTTTCAGTCAATTCCCCTGCCAGTTTGACATCGAAAAAAGGAACCTCAGTAACTGAATCTTCATTTTCCTGTCTGGCTAAAAATCTCAACAGTCTTAACTTTGAACTGCTGTCAATGAAGATAAATGGCTTATCACATCGCCAGGCCATAATCTTATTCCTCAGGGACAAACAGGAGAGGATGGGGAATTGTTCTTCTTTTCCGTTATATCCCCGGTAGCAAAAAGACTCGCTCTTATCAAAAAAATATTCGTTATCTATCGTACTGCTTAAAAAAACAGGTTGCCCGGTGGACTCAATGAGGCCATTAGCATAAAAAACATGACCTTCCGTAGTAAAACATTTTACCGGTTCTCGCACCACCCCCGCTATGGGCCATAACCCTTTCTCCGCCCAGACCTCATTCAACCTCATTGCCAGTTCGAGATCCCTTTTTCCAGCATTCCGTAATGCTGCTTTTTTGAGATCACTATCGTCCTGGACTGGTGCAGAAAGTGCTGCCAGCTTCATCAGTTCTATAATTTCCTTTCGGAAGCGTTGGTTATCATTAAACAAAGAAACATAAGCTTCATTCAGCAACATTTTTTGTTTTACTGACATCTTTCCCGATGAAAACGGGTTATCGATGTCATCATCTTCAGACAGAAGAACCTCATCGTTATCTTTCAATGTATCAAACCAGGTTTTCCCTGCCAGTAAATCGTGACTAAATGCGGACAATGCTGAATGGAATGTTCTGACCAGGCCAAAAACACGCTCTTTAGTTAAATCGTCACGCCAGAATTTAAGAACATGGTATATTTTCGCTCTTAACTCTTTGCATGAATCACGGGTAAAAGAAATTACGGTAATTTCATTAAGGGGAATGTTGAGATAACAGTGCATAAAGACAACCCGCAGCACCAGCGTGGTTGATTTTCCCGATCCCGCGCCAGCCACCACACAAGTCGAAGGGTGATCAGATAAAATCATCTTCCACTGAGAAGCAGTGGGGGCGCTGACAATCCCCGCTGAGACCGCAGTGGCAACAGCGTCTTCCATTCGTCCGGCCAAAGTAGCTGATACAGGGAATCGCTCCGGGCCATAGACTGAATTATCAATGTCGGGAAACACACCCGACTCTCTAACACCCTGAATTACAAAGAGATTTTTCCCTTCCTCAAGACCCAATTCCCTGCCTTCCCTTAAACCTCTGGTGTGTCCTTCTTCATATCCCTTTATTCTGCCCGATTCATGCTCATCGATACGGATTTTTTCGAGTTCTGCTCTGAGCAACCAGGCAGCTATTTTTTTTAAGTATCCCGGCACCAGTATCTCCTTTTCATCCCCATGTATGCTACAACAGCAAGTTATAGCCACTATAACACACGCTTTTGCCTGTCTGGCTGATACGAAACAGACTCTTGCCCTTGCAAACCTGCCGACCTGCTACCTGTGGTATCATGGGGAGAACACTTTAACGGAAGATATTACTATCGTTACCTGCGAACAGGTTAACCGGGACGGTTTGTTTTTCCCCTTTTTTGGCTCTGTCAGTTTCAGCTTCTCGGGTTCCTGCGTTGATAATCCGCGCTCCGAAAAGACTATCATTCCGCAGCAGGTACGGTTGTTTGCCTCGAAAAAATATTATCCAGCGAGCCTTCATCACAGCAGGTATATTAGGTATCATACCGGGCAGTACATCAAAAAGACGCCAGGCGGGATTTGCGGGCTCTTTGCTGCCCGCGCCCGCAGCCTGCGAATGTTGCGGGCATAATATGTCCGCAACATTCGCAGGAAAATTGAAATCCCTGTCACTCTGCCTGCCCCGATATAAGGTTAAAGCCGCATTCCTTTGCAGCCTCCTGTTGTTCAGTTCAGACCTTATCCATCAGATAACGATGCGCTTTTGATGCCGCGCTGGTGGCTTTGAAAATATAGCGCTTGTCGTTTTTCAGTGCTTTCAGCCAGGAAGCAATATAACTTTCGTGCTGAACCTCTCCGACAATCCCCAGATCCGCCATCAGAAATGCGCTCCCAAGCTCTGCACACAACTCCTCAAATGCATAATCGGCACTGCCAAATTTCCCTTTCATTTCACGGTTAAGACGGCTTTTTGCGCCGCTCCAGTGCACCAGCTCATGCAGGCCTGTAGCGTAAAAATTTGCCGCGTCAGCGAAAAGATGACGCTCCGGTAACCAGATTTCATCGGTTGAGAGGCTGAAAAAGGCGTTCTGGCCTTTCTCTATGATCTTAGCGCCACTGCTACGAAACAGGTTTTCAGCCTGCGGCAACGGGTCAAACGTCACTTCCGGAGCAACAGATTCAGACATCAAAGAAAGACCATCGATTTGTTCAACGTTAAACACGCTGAAGGCTTTCAGCATCGGGATATGCTCAGTGTGTCCGGTGTCGTTTTCCTTCTCCAGCGTGGTGTAAAAAATAGCTGTTGTTCCATGCTCATCCTTGCGAACCTGTCCACCTGCTGCCTGTGCCTGTTTGTACGTCATCCAGCGGGAATCACTGAACCCTTGTTTTGATGCGCTGCACCACAGCAACATGATATTCATACCGCTGTAGGCTACGCCGGTAGCGTAATTGGATGGAAGACCAGACATTCCCGGTACGCGCTGCCACGGGCAGGACCACGGTTTTACCCCGGCTTCAAGCGCCGCAATGATGCTGTAGGTGACGGTCTGATAAATATCGGTTCTGGTTTTAGACAATTTCGTTTTTGAGGAGCCTGACGGGTCCAGCGGGGATACGCTGGTCGCCGCTGCGGCGTTAGGGGCGCTAGTCTGGTTATGCAGGGAAATGGACATGATTTTTCTCCGTCAGTGTGTGATTTTCGTCTTCGTATCGCCTGACGGTTCGCTTTCCCGGCATCGTTCTGGCCCGCAAGGGCGCAGCATGCGTGCACTTCACCCTTGCGGGACGGGTTATGCAGGGAAACGATTAACCGGAAGTGAATACGGGGAACGGAAAGCACACGGGAGAAAAAACTGACCCTGCATAGCTGGACGTAGCGCCCCTTACTCCGCAGTGGTGAAAAGCAGACTGGTGGTGTTGAGTCGGAAGCTGGCACTGACAGGAACTTCATGTAGGTGTTAGCATGCTTTCCTGCCGGACGAGACGATCCTGCTAACCTGGGGTGGTTTGTTCTTAAATTGTCTCGTTCCGGCATCAATCACTACCGGGTTCGGGCTGTCTCCTCATTGAACGCAGCGTACAGTCTGTCCACCACCGCCCGGATCCGTGGTGAGAGATTTCTTGAAACAGGCCACAGCGCCGTAACCGGGGAATCATTCTCGGGGGTCTTAACAGGTATAATCCTCAGTTGCCCTTTAGCGATTTCGTCTCCGGCCAGCCATGTTGACAGGAAGGCAATCCCCATCCCTCCGACAGCCGCGTCCCGCAAAGCTTCCCCGTGGCTGACAATGTGACGGACAGTGGGTTCAAGCAGGACCATGCGGCCATTTTCATCCAGCACTTTCCTGAGCGATACTCTGCCATCCCTTTGAAAACCAAGGCAGGCATATAAAAGCAGTTCTTCTGCACTGGCTGGCAGGCCGTGACGATTAATGTATGCAGGAAAAGCGCAAATGCCTGAACACTGAGTGGGGCTTTTTCGCCCGGCAAGACCGGCAGAGGCCACCTATATTATCTAGCCGTACTGCAAGATTGATATTATCCTCGATGAGGTCTACACGGCGATCGGTGAAAGTGATATCCAGTCTGAGCGACGGATACTCAACACACAGCGTGGCAAGGACAAGCATGACACAAATTCTTCCATGTGAGACGAGACCGACGCTCCGGCTCATCCAGACGCGGGGAACATCCTTGGCGACGAGGGTAATAAAACCCTTAAATGGGCGCTGTTCATGTCGGTCTTCGCTGCGCCCAGAAACCCGATATTCAGGGCTTACTACATACGCAAAATGATCCAAAGAAAACGACATAGCTGAGCGCTTATCGCTCTCGCGAGACGCCGCTGTGACGTCCTGTTCGCCATTATGCTATACCACGAGGCGTCATAAACATGCTTGACAACTAAATAGGGGGGCCAGTGCGGGAAGACAAAAAGCA
Organism: Klebsiella sp. YJ; assembly: GCF_002108615.1. Taxonomy (NCBI): domain Bacteria; kingdom Pseudomonadati; phylum Pseudomonadota; class Gammaproteobacteria; order Enterobacterales; family Enterobacteriaceae; genus Klebsiella; species Klebsiella sp. YJ. The sequence continues at coordinate 336,557 of NZ_MTEG01000002.1, forward strand.
GGAGAATTTCATGCAAGTTAATGCATCAACTCTATGAATATGATAAAGATAAAGCTGGTAATTTTGAACTATCTCTGATACGCAGAATTACCTGTAAATTGACCAAATTGATTTAGTATTTTGAGGTGATTACACATGGCTGGCGAGACACAAAATATCTCATTAATGGCTGATAAAATATCATCAGAGTTATTTAAATGGTTCAAATGGGAGCAAGTCGGTACTTCCAATGAGAATTTTAAGTGCCTGAAAACGGACGAGCATTCTACCAAAAGTGATACTCATCCTAATGATGTTGTCTACAAGTATCACGATCCGTACCTCAATCGAACCGTTTTTTTCAATACAGACCTAAAAAGTTATGCAAAAGGTTCAATCACAGCCACTTCAATGAGAAACGCCTTAACATCACTTGCTAATGCAATTGACTGTGCTGAAGGAAGCAAAGAATGGAAAGATAGATATTCTTATATCACAGGCTCATCAGAAGTAAGAGGGCTTCTATTCGCTTATAACCATGATGGTAACTTTGATCAGTCATTTTATGATATTTTCCATTCAGTTAAAGATACAACGGAAGCAAAAGGTAAAAGAGGTATAAATCTCGATAACTTACCATTGAAGCAAGGCCAAAAAATACATATCATTGAACCTCGTGTAATCAATTACCTTCAGTCTGTTATTACTGACTTAACTAAGCTCAGCCATCAAGGAACTTTCCCATTAGGTACTAACTATCAGTTTTACTATCCGGACCTAACTCTTCATAAAGTTAGTGGCCTTCCTGAAAATTTACCTGCAACGATTGAGTCATTAACTGGTCCGTTTTTTATCATTAAACATGGTGATGTCAAACGTCTTAATGATAAAACTGAGGAAGTTGAGAAATCCTATGATCATGGATACGTAATCTATTACAATGGTGAAGGTAACAACGAGTATGAGTTCATCTATATATTTGACACATTGTCAAAATATCAGCTACTTGATGGAAATGAAAAAATAAGAATTAGATTAATTCATCCCAATATTTACAAAGACGTGAGAGGAATCTATATGAGAGCTATAGAAACCTATTCACGAGAATGGGGTTTTGATGAACACAAACGCTCTATAATTGAATCCATTGAATTTGAACTTGTTGATTTCACTAAGCCAACTTTTAGCTCGGTTGAAATTGGTTGGGAGCGATAATAGATGAAAATCGGACTGTATAGTGTTACTGATAAAGCTTTGTTTGATGCGTTAAACCAAACAAAGGTAACAAATGATGACATGAAGTCTCTTTTTTTTAAGCGAGGAACAATTATATCTAAAGACACTAAGAGAAAAGCACTAGCTTTAGATTTCTCGCGCTACTTTCATGGTTTTGATGATTACAAGAAACTTTCAGAAATTCTAGGTTCTGTTGGTCGAAGAGAGAAATGCTCAATCAATATTATTAATGCAAATGTTGAAAAGAGTGACATTGAAGCAGCTGTAAAATTAGTATGTGAAGATTTGCAAAAGGAAGGTGATCAAACGGATTTTATTTATACTGATGCTGGAATTGAAGTAAAAATAAAATATGTAAAACTCGACTATAAGATGAATGAATTTAGACAATCTTCTACAAGAGAGGCTGTTGTTCTTATAGAAAAAAATGAGGCTGGTGAATTTATAGCAAGATTCCCACAAAACACAAAATCCAGAGAGTTCACCGAGAAACTTGTTAACAAAATCAGATCCGAAAACGTCGATAGCACTGTATCTATTGATGAGATAACTCTGGAGAGTGTCAAAGATCATTCAGAACGGACATATTTTTTTAAAAAATTAATTGAGAGCATACCAAATTATAATTGTATTGATGTGACAGATGTATATGTCACCCACCCTATTTTAGAGGACAAGAAAAAAGAAACTACCGATGAAGATAATGATGATGAAGCTGAAGATGTAGCTGTAGATTTGGGCTGCCATATATCAAAGGCATCGTTGAAAGGTCGCGGCGTTTTAGAATCCAAAGAATTAAATGATCTTCTTTCTCAAGGGTTTTATATCACAAAGATCATTTGGGTGTCGGTTGTAAGTGGATTCGTTGATTCCAATAAATTTGAATTTGAAGCTCAGTTTTCTGACACTGACAATTGCAAACTTTTTTCATATCTTGTTAGAGGACAATACAAATATAAATCTATTGACGACTACACACATAGACAGAATGTCGAAAAAGAAAAGGAAATAATATTATTAACGCTCATCGAAGGGGCTGCTCGTAAAATTTCAGATGAGATAGTTGAAAGGAACTCCCTTAAAGTTAAAGCTGAATAATAGGAGGGTGTAATGAAGACTAAATGGTTTAATGCATATTTCCAAAAGTCATATGATGAAGTTTATGACTCTATCATTCATACTCCCTTTAAAGACGATAGTGGTTGGGGGTTCAGAATCAACCATTACGAAAACGATATGTTGTCTGCAAGATATATTGAACGTATAGAAATTAAAGAGACAATTACTGACCCGTTTGGGAATGAGACATTTCTTGAATATTTTAAATTTGTTCAGTTTGATTTTTGGTTGAAAAAAGAAAGTGGTAATAACTATCTATTATCTATTGAATCCGCCCCTAGAACAATAAAGGGGTTTATTGCGAATATGAGAAATGCGGTATCTTCTGACTTTAGTGTTTCTAATCTGAACATTGTAGTTGAAGACTTCATTTATACTATGCGAGTGCGTTTTTCTGATGTAAAAGTGCTAAAGGCAAAGCTTAAGGGATTAACATTTAGCAAACATACATTCGGCGATCTTGAAATAGAATCATCATTCGATGCCTTAGAGGAAATAAAAACATTTTTTGATAAGAAAGATTTTAAAATTGAAAAAGCCAAAATATTAATTGGTATTAGTCCAAATGAAGAAATCATAGAGATTAATTCGAATGGAACGATGATTTTTGCAGAAGAAAACTTTAGAAATATATCAAAAGTAATCGAAACGATTAATCAATGGAAATGATTCGGAAGGGGCATTATATATATGCCCCGAACCAATTTCCGCAAACAAATTTTTACACTCGTTATCCTACCGCTAACTACCTGCTACGGACGTACTTGTACCTGCTTTGTGCAACTCACAGTTATTAATGGCTATACCGGTAGTCTTGGTATAAAGATTATCTATACTGGAGTAATTATCAGCCATTATTGGCAAAAGCGAGCGCTTTGGATCAACCCGCCTGAATCATCATACATTAAATAATAGCTCAACCCATGCCCCAACCATAAAACACATGAGCCGTTGCAGGGGCTCATTCCCCGCAACGGATATTTCATCATTTCCTGACCGCGATGTAACACATTCAGCAATGCATATGTCTTGACTGGCGAAGAGAAAAAGGTTTTCTTGTTACACTCTCTTTATCTCCATAGATATATCGCTGACTTTCTGTCCCCACCAGTTCATCAGTTCAATACGCTGCGCCATGTAGGTTGAGCGGTTATATGCAGCACGAGTGGAGTTAGAATCAACATGCGCCAGCGCCGCTTCCACTACATCTGGTGGGAATCCGGCCTCGTTCAGTGTGGTGCTGCCCAATGCCCGGAACCCATGTGATACCAGTTCACCACCATATCCCATGCGCCACAGCGCCTTGTTGACTGTTTCACTATGCATAGGCTGGCAGCGCTTTACCCTACCGGGAAACACAAATGGCGAATGCTTACTCAGGGGCTTAAGTTGTTCCAGAACGGCCATCGCCTGAGGAGACAGCGGCACCTGATGTTCACGTTTCATCTTCATACGGGCTGCCGGGAGCGTCCAGAGCCGGTTCCCTATGTCAATCTCACACCACATGGTTCCGGCGGCCTCAGCGGGGCGTACAAGCGTCAGAAGCTGCCATAGCAACAACAGGCGTGTCATCGGAGACAAGTTAGTCGTATAAACCCGCTGCATCAGTTCCGGCAAACGTTCCGGACGAATGGTTGGCATATGCTTCTTCCTCGGCTTCACAAACGCCTCATCAATGGTTGATGCCGGGTTGGCATCCAGCAGGCCGGTATTAATGGCGAATTTCATCACTTCGTTAATCCTCTGCGTCAGGCGGTGCAAGGTTTCCAGTGCGCCACGCAGTCTTACTGGTTCCAGAGCGGCGATAAGCGTATGGGCTTTCAGCTCAATTACCGGCGTCTGCCCGATAGCCGGAAACACGTCACGCTCCAGTGATTTCCAGATATCATCTGCATAATCGGCGGAGATTTTTGTTTTCTTCACGGCGAACCATCTTGTCGCCACGTTGATAAACAGACTATCCACCGCCAGCCTTTCACGCTCTGCCTCTTCCTGCTCCTGTTTTTTCGGGTCAATGCCTTTTACCAGCAGGGTAAGGTGTTCGGCATGCAGCGTTCGGGCGCTGGCAAGCGACATGGCAGGGTAGTGTCCGAGGGTAATGGTGGTTCGGGCAGTCGAACCGGGACGCTTGTAACGAAAGCGCCAGATTTTTTTACCGTTGGTTCTGATGAAAAGGGTCAGCCCCTGTCCGTCGAACAGTTCGTAATCTTTATCGGCGGGTTTTGCCTTCTGGACTTCCGAGGCAGATAAAGGACGGGTAAGAACAGCCATAAAGTCACTCCTTACGTATCAGTGGAAAATGACAGTGATGGAGTGTGCAATATTCTGTTTTCTGGAGAATTTTTCAGCCCGAAACTCAATATGGGCCTACAAGACTTCCACCATCAGAGGCATAGGCCCATTCATAGGCCCATTTGCTCTGGCTCCCTGGGTATCCGGAGGGGAGCATACAGACGAAAAAAAACCGTATCCTGATGACAGTGATACGGTTTTCTTACTTCCCCGGATACCATAAAACATCCCAGGAATGTATGTTGGTGGGTCGTGCAGGATTCGAACCTGCGACCAATTGATTAAAAGTCAACTGCTCTACCAACTGAGCTAACGACCCGCTCGGGTACTACCTGAATTTTTTCACTCTTCACCAACGTTAAGCCGGTGGGTCGTGCAGGATGACTCGCTTTCGCTCGCCCTGTGGGCCGTTGCTACGCAACGTTATCCTTCACGTTCAACATCTGAGTTCGATGTTAAATTGGTGGGTCGTGCAGGATTCGAACCTGCGACCAATTGATTAAAAGTCAACTGCTCTACCAACTGAGCTAACGACCCGAGTGGTGGGTGATGACGGGATCGAACCGCCGACCCCCTCCTTGTAAGGGAGGTGCTCTCCCAGCTGAGCTAATCACCCGATACTACGCTGGATACTACATCTGACTAAAGTCAGTGGTGGGTCGTGGAGGATGACTCGCTTTCGCTTGCCCTATGGGCCGTTGCTGACGCAACGCTATCCTTCACGTTTTACTACCGTTCCACCCTGGTAGTTAGTGGTGGGTCGTGCAGGATTCGAACCTGCGACCAATTGATTAAAAGTCAACTGCTCTACCAACTGAGCTAACGACCCACTTTTTTCGTCGCTTCAGGCTTGTTCGATATCCCGTGGCAACGGCGGCATATATTACTGATTTAAGAATTCAGCGCAACAAGTATTTCGATAAAAAACATCTGACTGCTTAGGATTCACGCGACAAGACCAGAAATAATGCGATTTCTGGTCATGCCATAATCACCCAAGGGCATTAAGACGTTTCTGAGCCTGTTTCGCGCCATCGGTGCCAGGAAATTTACTGACCACCTGTTGGTAAACAGCCTTCGCCTTCGCGGTATCACCTTTATCCTGCATAATCACGCCGACCTTAAACATGGCATCTGGCGCTTTCGGGGATTTCGGGTAATTCTTCACCACGGAAGCAAAATAGTAAGCGGCATCATCTTTTTTCCCCTTATTGTAATTCAACTGACCGAGCCAGTAGTTCGCGTTCGGCTGATAGGTTGAATCCGGGTACTTTTTGACGAAATTCTGAAATGCTGCCAGCGCGTCATCCTGGCGGGAGGGATCCTTCACCAGCGCAATAGCCGCATTGTAGTCAGTATTGGCATCTCCGGTCGAGGCAGGAGCGCCAGAAGAGGCCGCTGGCGCCGCGGTAGCCGCCGCACCCTGATCGCCTGCCGAAGGCGATGGCTGTGCACCTGCCGCCGCCCCACCGCTGCTCAGACCGTCGATCTGTAACAGAATTTGCTTCTGGCGTTCAACAACCTGATTGAGCTGATACTGGCTTTCCTGAATCTGGCCGCGCAGGGAATCAATATCATTCTGGTTATCGGAGAGCTGTTGCTGAAGTTGGGTTAAAAGCTGACTGTGAGCGTTAGAAATACGCTCGAGTTGAGTGACGCGGTCTTCGACCGAGCCTGAGCCGACACTACTGATTGGCGCCTGAGCAAAAGCGGCCCAGGGGGCCGCTATGCCAACCAGTAACGACAGACTCAACAGATGATGTCTGAAGTTACTGCTCATGCAATTCTCTTAGTAAACCAGTACGGCGCGACGGTTTTTAGCGTAAGCCGCTTCGTCGTGACCCAGTACTGCAGGTTTTTCTTTACCGTAAGAAACGATGGAGATCTGGTCAGCAGAAACACCTTTGCCCTGCAGATACATCTTAACGGCGTTAGCACGACGCTCACCCAGAGCGATGTTGTATTCCGGAGTACCGCGCTCATCCGCGTGACCTTCAACAGTCACTTTATAGGATGGGTTGCTACGCAGGAAGTTAGCGTGCGCATCCAGCATTGCAGCGAAGTCAGAACGGATATCGTACTTGTCGAGATCGAAGTACACGATGTTGTTCTGCTGCAGCTGCTGCATTTGCAGACGAGCTTGCTCTTCGGAAGACATGTTGCCGCCGTTAGCGTTAGCATCCATACCAGTGCCGGCACCCAGCATGCCTTCACCGCTCTGGTCGTTGCTGGCGTTCTTGTTAGAAGAACACGCCGCGATTGCCATAACCGGCAGAGCGATCATCAGCCCTTTCAGCACTTTGTTCAGTTGCATTTCTTTGATTCCTTTAATAATCAATTATTTATTATCACAGATACGGAGACCAGGCAGGGAATTTTACCTGTCCATCAGTCGCCGGAAGACGCGCTTTGAAACGCCCATCTGTAGAAACCAGATTCAGCACGGATCCCATCCCCTGAGAAGAGCTGTAGATTACCATAGTGCCGTTAGGTGCCAGACTTGGCGTTTCATCCAGGAACGTTGACGACAGAACTTGTACGCCACCCGCTACCAGATCTTGTTTGGCAATGTGCTGCTGACCGTTGGCCGAGCTGACCATTACCATAAATTTACCGTCACTGCTGACATCCGCATCCTGGTTCTGAGAACCTTCCCAGGAGATACGCTGCGGAGTACCGCCGCCGACGCTGACTTTATACACCTGCGGACGACCGGCCTGGTCAGAAGTAAAGGCCAGATTCTGACTATCCGGGAACCAGCTTGGTTCGGTGTTGTTGCTGCGACCATTGGTCACCTGACGAATCTGACCCGAGCCCAGATCCATCACATACAGGTTCAGGCTACCGGTTTTCGACAATGCGAACGCCAGTTTACTGCCATCCGGCGAGAAGGCCGGAGCCCCGTTATGCTGCGGGAAGGAAGCAATCTGACGCACCGCGCCATTTGCCAGAGTCTGAACCACCAGCGCAGAACGGCCGCTTTCGAAGGTCACGTAAGCCAGTTTAGAACCATCCGGAGACCATGCCGGAGACATCAGCGGCTGTGGTGAACGGTGGACCACAAACTGGTTATAACCATCGTAGTCGGAGACGCGCAGTTCATACGGGAACTGGCCGCCGTTAGTCTGCACAACGTAGGCAATACGGGTACGGAAGGCGCCCTTAATAGAGGTCAGCTTCTCGAATACCGCATCGCTGGCGGTGTGAGCCGCATAGCGCAGGTACTGTTTAGTCACCTTATAAGAGTTCTGCGCCAGAATCGTCCCCGGAGCACCGCCGGTATCAACCAGCTGGTAAGCCACGTTGTACGATCCGTCAGGGTTCCCGGTCACCTGACCGACAACCACCGCATCAATACCCAGCGCAGACCACGCCGCAGGTTGAACCTCTTGTGCCGTCCCCGGTTGCTGAGGCAGACGCGAGCGATCCAGTGGGTTGAACTTACCGCTGTTACGCAAGTCAGCCGCTACGACACCGCCAATATCTTCAGGCGCAGCACCCGGCCCTGCCCACTGGAACGGTACAACACCGATCGGGCGCGCCGAGTCCACCCCCTGGGTGATCTCGATACGTACTTCTGCGTGCAGCACCGCCGCCCACAGCATTAAAAAACCAAACGCTACTCGTAATGCCTGCTTCATCATATCTCCCTTATCCGGACGGAAAGCCCACGATAATTTAGCAGAATGTTAACAAACTCAAATACACAAAACTACCAAAACCCGGCCTCAGCCCTGGATTGTGTTTCCCCCGCTCGCGCGGGGAAACACATCACTGCGGTTTGAAGTCCAGTGGCGCATTTTTGAACGTCTCATACACAGCCTGAGAAGGCGGTTTCGGGAACTTGCTCATCCGGCTGGTTGCCGCCAGCATCTGCTGACAGAAAGCAGGATCGCCCCCCTCCGACTTCACGCTCAATAACGTCCCGTCCTGAGCCAGGTTCACGCGTAACGTACATGTTTTACCTTTGTACGTGTCCCAGTCATAGAGATGCCCTTTAATCGCCGCCTGAACCTGCGAAATATAACTGGCAATCTCAGCCTGAGACGCGCCCCCCTGCCCCGGTTTACTTCCTTTAGCAGGAGATGAGCCTCCATTGCTACCGCTGGTGCTACCTTTAGGCGCATTCTTACCTGAACTCAGATCGCCGAGCAGGTCGTCAACGCCATCCGCATCTTTCGCTGCCGCGGCTTTTTTCGCGGCGGCGGCTTTGGCTGCGGCGGCCTTAGCGGCAGCAGCCTTGGCGGCTTTATCGGCTGCGGCTTTTTCCGCTGCAGCGGCTTTCGCTGCGGCAGCTTTTTCCGCTTTCTCCGCGGCGGCTTTCTCTGCTGCGGCGGCCTTTTCTGCTGCCGCTTTCTCAGAGGCTGCTTTTTGCGCCGCTGCTTTTTTGCTGCTTTCTCAGCGGCTTTTTCCGCAGCAGCTTTCTCAGCCGCTGCCTGCTTCGCGGCTTCCTGCTGGGCTTTCTTCTCAGCCTGCTGCTGCGCTTTCTTCGCTGCCTCGGCTTCGGCTTTCTTCTGGGCATCCGCCGCTGCTTTCGCCGCTTCGGCTTCCGCCTGTTTCTTCGCATCGGCTGCGGCTTTCGCTGCCGCAGCTTCCGCTGCTTTAGCCTGCGCATCTGCCTTCGCTTTCGCGTCAGCAGCGGCTTTTGCTGCCGCTTCCTGTGCTTCTTTCGCCTGAGAATCCGCTTTGGCTTTCGCCGCTGCCGCCGCTTTCGCCGCCGCTTCTTCAGCCTGCTTCTGCTCTTCCTTCGCTTGCTTAGCCGCTTCCTGCGCCTGCAGACGATCCTGCTCAAGCTGCTTCAGACGCTCCTGCTCGGCGGCCTGCTTTTCACGCAGTTCTTCAGCCTGCTGCTGAGCCTGCTTTTCGCGCTGCTCGGCGGCGCGGCGCGAGCTGGCCTGCTGCTGCTGTTGGCGGTTGTAATTATTCACCACCGCCCCAGGATCAACCATCACCGCATCAATGGAAGAACCTCCGCCGCCACCGGCTGAGGCATCCAGATGCTCATCGAACGAACTCCAGATCAGCAGCGCGATCAGAATGATGTGCAGCGCGACTGAAACTATGATCGCTCGTTTAAGCTTGTCGTTTTGTTCGGTTGCCTTTGACACTATCGGTTCCCAAAAACTGTTCGCCTGTCCCCGCTACTCTCGCCGGCCACGAGTCTGTTATTCTCGCAGCCAGCGGTCCGGCGGGCGCACATATCCGAAGCGATTAAATAGGCTTGGTCATTAAGCCAACCGATTTAACCCCTGCGCTATGCAACAGGTTAAGCGCTTTAATAATTTCATCGTAAGGTACGTCTTTCGCACCGCCGATCAGGAACACCGTTTTCTCGTTCGCTTCGAGGCGGCGTTTCGCTTCGGCAACAACCTGCTCTGGCGGCAGCTGCGACAGCGTCTCCGGACCCACTTTTACGCTGTACTGCCCGACTCCGGAAACTTCAACAATCACCGGCGGCTCATCATTACTTTTGACCGCTTGTGATTCCGTCGCATCCGGCAGGTCGACCTCTACGCTCTGCGTAATGATCGGCGCGGTCGCCATAAAGATCAGCAACAGCACCAACAAGACATCCAGCAGCGGAACGATGTTGATCTCGGACTTCAGTTCGCGACGTCCGCGTCCACGTGCTCTGGCCATGGCTTACCCCTTATTGCTTTCGCTGCTGGTAAACGCCTGACGGTGCAGAATCGCGGTGAACTCTTCCATAAAGTTGTCATAGTTCAGTTCAAGTTTGTTCACACGCTGGTTCAAACGGTTGTAGGCCATAACCGCCGGTATTGCCGCAAACAGACCGATTGCCGTGGCGATCAGCGCTTCTGCGATACCCGGAGCAACCATCTGCAAAGTAGCCTGTTTCACCGCACCGAGTGCGATAAAAGCGTGCATGATCCCCCAGACGGTACCGAACAGACCGATATACGGGCTGATGGAACCCACGGTTCCAAGGAACGGAATGTGCGTTTCCAGCGTCTCGATCTCACGGTTCATCGAGATGCGCATGGCGCGCGACGCCCCTTCAACCACCGCTTCTGGCGCATGGCTGTTTGCGCGATGCAGACGAGCAAACTCTTTGAAACCGCTGTAGAAAATTTGTTCCGACCCCACCAGGTTATCGCGACGCCCCTGGCTCTCCTGATACAGGCGAGAAAGCTCAATGCCCGACCAGAACTTGTCTTCAAAGGCTTCCGCCTCGCGGCTTGCCGTGTTGAGGATGCGCGTTCTCTGAATAATAATGGCCCAGGAAGCGATAGAAAAACCAATCAAAATCAACATGATAAGTTTAACCAGAAGGCTCGCCTTCAGGAACAAATCAAGGATATTCATGTCAGTCACTGCTTAAACTCCGCGACAATAGACTTGGGAAGCGCACGAGGCTTCATTAAGAGTGGATCAACGCACACAATGAGAACCTCAGCTTCGTTCAAAACTGTATTCTCTGCGTTGACGATTCGCTGCGTGAAAACCAAAGAGGTACCTCTCATTGAGGTGATTTCCGTCTGGATTTCGAGCATGTCGTCGAGTCTGGCGGGCGCAAAATATTCCAGCGTCATTTTGCGAACCACGAAGGCAACTCGCTCAGCCAGCAAAACCTGCTGACTGAAGTGGTGGTGGCGCAGCATCTCTGTGCGTGCTCTTTCATAAAAAGCGACGTAACTGGCGTGGTAAACCACACCACCGGCATCGGTATCTTCATAGTAGACACGAACCGGCCATCGAAACAGCGTTGTATTCACTTTACATCCCGGTAATGCAAAAAAAGATTAGTGCTTTCAAACTTCGCTACTATACGCGCGGGGAACGTGGTTTGGAATGGGGGAAAGTAAACAGCGAGTAAATTTTTATGGGCTTATGCAAGCCCATGAGGTTAACAGAGTTCTCTTATTCTCTTCTCTTTCAAAAGAAGAAAAAAAACAGCCCCGTGATGAGTACAATATCAGCGATAAGTGGACAAAAAATCCCTTGCCAGTGAATGGCCTGCGGGCGAAAGCCCACGCCGTGGATAACCCCGGCGCACACGGCCCACATCAGCAGGAAGCCGTGCCAGATCTCCAGCTCGCTGGTCTTTGCCGCAAAGCGCGACGGATCCCAGAAAATGCAGCCGGCCAGCAGCAGTGCCATCAATAAGGAAAGCGCCCTTAACGGGCGCTTATCCATTATCGCATACAGCGTTGCGATAATTTTACTCATCAGTGTTCTTCTTTACCTGCTTTGGTGCTTTCCACGTGCTCAAGCGCTAACGCGGTGATAACCCCAAAGGCACAGGCAAGAAGCGTTCCCAAAATCCATGCGAAATACCACATATCTAGCTCCTTACCTTAATACAACGAGTGGGTGTTCTTTTCGATGTCTTCGCGGGTAATGCGACCGAACATCTTCCAGTAACACCAGGTGGTGTAGCCCAGAATAATCGGCACGAAGACAATCGCCACGTAGGTCATCAGGTTCAGCGTTCTTTGGCTGGAGGTTGAATCCCACATGGTCAGGCTAACGTTCATCATCGTGCTGGACGGCATGATGAACGGGAACATCGCAATCCCGGCGGTCAGAATGATGCAGGCCAGCGTCAGAGAAGAGAAGATAAACGCCAGAGCGCCCTTCTCCATCCGCGAAGTCAGGATAGTCAGCAGCGGCAATACTACGCCCAGTGCCGGGATAGCCCACAGCGAAGGCATATTATTGAAGTTCACCAACCATGCACCAGCCTGACGTGTCACTTCTTTAGTCAGCGGGTTAGATGGCGCAGAGTGGTCGATAGCCGAGGTGACCACATAACCGTCGATCCCGTATACCACCCAGACACCGGCCAGCAGGAAGCAAACCAGCGTCACCAGTGCCGCAACCTGAGAGGTCGCGCGAGCACGCAGGTGCAGCTCACCCACGGTACGCATCTGCAGGTAGGTAGCCCCCTGCGTCAGAATCATCGCCACGCTAACAATACCGGCCAGCAGACCAAACGGGTTCAGCAGCTGGAAGAAATTGCCGGTGTAGTACAGACGCATATATTCATCCATATGGAACGGTACGCCCTGCAGCAGGTTACCGAACGCGACGCCAATCACCAGCGGCGGTACGAAGCTACCGATGAAGATGCCCCAGTCCCACATGTTGCGCCAGCGGGTGTCTTCAATCTTCGAGCGGTAGTCAAAACCAACCGGACGGAAGAACAAAGAGGCCAGCACCAGAATCATCGCCACATAGAAGCCGGAGAACGCGGCGGCATAGACCGTCGGCCAGGCAGCAAACAGCGCGCCGCCGGCGGTGATCAGCCACACCTGGTTTCCGTCCCAGTGCGGAGCGATGGAGTTAATCATGATTCGACGCTCGGTGTCATTACGACCGAGGAAACGGGTGAGCATGCCCACCCCCATGTCGAAGCCATCGGTGACGGCGAAACCAATCAGCAGAACACCGATCAGTAGCCACCAGATAAAACGCAATACTTCATAATCGATCATTTGACGACTCCTGTCTTAGCGTGCCGGCTGAGTAGTCGTGGAAGACTGCTCGTAGTGGTAGCGACCGGTTTTCAGGCTGCTTGGTCCACGGCGTGCGAATTTGAACATCAGATACAGCTCCGCGACCAGGAACAGGGTGTACAGACCGCAAATCAGCAGCATCGAGAAGATCAGGTCGCCCGCGGTCAGGGACGAGTTGGCTACCGCAGTAGGCAGTACCTCACCTATCGCCCACGGCTGACGACCATATTCCGCTACGAACCAACCGGACTCGATAGCGATCCACGGCAGAGGAATTGCGTACAGCGCAATGCGCAGCAGCCATTTCTTCTCGCCAATCTGGTTACGAATAACGGTCCAGAACGATGCCGCGATGATACCGAGCATCAGGATGCCGCAGGCCACCATGATACGGAACGCGAAGTACAGCGGCGCAACGCGAGGAATAGAGTCTTTCGTCGCCATAGCAATCTGCGCTTCCGTCGCGTCAGAGACGTTCGGGGTATAGCGTTTCAGCAGCAGACCGTAGCCCAGATCTTTCTTCACGTTGTTGAATTCATCACGTACAGCCTGATCGGTTGAGCCTGCGCGCAGCTCTTCCAGCAGGGTGTAAGCTTTCATCCCGTTACGAATACGCGCTTCGTGCTGTGCCAGCAGGTCTTTCAGACCAATAACCGGCGTGTCCACGGAACGAGTGGCAATAATACCCAACGCATAAGGAATCTGGATGGCGAAGTGGTTGGTTTGCGCATCCTGGTCCGGAATACCAAACAGGGTAAAGGCAGCCGGAGCTGGCTGGGTTTCCCATTCGGCTTCGATGGCCGCAAGTTTAGTTTTCTGCACGTCACCCATTTCGTAACCGGATTCATCACCGAGTACGATAACGGAGAGAATCGCCGCCATACCGAAGCTGGCAGCAATGGCAAAGGAGCGTTTAGCGAAAGCGAAGTCGCGACCGCGCAGCATATAGTAGGAGCTGATACCCAGGACGAACATCGCGCCGCAGACGTAGCCGGATGCGACGGTATGGACAAATTTCACCTGAGCAACCGGGTTCAGAACCAGTTCGGAGAAACTGACCATCTCCATACGCATGGTTTCAAAGTTGAAATCCGAGGCGATCGGGTTTTGCATCCAGCCGTTGGCCACGAGGATCCACAATGCAGACAAGTTGGAACCCAGTGCCACCAGCCAGGTCACCGCCATGTGCTGAACTTTGCCCAGACGATCCCAACCGAAGAAGAACAGACCTACAAAGGTAGATTCGAGGAAGAAGGCCATCAGACCTTCAATGGCCAGAGGCGCACCGAAGATATCGCCCACGTAGTGAGAGTAATAAGACCAGTTTGTCCCGAACTGGAACTCCATGGTCAACCCGGTTGCTACACCCAGCGCAAAGTTGATACCAAACAACTTGCCCCAGAATTTGGTCATATCTTTATAAATCTGTTTGCCGGAAAGGACGTAAACCGTTTCCATGATGGCCAGCAGGAACGCCATACCGAGCGTCAGTGGCACAAAAAGGAAGTGGTACATCGCGGTCAAGGCAAACTGTAAGCGCGACAGTTCGACTATATCTAACATCATGACTCCTTGCTCATCGCATGAAGACTCCGAGAATGAACCCTGCACACCGGGTTCATACGCATGCCCCAATACAAAATAACTTGCTTCCCGCTTCGTTACCGTTTCGTCGCCTGATGAAACAGCTCCTCGCAAAGGTTACAAATACGTTAACGAAAAACCCAATTGATTCCCCAATATATTACGCCGCAATAACCTTACAATAAACAGGATTTTATTGAATCCGTTTTACATTTACGACGGTGATCAATATATAGCGAAAATGCCTGAATTAGGCCAATTTGATTGGCGACAATTTAACGTTTTTTTGTGGTTTTTTCCAAGCTTTAAGTATTGATATAAATCAATTTTTCTCGCCTATGTTAATTATGTATCCCAACAAAGAATAATGGTGAAAGTAATGTTAAATATATGTTTAAAGCATGCCGGTAATGGTTACTAAAAAGAGAGATATGAGAAGTATAGGTAATATGATTTAACTTTAAGGCGTATCGTGTGAAAAAAAATAGCGATCTGATTAATGTTAGACGCTTCACAGTATTTTTTCCTGATAGACAGCATCAATTAAATCATCATTTTTATCTTTTCATTTTCTGGCAAAAAATAGCAGTGAGAATCATTCCCTCCCCTGCCGAAAATATCTTGTTATTATTTATGAAAAAAAGGTGTTAAATCAATACAATAGAAATGGTTTTTCTCAATAACTGCGGTCTGCCACGGCAAAACCAGGTCGCGGCCCCTCTTGAAACGGTGGCAAAAATAGGCATAAAAAAGGCCACCTGACGGTGGCCAACCATGTCGAAATCGGACATTTAACTGCTCAGCTTGAGCAGAGAGGGTTTACTTAATGATTGATTTCAGCGCTTCGCCGATATCCGCGAGGCTACGAACGGTTTTCACGCCCGCCGCTTCCAGCGCAGCAAATTTCTCATCAGCCGTGCCTTTACCGCCTGCGATAATGGCGCCCGCGTGGCCCATACGCTTGCCTTTCGGCGCGGTCACACCGGCGATGTAACCGACAACCGGCTTGGTGACGTGATCTTTGATGTAGGCAGCCGCTTCTTCTTCCGCGCTACCGCCGATCTCACCGATCATTACGATCGCTTCGGTCTGCGGATCTTCCTCGAACAGTTTCAGGATGTCGATGAAGTTAGAGCCCGGGATCGGGTCGCCGCCGATACCGACACAGGTAGACTGGCCGAAACCGTAATCGGTGGTCTGCTTAACCGCTTCATAGGTCAGCGTACCGGAGCGGGAAACGATACCCACTTTACCCGGCTGATGAATGTGGCCCGGCATGATGCCGATTTTGCAAGCGCCTGGGGTGATAACGCCCGGGCAGTTCGGGCCGATCATCCGCACGCCGGCTTCATCCAGCTTCACTTTCACCGTCAGCATATCCAGCGTCGGAATACCTTCGGTGATGGTAATGATAAGCTTAATGCCCGCATCGATAGCTTCCAGAATGGAGTCTTTGCAGAACGGCGCCGGAACGTAGATAACGGTCGCGGTCGCGCCGGTCGCTTCAACGGCTTCGCGTACGGTGTTGAACACCGGCAGACCCAGGTGAGTGGTGCCGCCTTTGCCTGGCGTAACGCCGCCGACCATTTGGGTACCGTAAGCAATTGCTTGTTCAGAGTGGAAAGTCCCCTGGCTACCGGTGAAGCCCTGGCAGATAACCTTGGTGTTTTTATCAATTAAAATGGACATTATTTCCCCTCCACTGCGGCAACAACCTGCTGTGCTGCGTCCGTCAGACTTTTCGCTGCAATAATATTCAGGCCGCTGTCAGCCAGTTTCTTCGCGCCCAGTTCGGCGTTGTTCCCTTCCAGACGTACGACAACCGGTACGTTTACGCCAACTTCTGCTACCGCGCCGATGATGCCGTCAGCGATCAGGTCGCAACGAACGATACCGCCGAAGATGTTAACCAGTACGGCTTTAACATTGCTGTCGGAAAGAATGATTTTGAACGCTTCGGTGACGCGCTCTTTGGTTGCGCCGCCGCCAACGTCGAGGAAGTTAGCCGGTTCGCCGCCGTGCAGCTTAACGATGTCCATGGTGCCCATTGCCAGGCCCGCGCCGTTAACCATACAACCGATGTTGCCGTCCAGCGCAACGTAGTTCAGCTCCCACTGCGCAGCCTGCGCTTCACGCGGGTCTTCCTGAGACTGGTCGCGCATTTCACGCAGATCCGGCTGGCGGAACAGCGCATTGCCATCGGCGCCCAGTTTGCCGTCGAGGCAGATCAGATCGCCCTGCTTAGTGATAACCAGCGGGTTAATTTCGATCAGCGCCAGGTCGCGCTCCAGGAAGATGGTCGCCAGACCCATAAAGATTTTGGTGAACTGCTGAACCTGCTTACCTTCCAGACCCAGTTTGAACGCCAGCTCACGACCCTGGTAAGGCATCGGGCCTGCCAGCGGATCGATCGCAATTTTGTGGATCAGGTGCGGGGTTTCTTCCGCCACTTTTTCGATTTCCACGCCGCCTTCGGTGGAGGCCATGAACACGACGCGACGGGAGCTACGGTCAACAACCGCACCCAGATACAGCTCTTTGGCGATATCTGTCGCTGCTTCAACCAGAATCTGGTTAACCGGCTGGCCGTTGGCGTCTGTCTGGTAGGTCACAAGGCGTTTGCCCAGCCAGTGCTCAGCAAATGCGCGAATGTCTTCTTTACTGTTAACTACTTTCACACCGCCCGCTTTACCGCGGCCACCAGCGTGAACCTGACATTTCACTACCCACGGACCCGCGCCGATTTTTGATGCGGCTTCTTCTGCTTCGCGCGGAGTAGTACAGGCATAACCCACCGGCGCCGGTAAGCCATAGCGGGCAAACAGTTGTTTTGCCTGATATTCATGTAAGTTCATGTGTTCAGTCCATCCTTCAGGGAATAATTATCTTTAAACCTGTAGGCCTGATAAGACGCGGCTGCGTCGCCATCAGGCATCTCATCAACGCCG
This sequence comes from Klebsiella sp. YJ, assembly GCF_002108615.1. Taxonomy (NCBI): domain Bacteria; kingdom Pseudomonadati; phylum Pseudomonadota; class Gammaproteobacteria; order Enterobacterales; family Enterobacteriaceae; genus Klebsiella; species Klebsiella sp. YJ. Next base: position 354,195 of record NZ_MTEG01000002.1, read on the forward strand.
GATGGCGGCGTAAACGCCTTATCCGGCCTACGGTAGGTAATACTCTTGCTGACTACACGTCCAGCAACAGACGAGTCGGGTCTTCCAGCAGCTCTTTGATAGCAACCAGGAAGCCTACCGATTCACGTCCATCGATCAGACGGTGGTCGTAAGAGAGCGCCAGGTACATCATTGGCAGAATTTCTACCTTGCCATTGACCGCCATCGGGCGATCTTTAATGGCATGCATACCCAGAATCGCGCTCTGCGGTGGGTTGATGATTGGCGTGGACATCAGAGAACCGAATACGCCGCCGTTGGTAATGGTGAAGTTACCGCCGGTCAGGTCATCTACGGTCAGCTTGCCGTCACGGCCTTTCACTGCCAGCTCTTTAATATTCTTTTCAATATCCGCCATGCCCAGCAGGTCAACATCACGCAGAACCGGAGTCACCAGACCGCGCGGCGTAGAGACCGCCATGCTGACGTCGAAGTAGTTGTGATACACCACATCATCGCCATCGATAGAGGCGTTCACTTCCGGATAGCGTTTCAGCGCTTCAACCACGGCTTTCACGTAGAAGGACATAAAGCCCAGACGGATACCGTGACGTTTTTCGAAGGCATCGCCGTACTGCTTACGCAGATCCATAATCGGCTTCATGTTGACTTCGTTGAAGGTCGTCAGCATGGCGGTGGAGTTCTTCGCTTCCAGCAGACGCTCGGCAACGCGTTTGCGCAGGCGGGTCATCGGAACGCGTTTTTCAGAACGGTGGCCCAGTTGTGCAACCGGTGCTGCCGCTGCGGCAGGTGCTTTGGCTTCGGCTTTAGCCGGTGCCGCCGCCAGATGTTTCTCCACATCTTCACGGGTCAGGCGGCCGCCGACGCCGGTGCCTTTGATGGCAGCCGCATCGAGGTTGTGTTCAGCCAGCAGACGGCGAATCGCCGGGCTGAGGGCATCATTGCTCTGCTCTTCCAGAGACGCCTGCTGACGCTGAGCCGGGGTAGACTCTTTCGCATCGGCTTTCGCCGCGGACTCTTTACCCGCGCTGTTGCCTTCACGCAGGCGACCGAGGATCTGGCGAGAAAGTACGGTGGCACCTTCGTCTTCCAGCACTGCATCCAGAATGCCGTCCGCTGAAGCCGGTACTTCCAGTACCACTTTGTCAGTTTCGATTTCCACCAGCACTTCATCACGCTGGACGCTATCGCCCGGTTTTTTATGCCAGGTCGCAACCGTCGCGTCAGCTACGGACTCAGGCAGATCGGGAACCAGAATATCTACGCTACTCATTATGTATCCTTTAATTAATCGACGTTCAGCGCGTCATTGACCAGATCTTGTTGCTGTTTCTGGTGAACGGACATATACCCTACCGCCGGAGAGGCGGAGGCCGGGCGGCCTGCGTAACGCAGAGAGGCCCCAAACGGAATCACTTCGCGGAAGTGATGCTGGCTGCAGTACCACGCGCCCTGGTTGAGCGGTTCTTCCTGGCACCAGACAAAATCATGTACGTGCGCGTAAGGTTTCAGCGCTTCCTGTACCGCCTGATGCGGGAACGGATAGAGCTGCTCTATACGCACGATAGCGACATCTTTTTGGTCGTTCTTACGGCGTTGTTCCAGCAGATCGTAATAAACCTTACCAGAGCACAGGACAACACGCTTCACCGCTTTCGGGTCGAGATCATCGATTTCACCGATGGCCGGCAGGAAGGTGCCGTTCGCCAGTTCGTCCAGGCTGGAGACCGCCAGCGGATGACGCAGCAGAGATTTCGGCGACATCACCACCAGCGGACGACGCATACCGCGCAGCGCCTGACGACGCAGCATGTGGTAAACCTGAGCCGGAGTTGATGGCACACAAACCTGCATATTCTGTTCAGCGCACAGCTGCAGATAGCGTTCCAGACGCGCGGAGGAGTGCTCCGGGCCCTGGCCTTCGTAGCCGTGCGGCAGCAGCATGACCAGGCCACACATCCGGCCCCACTTCTGCTCGCCGGAGCTGATGAACTGATCGATCACCACCTGAGCGCCGTTAGCAAAGTCACCAAACTGCGCTTCCCAGATAGTCAGGGTGCGCGGTTCCGCAGTGGCGTAGCCGTATTCGAACGCCAGCACCGCTTCTTCAGACAGCACGGAGTCCCAGACTTTGAAATGCTCCTGGCCGTTATGCACATGCTGCAGCGGGGTGTAGGTCGAGCCGTTCACCTGGTTATGAATCACGGAATGGCGGTGGAAGAAGGTACCGCGGCCGGAGTCTTCACCGGAGAGACGAATCGGAATACCTTCATCAACCAGCGTGGCGTAGGCCAGGTTTTCCGCCGCGCCCCAGTCGAACAGCTTCTCGCCGGCAGCCATCGCCTGGCGATCGCCATAAATCTTCGCCACACGAGACTGCATTTCAATACTGTCCGGCACGGTGCTGATGCGTTTAGCCAGCTCCTGCAGACGTTTCATCTCGACTTTACTCGGGTAGCTCTCATCCCACTCGTGGTTGAGGTACGGCGACCAGGTAAAGGAGTGCAGATTCATCGGACGCCATTCCTCAACCACGCATTCGCCGGCATCCAGCGCATCACGATAGAGGTTAACCAGTTCGGTCGCATCTTCCAGGGTCGACACTTTGTCCTGCTCAAGTTTGTCGGCGTAGATTTTGCGCGGAGTCGGATGTTTTTTGATTTTCTGATACATCAGCGGCTGCGTTGCGCTCGGCTCGTCGGCTTCGTTATGACCGTGACGGCGGTAGCACACCAGGTCGATGAAGACATCGCGTTTGAAGGTATTACGGAAATCCAGCGCCAGGCGGGTAACGAAAGCAACGGCTTCCGGGTCATCCGCGTTCACGTGGAAGATCGGCGCCTGAACCATTTTACCGATATCGGTGCAGTATGGCGTGGAGCGCGCATCCAGCGGGTTCGAGGTGGTGAAGCCCACCTGGTTGTTGATAACGATACGTACGGTACCGCCCACTTCGTAGCCACGCGCCTTGGACATGTTCAGGGTTTCCTGAACCACGCCCTGACCCGTCACCGCGGCGTCGCCGTGGATAGTAATCGGCAGCACTTTATTGCTGCTCGGCTCGTCGAGGCGATCGAGACGCGCGCGAACCGACCCGATAACCACCGGGCTGACGATTTCGAGGTGCGACGGGTTAAACGCCAGCGCCAGGTGCACCAGGCCGCCTTCGGTTTCCATGTCAGAAGAGAAGCCCATATGGTACTTCACGTCACCGGTGCCGAGGTGTTCTTTATGCTTGCCGGCGAATTCGTCGAACAGATCCTGCGGTTTTTTACCCAGAACGTTAACCAGCACGTTCAGACGACCGCGGTGCGCCATGCCGAGCACCACTTCACGGGTGCCGCTTTTGCCTGCGTGACGGATCATCTCTTTGAGCATCGGGATCAGCGCATCGCCGCCTTCCAGCGAGAAGCGTTTGGCGCCCGGGAATTTCGCGCCGAGGTAACGTTCCAGGCCTTCGGCTGCTGTCAGCTCGGTCAGGAAACGTTTCTTCTCGTCAGCGGTAAAGCTGGCTTTCCCTGCTACCGACTCAATACGCTGCTGAATCCAGCGTTTTTCTTCGGTAGAGGTGATGTGCATGTATTCCGCGCCGATAGCGCCGCAGTAGGTTTGTTTGAGCGCGGCAATCAGCTCGCCCAGTTTCATCGTATCTTTGCCGATAGCAAATGAACCTACGTTATAGCTTTCCTGGAAATCGGCCTCGGTCAGATCGTGGTATGCAGGATCGAGATCCGCCACTCTCTCTTGCTTCCACAGTCCCAGCGGATCGAGATTCGCATGCTGGTGACCACGGAAGCGATATGCGTTGATGAGCTGCAGGACTTTAACCTGCTTCACATTGGTATCAGGGTCGGAAATCGAAGAAGTGTAACGTGAGGCATCCTTCGCCAGTCGACGGAAATAATCACGCGTTTTCGAATGAAATTGATCCGGTTTGACTCCGGTGCCAGGTAACTGCTGGAACATAGAACGCCAGTTGGCGTCAACAGAGTCAGGATCGGTTAAGAAGTCTTCATAGAGCTGTTCTATCCAGCTCTGGTTCGAACCAGAGAGGTAAGAAGAGTCCAGCCAGGCTTTCATTGCGCCGTTCTGCATCGTGATCCCTTAAGCATTTATATGCTTATTTCGCCGTAGAAACTACCACGCACAGCAAGTGTACGTGCCGGGGTTCACTTGTTGCGGACGAGTTGTGGCTTCTGCGTCCGCGAAGGAACCTTTAAAAACTGCCATTAATCTTCGGCGTTCAGGCTGCGGTTGCGTTAGCTGCCTTCACTTACCCCGGTCACATAGTTCACTGTGCTCCCGGGGATGCGTTCAGTTGCCGCCTTACCTCGCGCTGAACGCCTTGATTACTGGTACATATTTGGCGGTTTTTAAAGATTTCCTGCCATCCCCTTCATACTTCAAGTTACATGTGCGTTGGCTTTCCTCACTCACCCCAGTCACTTACTTGAGTAAGCTCCTGGGGATTCGCGGCGTCGCCGCCTTCCTGTAACTCGAATTATTTAGGGTATTCATTTCCCGGCGGCGCGAACGCTGCCGGGGCTACTGCTTCGGGTAGCCCGGATAAGCGATAGCGCCATCCGGGACAGACCGGGTTACTTACGCACTACGTTGCAGCAGCATCGACTTAATATGGCCGATGGCGCGCGTCGGGTTAAGCCCCTTCGGACATACACTGACGCAGTTCATGATGCTGTGACAGCGGAATACGCTGAAAGCATCGCTTAACCCTTCCAGGCGGCTGTCGGTTTCGGTATCGCGACTGTCAATCAGGAAACGATACGCCGCCAGCAGACCTGCCGGGCCGATAAACTTGTCCGGGTTCCACCAGAACGACGGGCAAGAGGTTGAACAACATGCGCAAAGAATACACTCGTACAGACCGTCGAGTTTTTCGCGCTGCTCTGGCTTCTGCAGATGCTCGCGAGCCGGAGGATTTTGCCCATTATTCAACAAGTAAGGCTTAATCTTCTCATATTGTGCATAGAATTGCCCCATGTCTACAACCAAATCGCGGATAACCGGCAAACCGGGCAGCGGACGGATAACAATTTTCTTACCCGGCTGATTCAGCGCGGAGATCGGCGTGATACACGCCAGACCGTTTTTACCGTTCATGTTCAGACCATCGGAGCCACAGACCCCTTCACGGCAGGAACGACGAAATGAGAGTGACGGGTCTTTTTCTTTCAGCTGCATCAGGGCATCCAGCAGCATCATGTCACGACCTTCTTCCGCTTCGAGGGTGTAATCCTGCATGCGCGGAGCATCGTCAACGTCCGGGTTATAACGATAAATTGAAAACTCTAGTTTCATTTTCCTGTCTCCGCATTAATAAGTACGAATCTTCGGCGGGAATGCCGGACGCAGTTTCGGTTCCATGTTGACGCTACGACGCGTCATGGATTCCGACTCTGGCAGATACAGGGAATGGCACAGCCAGTTTTCGTCATCACGATCCGGGAAGTCGAAGCGGCTATGCGCGCCGCGGCTTTCGGTACGGAAGTTTGCAGAAACCGCGGTGGCATAGGCAGTTTCCATCAGGTTATCCAGCTCCAGGCACTCAACGCGCTGGGTGTTGAACTCACTGGAGGTGTCATCCAGGCGCGCATTTTTCAGGCGCTCGCGGATTGCTTTCAGCTGCTCAAGCCCTTTGGCCATCGCATCGCCTTCGCGGAATACCGAGAAGTTATGCTGCATACACTCTTGCAGCGCTTTGCGGATTTCCACCGGATCTTCACCGTTACGGTTACCGTTCCAGCGGTTCAGGCGCTCAAGGGACGCGTCGATTTCGGCTTCGGTAGCGTCAAGCAGATCGCCCTGCTCGGCAATAGACTCCTGCAGATGCAGACCGACCGCACGACCGAACACCACCAGGTCAAGCAGGGAGTTGCCGCCCAGACGGTTGGCACCGTGGACCGATACGCAGGCAATTTCGCCGACGGCGAACAGGCCAGGAATCACCACGTCTTCGCCCTGCTCGTTCACGGTCAGCGCCTGACCGGTCACTTTGGTCGGAATACCGCCCATCATGTAGTGGCAGGTTGGGATAACCGGAATCGGCTCTTTCACCGGGTCGACGTGGGCGAAGGTACGCGAAAGCTCCAGGATACCCGGCAGACGGGATTCCAGAACCTCTTTACCCAGGTGGTCCAGTTTCAGCTTCGCATGCGGGCCCCACGGGCCGTCACAGCCGCGACCTTCACGGATTTCGATCATGATGGAACGCGCCACCACGTCACGACCCGCCAGGTCTTTCGCATTCGGGGCATAACGCTCCATAAAGCGCTCGCCGTGTTTATTCAGCAGATAACCGCCTTCACCGCGGCAGCCTTCTGTCACCAGAACGCCCGCACCGGCGATACCGGTCGGGTGGAACTGCCACATTTCCATATCCTGCACCGGTACGCCGGCGCGAATCGCCATACCGACGCCGTCACCGGTGTTGATGTGGGCGTTAGTTGTAGACTGGTAGATACGGCCTGCGCCGCCGGTTGCCAGCACGGTCGCACGCGCTTTGAAGTAAACCACTTCACCGGTCTCGATGCACAATGCGGTACAACCGACCACCGCGCCATCGGCGTTTTTCACCAGATCCAGCGCATACCACTCGGAGAAAATGGTGGTGTGGTTTTTCAGGTTCTGCTGATAAAGGGTATGCAGCAGCGCGTGACCGGTACGGTCAGCCGCCGCAGCGGTACGTGCCGCCTGTTCGCCGCCGAAGTTTTTCGACTGGCCGCCAAACGGACGCTGATAAATGGTGCCATTCTCCAGGCGGGAGAACGGCAGACCCATATGGTCAAGCTCCAGAATCGCTTCCGGGCCGGTCTTACACATATATTCGATGGCGTCCTGGTCACCGATATAATCGGAGCCTTTCACCGTGTCATACATATGCCATTCCCAGTTATCTTCATGGGTATTACCGAGCGCCACGGTGATGCCACCTTGCGCGGAAACGGTATGGGAACGGGTAGGGAACACTTTAGAGAGCAGCGCACAGGTCTGGCCGCTCTGGGAAATTTGCAGCGCCGCGCGCATACCTGCGCCACCGGCACCAATCACAACTGCATCAAATTCTCTGACAGGCAATTTCATCACACACCCCACACCACAACAAATCCATAAAGAACGTAAGCCACCAGCGCAACAACGATAACCAGTTGCAGAATTAAGCGTACAGCCAGCGGTTTAACGTAGTCCGTCAACACCTGCCACATCCCGATCCAGGCGTGAATCAGAATGGAAACGAGGGCTAACAGGGTGAAGACTTTAGTGAATGCGGAGGAGAAAAAGCCCGTCCAGACTTCCCAGGAAATTTCACCGGTGGTGGCAAAAAAGCCGACCATGTAGATGATGTAAAGGGTCAGAACGATGGCGGTAGCACGAACCAGAATGAAGTCATGTACGCCGTTGCGTCCCAGTGCTGAGGCGTTGCTTACCATACGAGGACTCCTGCGAGAAGTGAAAGCACGACAGTAATAACAAAAGAGATCTTAGCGGAGCGTGTCCCTACTTCGAGGGTTTCTTCCAGGTAGCCAAAATCCATCAGCAGGTGGCGGATACCGACAACGGCGTGGTATGCCAGCGCGGTCAGGATGCCCCACATGATGAACTTCACAAAGAAGCTATCCATGATGGAAGACGCAACGAGGAAACCTTCTGGAGAGGAAAGGCTGGTGCCCAGCAACCAAAGCAGAATCCCGACCGCCACGAAGGTGATCACACCGGAAACGCGATGGAGAATGGACGCTATCGCTGTGATTGGGAACCGGATCGTTTGCAGATCCAGATTGACAGGTCTTTGTTTTTTCACATTTCTTACCATGAATAACGCCCACATGCTGTTCTTATTGTTTCCTTCCTCCGGTCTGCTTGCGGGTCAGACAGCGTCCTTTCTATAACCTGTGGTCATGATAAAACCCCTTTTCAAGAGCTAAAACGTGACCAGACAACGCTGGGTGGCTCGGGATTGCAGGGTGTTCCGGAGACCTGGCGGCAGTATAGGCCGTTCACAAAATCATTACAATTAACCTACATATAGTTTGTCGGGTTTTGTCCGGAACAGTGATCGATGTCACGATAACAACATTATTTTAAATTTTAATCACCTGATTTGACAAATATTAAACATTCTTGTTACAACCATTACCAGATAAATGCAATAATGCTCAAAAGTTATGGGGTCACTCTTTCACCTGAGAATAAGTTATGCAACAGTGTGATGGTATTGACCGATGTAATCAGGACAGTTATTAGTGGTATACAGATTTTTAAATTCGGACTGCTAAAACGCTGATTTGCTGCTGTTTCGTCGTAGGCTGAAGACGTACCATCAAGCGCCTTTGCTCTGTACCCTGCAATTTCCGCTGACGCAGAGCTGTGTGCAACATAACAAACTGGTAACGTAGTCAGGCACGGGCCGAAGGCAAATCCACACCCGGCAGTCTTACGCAATAAAGGCGCTAAGGAGACCATAAATGTCTGATGCTAAAGCAAAAATCACCCTAGGCGGTGATACTGCTATTGAACTGGATGTGCTAAAGGGCACGCTCGGTCAGGATGTTATTGATATTCGTAGTCTTGGATCAAAAGGCGTATTCACCTTTGACCCTGGTTTCACTTCCACCGCATCCTGTGAATCTAAAATCACGTTTATCGATGGTGATGAAGGTATCCTGCTCCACCGTGGTTTCCCGATCGATCAGTTAGCGACCGAGTCCAACTACCTCGAAGTGTGCTACATCCTGCTGAACGGTGAAAAGCCGAACCAGGAACAGTACAACGAATTCAAGACCATCGTTACCCGCCATACCATGATCCACGAGCAGATTACCCGTCTGTTCCACGCGTTTCGCCGTGACTCCCACCCGATGGCGGTCATGTGCGGTATCACCGGCGCGCTGGCCGCGTTCTATCACGACTCCCTGGATGTCAACAATCCACGCCACCGTGAAATCGCCGCCTATCGCCTGCTGTCCAAAATGCCGACAATGGCAGCAATGTGTTACAAATATTCAATCGGCCAGCCTTTCGTTTATCCGCGCAATGACCTCTCCTACGCGGGCAACTTCCTGAATATGATGTTCTCCACGCCGTGTGAAACCTACGAGGTTAACCCGGTACTGGAACGCGCCATGGACCGTATTCTGATCCTGCACGCTGACCACGAACAGAACGCATCCACCTCCACCGTCCGTACCGCAGGTTCTTCTGGCGCGAATCCGTTCGCCTGTATCGCTGCGGGCATCGCCTCCCTGTGGGGACCGGCGCACGGTGGCGCGAACGAAGCTGCGCTGAAGATGCTGGAAGAGATCAGTTCCGTTGAGCACATTCCGGAATTTGTCCGTCGCGCGAAAGACAAAAACGACTCTTTCCGTCTGATGGGCTTCGGCCACCGCGTGTACAAAAACTACGACCCGCGCGCCACCGTGATGCGTGAAACCTGCCATGAAGTGTTGAAAGAACTGGGCACCAAAGACGATCTGCTGGAAGTGGCCATGGAACTTGAGCACATCGCGCTCAACGACCCGTACTTCATCGAGAAGAAACTCTACCCGAACGTCGATTTCTACTCCGGTATCATTCTGAAAGCGATGGGCATTCCGTCCTCCATGTTTACCGTTATCTTCGCGATGGCGCGTACCGTAGGCTGGATTGCTCACTGGAACGAAATGCACAGCGACGGCATGAAAATCGCGCGTCCGCGTCAGCTGTATACCGGCTACGAAAAACGCGACTTCAAATCCGACGTGGCCAAAAGCTAAGTTCGATCCTGAAGACAAAAAACGCGCCTGCGGGCGCGTTTTTTATTGTTAACAGCGTGCCTTCTGCCGGAATTTACCGGCGGCGCTTCGCTTGTGCAGACCGACAAAAGCGGGTCGATAGCGCAGCCGCTTGCACGAGTCAGATACCAGGCCGGTGGATACCGTAGGCCGGGTCGGGCGTCAGCCGCCACCCGGCACGAAATACGGGCACAATGTCTAAAAAAGAGCGATGGAGTGACTCAACGTATCGCTAATGCTGACATCCCGGACACCAGTAAAACGGCCGCGACGTGAGCATTGTTTTCTCGATAATCCCGCCACAGCGCTCGCAGATTTCGCCATCGCGATGGAAAACTTTAAAGCGGAACAGCGCGCCATGATGTTTATTCTCATCCACCGTACCGCGGGTGCGATACGACAGGCGTGGAATATCCAGCAGCGCATGGGCCAGGGCGTCGAGCTGCTTATCATCGAGCGCCGATGCGTGATGCCGCCCGCTCAACCCGACCTGCCAGAGAATCTCCACGCGTAAATAGTTTCCCAGCCCGGCCAGAAACGCCTGATCCAGCAGCAAAGCGGATAACTGCCGTCGGCGGAATCTGGCCGACAGCAGGCGGGCTTTGACCGATTCCGCGGTCAGCGTCATATCCAGCACATCGGGTCCTACCCGCAATAAAAACGGATGCGTAGCCAGCTGCTCCGGCGTCAGAATGTCGATATCCGACGCGCTATAGAGCAAAATCGCCTTCTCCGCCGTCTGCAGCCTGACCCGCAGCACGCGGTTGCTGACCGGCTGTGCGCCAGCCTCCACCACGCGCCAGACGCCGTACAGCTGATTATGACTGTAGAGCGTCAACCCGCCGGAGAAATGCGTCAGCAGCGCTTTACCGCGGGTTTCTATCTGGGTTACCCGCTGGCCCACCAGCGGAGCCTGATACACATGTAGCTGCGGAAAAGCGAACCAGACATCGGTAAGGGGTTCGCCTTTGACCGCCGCCTCCAGGCTATCCGCCGCGCGGCGGATCTCCGGACCTTCCGGCATAGTAGCGTCCTTCTGTTAGTGCGTTGCACCGCCGACAATTTTCACATCCCCCTCCTGGCGCAGGGAGATGGCAATCGCCGTCTCCAGCGCCGCACGGACGGTTTGGAGCGCCATACTCGCCTCACCCGGATGGGCGGCCGCCTGCTCCGGGAGGTACGGAATATGGATAAAGCCGCCTTTCACCCCGGCTCTCCCGTTCAATGCATGCAGCAGCCCATACATCACGTGGTTGCAGACGAATGTCCCCGCCGTTTGCGACACCGATGCCGGTATGCCCTGCTCGCGCAGCGCCGCGACGATCGCTTTCACCGGCAGACTGCTGAACCAGGCCGCCGGGCCGCCGGCCACCACCGGCACGTCAACCGGCTGTTGGCCTTTATTATCGGCAATACGCGCATCATCGACATTTATCGCTACACGTTCGACGGTAATATCGACACGACCACCCGCCTGCCCGACCGCTATCGTTAACAGCGGTTGATACTCATCCAGCGCCGCATACAGCGCCGTCAGGGCCTCACCGAATACACAGGGCAGCTGTCGTGCGACCACGCGCTCACCGCCAATTATCGTGCCATCGAGCTGCTTCACCACTTCCCACGAAGGGTTCACCGCCTCACCGCCAAAGGGTTCAAATCCGGTGATTAATACGCCCGCCATCTTTCCTCCTTACAGGAACATCAGGAAATAGAGTAGAAATACGTTGACGATCAGCAGCAGTACGCCGGTCGGAATCTGCGCCTTAATCACCGCGTTTTTATCCGGCAGTTCCAGCAGCGCCGCCGGCACGATGTTGAAGTTTGCCGCCATCGGCGTCATCAGGGTCCCGCAGTAGCCGGAGAACATACCGATCGCCGCCATCACCGCAGGATTACCGCCGTGCTGAAGCACCAGAATCGGAATACCAATCCCCGCCGTGACAATCGGGAAGGCGGCAAACGCATTGCCCATGATCATCGTCAGCAGCGCCATGCCAATGGTATAGACCGCCACCGCGACAAAACGGCTGTCTACCGCCAGATAATGCTCGGTGAGCCAGGCAATACTGCTACCTACTCCGGCGCTGGTAAACAGCAGCCCCAGAACCGCCAGGATCTGCGGCAAAATAAACGCCCAGCCCACCGAATCCAGCAGACGACGCGCTTCCTGTAGCGGCTGTGCGACATTTTCCCGGGTCATGCGAATCGCCATCATCAGGCCAATCAGCGTCCCGGCGGTCATCGAGAACAGCGTAATCAGCGTGGCATGATTACCCGGGCCAAACACCCGGACTTGCCACGATGGCAGATTATTAAACAGCAGCACCCCGATCACCGTGACAACCGGAATGGCCAGCGCCGGATAAAACAGCCGGTTACCCAGGCGGGTCGCGCTGGCGGTTCGCTCTTGCTGGGTGCGCTGGTGATAGCTACCCAGCCTGACGCCGCCAAAACCGGCAATCAGCGCCAGCGCGACGACGGCAACGCCGACGGCAATATTGACCGAGCGCTTGTCGCCCACCCACTGATAAGTCCAGTCGCCAAGCAGGAACAGCAGACCATAGAGTCCCCAGAACAGGCCGGTAGTCAGGCGACGAGGGTTGCTTTTGTCGCGCCATGACATGACCGCGACCACCAGCAGAACGACGCCCGCCAGCCAGTAGAGCCAGGTTTGTTGAAAATTCATGCCACACCGCCTTTCGCCTGCGCGGCGGCGTTCACTTTATCCAGCTCGCGCTGCAGATGACGATCGAGTCGCCACAGACGCGCTGAATGGATCGCGAAGGCGCAAATCGCCGTCGGGATCCCCCACAGGGCAATATGCAGCGGTTCAGTCTGGATCCCACCGGACTCCAGCATAAAGTTGTGCATAAAGATGATGGCGCCGAAGGCGACGAAAATGTCTTCGCCAAAGAACAGGCCGACGTTGTCCGTCGCCGCCGACATCGCGCGTAAGCGATAGCGAATGCTCCCGGGCAGCGGACCTAACGTTTTTTCCGCCGCCCCTTCCGCCATCGGCGCCAGCAGCGGACGCACCATTTGCGGATGGCCCCCCAGGCTGGTTAACCCCAGCGCAGCCGTCGCTTCGCGTACGAACAGGTAGACGATCAGCAGACGTCCGGCGGTGGCGCTGTGGATCTTCGCGATCCACGCCTGGGCGCGCTCTTTCAGGCCGTGCCGTTCGAGCAGCCCAATGACCGCCAGCGGCAGCAAGAGAATAAATGGCAGGTTGCGGGTGTTAAGAAACCCCTCCCCCAGCTTTTCCAGAATGGTGGCGATGGGCATTTGTGCCGCCACGCCGGTAACAATTCCAGAGATAATGACCACTAAAACCGGATTAAAACGCAAAATAAATCCGACCACAATCACGGCAATGCCGATCAGCGGCCAGAGAGATATCGCTTCTCCCATGATAACGTCCTGTTAGTTGTGAGTGTTGTAATGCCTTAATAATTATTGTTTTATTCTTCTGTCTGCGCACTAACCTGAATATTGCGTCCGGCAAAAGCCGCGCGCAAACGGCGTGCAAAATCCAGCGCATGTTCACCGTCACCGTGAAGACACACGGTGTCGGCAATAACGTGCGCCCATTCACCGGTGATACTGCGTACCCGATGATGCTGCACCATTTCCAGCGTCTGCGCCAACGCCTGCTCTTCGCTGTCGATAAGCGCCCCGGGCTGTGAACGCGGCACCAGGCTACCGTCAGCCAGATACCCGCGATCGGCAAATACCTCCTGCCGCGTAATCAACTTGTAATGCTGCCCGGCGCGAATTAATTCGCTCCCGGCCAGTCCGACCAGGATCAGCGCAGGATCGAAATCTCGCACCGCCCGGGCAATCGCATCGGCCAGCGGCGCCTCTTTTGCCGCCTGGTTGTAGAGCATACCGTGCGGCTTCACGTGCTTCAGTTCGCCGCCTTCCGCGCGCACGATCGCCGCCAGCGCGCCAATCTGATACAGCATCTGGGCATAAACCGTCTCCGGCGGTAGCTGCATCGCGGTGCGGCCAAAATTTTCCCGATCGGGAAAGCTGGGGTGCGCCCCGACGGCCACGCCGTTTTTCAACGCCTCGCGCACGCATTTATGCATCAATAACGCATCGCCGGCATGAAAACCGCAGGCGATATTGGCGGAGGAGACCAGCTGTAACAACGCGCTATCGCTCGCGCAGCCTTCCCCCAGATCGGCATTTAAATCAATGATCATCGCTCAGTCTCCATGCCAGTTGTTGCAGATAACGCTGCTGATCCGCACGCGCCTTCAACGCCTCTTCCAGCGTGCACGGAACAAAATGAATCGGTTGGCCCAGCGGAATTTGCGCCAGCTGGTACATATCAGCGTCGATAATGCAGGCAATACGCGGATAGCCGCCGGTGGTCTGCGCATCGTTCATCAAGACAATCGGCTGACCGTTATGCGGAACCTGTACCACCCCCGGCAGCAGGCCGTGCGAAAACATTTCGCGATCGGTGGTGCGCGTAAGCGGTTGGCCCTGCAGGCGATATCCCATCCGGTTGCTCTGGGCGCTAAGCTGCCAGGGGGAACGCCAGAACGCCCCCTGCGAGGCCCGATCAAATTCATGGTACTCCGGTCCCGGCAACGCGCGGATGCGGTTGCCGATCGGCAGTGACTTAACGCCGCGCGACGTACTGAATCGTCGCGACGCTTTCCCCAGCTTCAGCCGATCGCCATCCTGCAGGCGTCGCCCTTCAAGGCCGCCAATGCCGACTTTCAGATCGGTACAGCGCGAACCGAGCACCACCGGAACATCAATGCCCCCGGCCACCGCCAGATAGCTGCGGATCCCGTACTGCGGGGTTTTAAGCACCAGATGCTGTCCGGCCTTCGCCGCCATTCGCCAGCCAACCCATACCGGCTTGTCGTCCAGCATAGCTTCACAGGCAGCACCGGTCAGCGCAAACCAGCAGTCACGTTCAAACTGAATATCCACCTGGCCGAGCGTAATCTCCAGCGCGGCGGCATTCGCCGCATTGCCGACCAGCAGGTTGGCAATCACCAGCGAGGGTTTATCCAGCGCACCGCAGAGACTGATCCCCGACTGCCGCTGTCCTTCACGTCCGCCATCCTGTACCGAGGAGTACATTCCGGCGCGGATCATCGTCAACATACCCCCTCCTTTTGCGGTACAAAGCGGACTCGATCTCCGGAACGCAGCAGCACGGGCTCCTGACGCAGGGGATCAAAAAGCGCCAGCGGCGTACGGCCCAGCAGCTGCCATCCGCCCGGTGTCGCCAGCGGATACACGCCGGTCTGGGCGCCGCCGATGCCGACAGAGCCGGCGGGGACCCGCAGACGCGGTTCCGCATGTCGCGGCATCGCTAAACGCGCCGGCAGTCCGCCGAGATAAGGAAATCCCGGCTGGAAACCAAGAAACCACACCACGTACTCGACGGAGGCGTGCAGTTCGACCACCTGCTTTTCAGTCAACCCGCTGTGCCGCGCTACGTTCGCCAGATCGGGGCCGTCTTCGCCGCCGTAGATAACCGGAATAGTCATCAGCCGTGACGGTGGCTCCAGCGCCTCGCTCTCCTCCCACCAGCGCTGCAACTGCTCAATCGCATCCCATGCCATCTCCTGCGGATGGCGCAGCACCACGGTAATATTGTTCATCCCCGGTATCGCATCCAGGGCCTCTTCGTGATCCGCCAGTCTCTGAGCCAGGCGCCAGATACGCTTTTGACTTTCCAGCGTGACCGGGGGTTCGAGCTCCAGAACCACGGCGGTTTCGCCTAACATGTAACAACGCGCTCGCTGCACTTTTCTCTCTCTCATCAGGCCGGGTTAGGGATATCAATGAAGGTCACATCCAGATCGGTATTTTCGGTCAGCCATTCGCTCAACGCGCGAATACCGCCGCGTTCGGTGGCATGATGCCCGGCAGCATAAAAATGCAGGGACTGCTCGCGCGCGGAGTGGATAGTTTGCTCCGAGACTTCACCGGTAATAAACGCATCGACGCCAAAGCGAGCGGCGCTGTCAATAAAGCTCTGGCCACCGCCGGTACACCAGGCGACACGGGCCACTTTTTCTGCCCCGGTATCGCCGCACCACAGCGGCTTGCGTCCCAGGCGCGCCTCAATCCACGAAGCCAGCTCCAGCCCGGAAACCGGCATCGACAGCTCTCCCCACGGGACCAGCGGCTCAATTTCACCCATGACGGTGATCCCCAGCAGCTGCGCCAGCTGGACGTTATTCCCCAGTTCCGGGTGGGCATCCAGCGGCAGATGCCAGCCATAGAGATTGATATCATTTGCCAGCAGCGTCTTCAGGCGCTGGCGTTTAATGCCGCGAATCACCGGCGATTCGCCTTTCCAGAAATAACCATGATGAACTATCACCGCATCCGCCTGCAGGCGCACGGCCTCATCCAACAGCGCCTGGCTGGCGGTGACGCCGGTGACAATTTTTTGCACCGTCTCACGCCCTTCCACCTGAAGGCCATTTGGCGCGTAGTCGCTGAATGTCGCGCTATTGAGCTTTTCGTTAATCAGTTGTTCCAGTTCGCTATTTTTCATTGCCGCTCCATCAGGTCATCATTTTGTGCACAGGCATAACATAGCGGTATCCGCGTAGATCGTCGATAGCCTCTGCGCGAGAGGGGCTAGTTTGACTTTTAGCTTAATCCCGCAATTTGTCTACCCACCCCGTGATGCATTCGTGTATATTTATGCACTATTAAAGCATATTAAATAACCAGAAAGCCTTTAAGACCATGAATAACACTACCAAACCGCTATTCATGCAGAAATATCGACTTTCGTTTTACGGCAGGAACCAGGCGTTACATGAACAGACAATCATCGCAACCGCGTGCCATCTATTACGTCGTCGCGCTGCAAATTTGGGAATATTTCAGTTTTTACGGCATGCGGGCGCTGCTGATTTTGTATCTCACCAATCAGCTTAAGTACGACGATAGTCACGCCTACGCCCTCTTCAGCGCATACTGCTCTCTGGTGTACGTCACGCCGATTCTCGGCGGTTTCCTGGCCGATAAACTCCTCGGCAACCGAATCGCGGTGATGCTCGGCGCGTTGTTGATGGCCATTGGCCATCTGGTGTTGGGCGCCAGCGAAATTGCGCCGACCTTCCTCTATCTGTCGCTCGCCATCATCGTCTGCGGTTACGGATTGTTTAAATCCAACGTCAGCTGCCTGTTGGGAGAGCTGTACGAACCCACCGATCCACGCCGCGATGGCGGCTTCTCGCTGATGTATGCGGCGGGGAATATCGGTTCAATCGTCGCCCCCATCGCCTGCGGATATGTGCAGGAAGAGTACAGCTGGGCAATGGGCTTCGCCCTCGCCGCCGTCGGGATGATTGCCGGGCTGGTGATTTTCCTCTGCGGCAGCCGCCATTTTCGTCACACCTCGGGCGTCAATCGCCAGGCGCTCTGCGCGCGCCGCTTTATGCTGCCTAACTGGGGCTGGCTGCTGGTTCTGCTGATCGTGGCCCCGCTGCTGATCACCGTGCTGTTCTGGAAAGAGTGGTCGGTCTATGCGCTGATCGTGGCGACCATTGTCGGCCTGGTGGTCCTGGCCAGAATTTATCTGCGGGCAGAGACGGCCAAACAACGTAGAGACCTGCGACTCATTATTGTCCTGACCGGATTCAGCCTGCTGTTCTGGGCTTTCGCTCAACAGGGCGGCAGCTCCATCAGCCTGTATATCGACCGCTTCGTGAACCGGCATATCATGAGTTATGAGGTCCCGACCGCGATGTTCCAGTCGGTGAACGCCTTTGCGGTCATGCTCTGCGGAATGGTGCTGGCCTGGGTGGTGAAAGAGAATATTAACGGCAATCGTACCGTGCGGATCTGGGGTAAATTTGCGCTGGGTCTGGGGCTGATGAGCGCCGGCTTCTGCATTCTGACCCTGAGCGCGCGCTGGTCGGCCGCCTACGGGCACTCGTCGATGCCGCTGATGGTACTGGGTCTGGCGGTGATGGGCTTTGCCGAACTGTTTATCGACCCGGTAGCGATGTCGCAAATCACCCGCATCGAAATCCCCGGCGTGACCGGCGTGCTGACCGGCATCTATATGCTGCTCTCCGGCGCCATCGCCAACTATCTGGCCGGCGTGATTGCCGACCAGACGGCGCAGGGCGCGTTCGATGAAGCCGGTGCGACCAGCTACGCCATTGATGCCTATATTAACCTGTTCAGCCAAATCACCTGGGGGGCTTTAGCCTGCGTCGGCCTGGTGCTGGTCATCTGGCTGTATCACGCCCTGCGGGTCAGGACCCGCGCCCTGGCCGTGGAGTAAGGCTTTTACTGGCGGCCTCCCAGGCCGCCAGCGTCTCCAGCCGCGCCTGCTTGTGATCGACCAGCGGACGCGGATAGTTCAGGCTCACCCTCTGTTTATCGGCCCAAATCCACGGCTGATGCAGCGCCTTATCAGGGACATCTGCCAGCTCAGGCAGCCATTGCCGAATAAACGCCCCGCCCTTATCAAACTTCTCTCCCTGGGTGGTCGGATTAAATATACGAAAATAAGGGGCGGCGTCGGTGCCTGTCGAAGCTGCCCACTGCCAGCCGCCGTTATTCGCCGCCAGGTCGCCGTCAATCAGCCGGTTGATAAAATAGCGCTCGCCCGCGCGCCAGTCGATGCGCAGGTCCTTGACCAGAAAACTGGCGGCAATCATCCGCAGCCGATTATGCATCCACCCCGTGGCATTGAGCTGGCGCATGGCGGCATCGACGATCGGAAAACCCGTTTTCCCGGCTTGCCACGCCTCTAATCCTTGCACATCGTCCCGCCATGTCACGTTATCGGTCCAGGCAATAAACGGGCGCCCTTTACATAAGTCCGGGTAGAACACCATCAAATGCCGGTAAAACTCCCGCCAGATCAGTTCGTTCAGCCAGACGGAGCCTGCTTCACCGTCGAGCGCTGCGGGCTGCTCAGCCAGCAGTCGATGCAGGCACTGGCGCGGGGAAAGTACCCCCACGGCCAGACATGGCGACAGCCGACTGGTGCCTTCCGTGGCGGGAAAATCACGCTGCAGGTCATAATCGGCGGCTTGTTGCTGGCAGAAACGGCGCAGTCGGGCGATAGCCGTTTTCTCATCCTCGGCAAAAAGGTGGGGATCAAAAGCCTCCTGCGGATAGCCAATCTCCGGCAGCGGCGCTGGCGTCAGCGGGCCGTGGCCGCGCACCGTTGGTGCGGCCACGCACTCCGGCAGCGCCTCACGCAGTCGACGGAGAAAGGCGTTTTTAAAGGGAGTAAACACCTTATACATTTCGTGATTCCCGGTCAGCACGCTGCCGGGAGACAGTAAAAGCGCATCGTCAAACCCGTGACACACCACGCCGCTCAGCCGCTTTTCCACCGCGGCATCGCGCTGCCGCTCGTTAATTTCGTACTGATAGTTATAAAACAGGTGGCTGACCTGCTGCTGCGCGCAATAGTCAGTCAGCAGCTGGACGCTGGCCGAAAAATCCTCCGCCTCCGCCACCTGCAACGCAATTCCTCGCTCGGCGAGAGCTGACTGCAGGCTACGCAGATGGCGGACGATAAAAGCCGCCTGCCGCGGCGCCATACCGTGCTGATGCCACTGGCCCGGCGTGGCGATAAACAGCGCCAGCACGCGGGCATGCGGATCGCGACAGGCGGCGGCAAGCGCCTGGTTGTCATGGATACGTAAGTCAGCGCGAAACCAAACCAGATGAGTGGCCATAAAACTCCTGCAATCAGTAACATTCATGGATTCGATACCACCAGGCCGCGTAAGAAACCCGTACTCCGCGGGGTACGTATCAGGAAATTCAGATATAGAGTGTTGCAGGAGGCGCGCAGGCGCAAGCAGAGGTCGTCGACCCGGGCAAAAAAAAACCGCCGGAGAACCGGCGGTTATGCACTCTGGCGATGGCTGTCAGTAAAAGTCAGCGGCGGCCTTTTCAGCCTGCGCCATCCATACCGGCTGTTCGCTGGTTTTTGCCCATACGCGATGTAGCCAGCTGTAATAGCGGGCCCGGTCTTTCCAGAACAGCATCACCGGAAGTGCTGCTACGCCAGCCACGACGGCGAAAGCACGACGTAAAAAGATAACGTGAGCAGGATAAGTTTTATACAACGCCATAATTTCTCTCCCTTAGTCAGGCCGGCAAGCGACGCCGGTAAAGTGTCAATGTCTCTCTGGCTAAAATAATACCGCTTTGTATGTAATTTTACTACTCATCCGACCACTAAAAACGGCTCATTTCGCCTTTATTTACATTCATCCGGTAATTGAGTTACATAAAAGTTAAATTAATACTAATCATTGGTTAATTTGTGGTTTTGGTGATTTTTATATTTTTTTTACACCGCCCGTTCTGATTTTTGCAAAATCTTTGCACCAGAATTTCTATCCTCCGGGTAAATCGTAAAAACACCCGGAGGTGGATTGTGAGTGCAGGCGTAATTGCTGGCGTGGCGCTGGTATTCCTGTTGCTGGCCTATTTGGTCTATGCCCTGATAAATGCGGAGGCATTCTGATGGCCGCACAAGGATTTTTACTTATCGCCAGTTTTCTTCTGCTGCTAATGGTACTGGCTCGCCTGACGGGGACGTTGCTGGCGAGAATGATCAACGATACCCCGCTGCCGGTACTTGCCGGCATCGAGCGCGGCATCTGGCGGCTCTCGGGGATTCGTACCCAGGAGATGAACTGGTGCCAGTATCTGCTTGCCATTCTGCTGTTCAATGGCGTTGGGCTGGTGGTGCTGTTGGCGCTGCTGATGTCTCAGGGCGCGCTGCCGCTCAACCCTCAGCATCTTCCCGGTCTCTCATGGGATCTGGCGCTGAATACGGCGGTGAGTTTTGTCAGCAATACTAACTGGCAGGCCTATGCCGGAGAAAGTACCCTGAGCTACCTCAGCCAGATGGCCGGTCTGACGGTGCAAAACTTCCTGTCGGCGGCAACCGGCATCGCGGTGATTTTTGCCTTCACCCGCGCCTGGTCGCGTCAGCAGGTCAGCACCCTTGGTAACGCCTGGGTCGATCTCACCCGCATTACCCTATGGCTGCTGCTGCCGATTTCACTGCTGATCGCCGTGTTCTTTATTCAGCAAGGCGTGCCGCAAAACTTCCTGCCGTATCAGGCCTTCACCTCGCTGGAAGGCGTGCGTCAGTCGCTGCCAATGGGGCCGGTCGCTTCGCAGGAAGCGATCAAAATGCTCGGTACCAACGGCGGTGGATTCTTTAACGCCAACTCATCGCACCCGTTTGAAAACCCTACGGCACTGAGCAACATGGTGCAAATGCTGGCGATCTTTTTGATCCCGGCGGCGCTGTGCTTTGCCTTTGGCGACGTCGTCGGCGATCGCCGCCAGGGACACGCGATTTTGTGGGCAATGACGCTGATCTTTATCGTCTGCGTCGCGGTGGTGATGTGGGCAGAAACCCACGGTAACCCGCACCTGCTGCAGCTGGGGGCGGACAGCAGCCTGAATATGGAAGGCAAAGAGAGTCGCTTTGGCATTCTGGCCAGCAGCCTGTTCGCGGTGGTCACCACCGCCGCCTCCTGTGGCGCGGTCAACGCCATGCACGACTCCTTTACTGCATTGGGCGGCATGGTTCCCATGTGGCTGATGCAGATCGGCGAAGTGGTCTTCGGCGGCGTGGGATCGGGCCTCTACGGCATGCTGCTGTTCGTCATGCTGGCGGTATTTATCGCCGGGCTGATGATCGGCCGGACGCCGGAATATCTCGGTAAGAAGATCGATGTGCGCGAAATGAAAATGATCGCCCTGGCTATCCTCGTGACGCCCACTCTGGTCCTGCTGGGTACCGCGCTGGCGATGATGACCGATGCCGGACGCGCGGGGATGTTTAACCCGGGACCGCACGGCTTTAGCGAAGTACTGTATGCCGTCACTTCCGCCGCCAATAACAACGGCAGCGCCTTCGCCGGCCTCGGTGCAGCTACGCCATTCTGGAACCTGCTGCTGGCGTTTTGCATGCTGCTCGGCCGTTTCGCGGTCATCGTGCCGGTGATGGCTATCGCCGGTTCTCTGGTGAGTAAAAAGATCCAGCCGACCAGTTCCGGCACTCTGGCCACCCACGATGTGCTGTTTATCGGTCTGCTGATCGGTACCGTGCTGCTGGTTGGCGCCCTGACCTTTATTCCTGCCCTGGCGCTCGGCCCGTTGGCGGAACACTTCTCCTTACTTTAAGTGATGCGGAGCACCCTGTTATGAGTCGCAAACAATTAGCCCTGCTCGAGCCGACGCTGGTGCGCCAGGCGCTGCTGGATGCAGTGAAAAAACTGAGCCCGACGGTACAGTGGCGCAACCCGGTGATGTTCATCGTCTGGATCGGTAGCCTGATAACCACGCTGCTGGCCGTGGCGATGGCCAGCGGGCATCTCGCCGGCAGCGCCGCTTTTACCGCCGCCGTGAGTATCTGGCTGTGGTTTACCGTGCTGTTCGCCAACTTCGCCGAAGCGATGGCAGAAGGCCGCAGCAAAGCGCAGGCCAACAGTCTGAAAGGGGTGAAAAAAACCGCTTTTGCTCGCAAGCTGCGCGCGCCGCAGCATGATGCGCCTGTCGACCATATTCCGGCCGAGGATTTACGCAAAGGCGATGTGGTGCTGGTGGAAGCAGGCGATATTATTCCCTGCGACGGGGAAGTCATTGAAGGCGGCGCCTCGGTGGACGAAAGCGCCATCACCGGTGAATCCGCTCCGGTGATCCGTGAATCCGGCGGCGACTTTGCATCAGTCACCGGCGGGACGCGCATTCTTTCTGACTGGCTGGTGATCCGCTGTAGTGTCAACCCCGGTGAAACCTTCCTTGATCGAATGATCGCTATGGTCGAAGGCGCCCAGCGTCGCAAAACGCCGAATGAAATTGCGCTGACGATCCTGCTGATCGCCCTCACGCTGGTGTTCCTGCTGGCTACCGCCACCATCTGGCCGTTCTCCGCCTGGAGCGGCAATGCGGTCAGCGTGACGGTGCTGGTCGCACTGCTGGTGTGCCTGATTCCGACCACCATCGGCGGCCTGCTGTCGGCCATCGGCGTGGCCGGGATGAGCCGCATGCTGGGCGCCAACGTCATCGCCACCAGCGGACGCGCGGTAGAAGCCGCGGGCGACGTTGATGTCTTACTGCTGGATAAAACCGGTACGATTACCCTCGGTAACCGCCAGGCCTCCGCGTTTTTACCCGCTGAAGGCGTAGAAGAAAAAACCCTTGCCGATGCCGCCCAGCTCTCATCTCTGGCCGATGAAACGCCGGAAGGCCGCAGCATCGTGGTACTGGCAAAACAGCGCTTCAACCTGCGCGAGCGCGATCTGCAGTCGCTGCACGCGACCTTCGTCCCCTTCACCGCCCAGACGCGTATGAGCGGGATTAATATCGATCGGCGGATGATCCGCAAAGGCTCCGTCGACGCCATTCGTCGCCATGTCGAGGCCAACGGCGGCCACTTCCCGGCGGACGTCGACCAACAGGTGGAAGATGTTGCCCGTCAGGGGGCGACACCGCTGGTGGTCGCGGAAGGCGAACGCGTGCTGGGGGTTATTTCGCTGAAAGATATCGTTAAAGGCGGGATTAAGGAGCGCTTCGCTCAACTGCGGAAGATGGGCATTAAAACGGTAATGATTACCGGCGATAACCGCCTCACCGCAGCGGCGATTGCCGCTGAAGCGGGCGTCGATGATTTCCTTGCCGAAGCGACGCCGGAAGCCAAACTGGCGCTGATCCGTCAGTACCAGTCCGAAGGCCGTCTGGTGGCGATGACCGGCGACGGTACCAATGATGCCCCGGCGCTGGCTCAGGCCGATGTCGCGGTGGCGATGAACTCCGGTACCCAGGCGGCAAAAGAGGCGGGCAACATGGTGGACCTCGACTCCAACCCGACCAAACTGATCGAAGTGGTGCATATCGGTAAGCAGATGCTGATGACCCGTGGGTCGTTGACTACCTTCAGTATTGCCAACGACGTGGCGAAGTACTTTGCCATTATTCCGGCCGCCTTTGCCGCCGTTTATCCGCAGCTGGCCATGCTCAAC
This sequence comes from Klebsiella sp. YJ, assembly GCF_002108615.1. Taxonomy (NCBI): domain Bacteria; kingdom Pseudomonadati; phylum Pseudomonadota; class Gammaproteobacteria; order Enterobacterales; family Enterobacteriaceae; genus Klebsiella; species Klebsiella sp. YJ. The sequence continues at coordinate 378,004 of NZ_MTEG01000002.1, forward strand.
GTCATGCACCTGCATTCGCCTGCCTCGGCGATTCTGAGCGCGGTTATCTTTAACGCGCTGATTATCGTCTTCCTGATCCCGCTGGCGCTGAAGGGCGTGAGCTATCGCCCGCTGTCGGCTTCGGCGATGCTGCGCCGTAATCTGTGGGTCTATGGCCTGGGCGGGCTGCTGGTGCCATTTATCGGTATTAAAGCTATCGATCTGTTACTGACCCTGACCGGGCTGCTGTGAGGAAAATACCATGTCATTCATTCGACCGGCACTTGTGCTATTTATTCTGTTAACGCTCCTCACCGGTGGCGTCTATCCGCTGCTGACGACGGCTCTTGGGCAGTGGTGGTTCCCGCAGCAGGCAAACGGCTCACTGATCCGGATCGGCGGCGAAGTCCGCGGTTCCAGCCTGATTGGCCAGAATTTTACCGCGGCGGGTTATTTCCAGGGGCGCCCTTCGGCGACCGCTGAAACGCCGTACAATCCGCTCGCCTCCGGCGGCAGTAATCTGGCCGCCAGCAACCCGGCGCTGGATAAGGCCGTCAGCGAACGCGTGCAGGCGCTACGTCTCGCCAACCCGGAAGCTGACCCGCGCGTGCCGGTAGAACTGGTGACAACGTCGGCAAGCGGGCTGGATAATAACCTCACGCCGACGGCAGCGCTCTGGCAGGTACCGCGCGTCGCGAAGGCCCGTAATCTGCGTATTGAGCAAGTCACTCGCCTGGTAAATGAGGCGACGCAAACGCCGCTGGCCAGTTTTCTCGGCCAGCCTGTGGTAAATATAGTGCAACTGAATATGGCGCTGGATGCCCTGAAGGATAAGTAAAATGAGTGACGAGCCGCTGCGCCCGGACCCGGACCGCCTGCTGCAACATACCAGCGAGCCGCATCGCGGCAAGCTAAAAGTGTTCTTTGGCGCCTGCGCAGGCGTCGGTAAAACCTGGGCTATGTTGGCGGAAGCGCAGCGGCTGCGCGCCCAGGGGCTGGATATTCTGATCGGCGTGGCGGAAACCCACGGGCGGAAAGAGACCGCGGCGATGCTGGAAGGGCTCAGCACCCTCCCCCAGCGCCGCTTCTCTCATCGTGGGCGTTACGTCCACGAATTCGATCTCGACGCCGCGCTGGCGCGCCGGCCGGCGCTGATCCTGGTTGATGAACTGGCGCACAGCAATGCGCCAAGCTCGCGCCACCCCAAACGCTGGCAGGATGTCGACGAGCTTCTCGATGCCGGTATCGATGTTTTTACCACCGTGAACGTCCAGCACCTCGAAAGCCTGAACGATGTCGTCAGCGGCATTACCGGCGTTCAGGTGCGCGAAACCGTCCCCGATCCCTTTTTTGACGCCGCCGACGATGTTGTGCTGGTCGACCTGCCTCCTGACGATCTTCGTCAGCGCCTGAATGAAGGCAAGGTCTATATCGGCGGCCAGGCGGAGCGGGCTATTGAAAACTTTTTCCGCAAAGGAAACCTGATTGCCCTGCGTGAGCTGGCTTTGCGCCGGACCGCCGATCGGGTCGATGAACAGATGCGCGCCTGGCGCGACCGCCAGGGGCAGGAAAAGGTCTGGCATACCCGCGACACCCTTCTGCTGTGCATCGGCCATAATACCGGCAGTGAAAAACTGGTGCGCGCCGCCGCGCGACTGGCCGCACGATTTGGCAGTATCTGGCATGCGGTTTACGTCGAAACGCCTTCCCTGCACCGTCTGCCGGAAGCGAAACGGCGGGCCATTCTGGCCGCCCTGCGCCTCGCGCAGGAGTTAGGGGCGGAAACAGCCACGCTCTCCGACCCGTCCGAAGAGAAAGCCGTACTGCACTACGCCCGCGAGCACAATCTGGGCAAAATCGTGATTGGCCGTCAGGGAAAACGCCGCTGGTGGAACCGCAGCGGATTCGCCGATCGCCTGGCGCGTGACGCGCCCGACCTCGATCTGGTGGTCATCGCCCTTGATGAGAAAAGCGCCCCGCTGCCCTCGCGGGCCAGCGACAGTCGTACCACCATGGAGAAGTGGCGCTTGCAAATCCAGGGCTGCCTGGTGGCGCTGGCGCTCTGCGCGGTCATTACGCTGGTGGCGATGCAGTGGCTGGTGGCCTTTGAAGCGGCCAACCTGGTCATGCTCTACCTGCTTGGCGTGGTGATTATCGCGCTGCTATACGGCCGCTGGCCGTCGGTGCTGGCGACGGTTATCAACGTGGTCAGCTTCGACCTGTTCTTTGTTTCGCCGCGCGGCACGCTGGCGGTTTCCGACGTACAATACCTGCTGACCTTTGGCGTCATGCTGACCGTCGGCCTGCTGATTGGGAATCTCACTGCCGGCGTCCGCTATCAGGCCCGCGTGGCGCGTTATCGTGAGCAGCGCACCCGCCATCTGTATGAGATGTCAAAAGCGCTGGCGGTCGGGCGCAGCGAGGATGACATTGCCTCGACCAGCGAGCGCTTTATCGCCTCCACGTTCCAGGCCCGCGGGCAGCTGCTGCTCCCGAACAGTAGCGGCAAACTGCACCCGCTCACCCACCAGCCGGGGCTGACCTCGTGGGACGATGCCATCGCCCGCTGGAGCTTCGATAAGGGCCAGCCCGCCGGTGCCGGTACCGATACGCTGCCCGGCGTTCCCTATCAAATCTTACCGCTGAAAAGCGCCGCCCGGACCTGGGGACTGCTGGTAGTGGAACCCGAAAACCTGCGTCAGCTGATGATTCCTGAGCAGCAGCGCCTGCTGGAAACCTTTACGCTACTGGTCGCCAGCGCGCTGGAGCGGCTGACGCTCACCGCCAGCGAAGAGCAGGCCCGACTCAACAGTGAGCGGGAGAGCCTGCGCAACTCGCTGCTGGCGGCACTCTCCCATGATTTGCGCACGCCGTTGACCGTTCTCTTCGGGCAGGCGGAAATTCTGACGCTCGACCTCGCCAGCGAAGGCTCGAAACATGCTCCGCAGGCCAATGAAATTCGTCAACACGTGCTGAATACGACCCGGCTGGTCAATAATCTGCTGGATATGGCACGCATTCAGTCCGGCGGATTTAACTTACATAAAGAGTGGCTGACGCTCGAAGAGGTGATCGGCAGCGCCCTGCGCATGCTGGAACCGGGGCTCGGCGGGCAGCATATTCAGCTGGCGCTGCCCGATCCGCTGCTGCTGGTTCATGTCGACGGCCCGCTGTTTGAACGGGTGCTGATTAACCTGCTGGAGAATGCGTTGAAATATGCCGGCTCGAAGGCGCAGATCGGCATTACGGCGCAGGCTGATGAGCAGCAGCTGCGCTTAGAGGTGTGGGATAATGGTCCCGGGATCCCAACGGGTCAGGAACAGGCTATCTTTGATAAGTTCTCCCGCGGACATAAAGAGTCGGCGATCCCTGGCGTCGGGTTGGGTCTGGCCATCTGTCGTGCGATTGTTGAAGTGCACGGCGGTACGATTAGCGCTCATACGCGACCAGAGGGCGGTGCCTGCTTCCGTGTTACACTCCCCAGGGAAACGGCCCCGGAACTGGATGAATGGACCGGAGCGGCATAACGCTGCCCCGGCCGAATGCCCGCGAGGCGCTGCTGCGCGCCTGCCCGGACTACCGCCGGCGAGAGTATCCTGAGCAAGGCGTTAGCCGCGTTCCGGGCGCTTCTGAAGGAGAGGGTTCTATCTGTCTGAACGGGAATAACGGGTGATAAACGTACTGATTATTGAAGATGAACATGCTATCCGTCGCTTTCTGCGCACCGCGCTGGAAGCCGACGGTATGCGCGTATTTGAAGCCGATACCCTGCAACGGGGCCTTATTGAGGCTGCAACCCGCAAACCTGATGTAGTCATCCTCGATCTCGGGCTACCCGATGGCGACGGCAATGAGTTTATTCGCGACGTGCGCCAGTGGAGTCAGATGCCAATTATCGTGCTGTCGGCCCGTACCGAGGAGCACGATAAAATTGCCGCGCTGGACGCCGGCGCCGATGACTATCTTAGTAAGCCCTTTGGCATTGGCGAGCTGCAGGCGCGCTTGAGAGTTGCGATGCGCCGACATGCCGGCGCGCAAGCCGACGAGCCGCTGGTGCGCTTCGCCGATATCGAAGTCGATATTCCCGCCCGCCGCATCGTACGCGGTGACGAAGAGCTCCACCTGACGCCGATTGAATTTCGTCTGCTGGTGGTGCTGTTAAATAATCCCGGCAAGGTCCTCACCCAGCGCCAGTTGCTCAATCAGGTGTGGGGGCCAAATGCGGTGGAACACAGCCATTATTTACGCATTTACATGGGGCATCTGCGGCAAAAGCTGGAGGTCGATCCGGCGCGCCCGCAGCATTTACTGACCGAAACGGGGATCGGCTATCGGTTTATGCCGTAGCGCGACTCCTGTCGCCATCCTGCGGGCTCCACCGATAAAGCAGGAAAACATCTGCGAACGGCGGAATGGCGCCATAAAAAAGGGTCCCATGATGACCATGGAACCCTTCTACGTCACTCCGCGGATCAACCGCCTTTTAAAAGGGCGACAATCCCCTGAGAATGCCTGTTCGTTTCACCTGACTCAGGCGTTTTTCAGCACTTCGCTGACGATTTCCACCGCTTCTTTCTCGATCTGCTTACGATGTGCTTCACCGAGGAAGCTCTCGCAGTAGATCTTGTAAGCGTCTTCCGTACCTGACGGACGTGCGGCGAAC